>CAZXLQ010000311.1:0-5708 GCA_964641945.1 uncultured Clostridia bacterium
CCCCGTCGGCCGCAGGCCGACCCGGAACCGCGAGCGTAGCGAGCGGCCGGCCGTGTGGACCCACCACTGGACGGGAAACGACGGGCCGACCGGGCATCGCGTATTCCGCGGATGTCACGGCCGGCCCCTCGATACCGCACGGGCTCCGATCAGGCCTTCGGCCGCCGCGCCTTGAAGTCGTTGATGAGCCCGTTCGTCGACGCGTCGTGCGACGAAACCGCCCCGTCGCCCGAGAGTTCGGGCAGGATGGCCTTAGCGAGCTGCTTGCCGAGCTCGACGCCCCACTGGTCGAACGAGTTGATGTTCCAGATCACGCCCTGAACGAAGATCTTGTGCTCGTAGAGGGCAATGAGCGACCCAAGCGACCTCGGCGTGAGTTTCTGCAGCAGAATCGAGTTCGTCGGCTTGTTGCCGTTGAACACCTTGTGCGGAACGAGCCGGTCGAGCGCCTCGCCCGACATTCCGGCGCTCGCGAGCTCCGCCCGGGCCTCGTCGGCCGTCTTGCCACGCATCAGTGCTTCCGTCTGGGCGAAGAAGTTCGAGAGCAGAATCGCGTGATGCTCGCCGGCAGGGTTGTGGGTCTCGACAGACGCGATGAAGTCGGCCGGGATTATCTTCGTACCCTGATGGATGAGCTGGTAGAAGGCGTGCTGGCCATTCGTCCCGGGCTCACCCCAGATGACGGGACCTGTCGACACGTCCACCGACTGGCTGTCGCGATTGACCGACTTCCCGTTGCTTTCCATGTCGCCCTGCTGGAAATAGGCCGAAAAGCGGTGGAGGTACTGATCGTAAGGAAGGATGGCGACGGTCTCGGCGCCAAAGAAATTGTTGTACCAGATGCCAACGAGCGCGAGTGTTGCCGGGAGGTTCTCTTCGAGCGGAGCCGTGCGGAAATGCTGATCCATCGCGTGTCCGCCGGCGAGCAGTTCCTCGAAGTTGTCCATGCCGATCGAGACGGCGATCGAGAGACCGATTGCAGACCAGAGCGAGTAGCGGCCTCCGACCCAGTCCCAGAACTCGAACATGTTCGCCGTGTCGATTCCGAACTTCGACACCTCCGCCGCATTCGTCGACAACGCGACGAAATGACTCGCGACGGCCGAATCGTCGCCGGCGGCAGCAAGCAGCCAGGATCGCGCCGTCTGCGCGTTCGTGAGCGTCTCCTGAGTCGTGAAAGTCTTCGAGGCCACGATGAAGAGAGTGGTTTCGGGACTCAAGTCACGCAGCGTCTCGGCCAAGTGCGTGCCATCGACGTTCGATACGAAGTGGACGTGCAGGTCGCGTTTTGCAAATGGCTTGAGCGCCTCCGTCACCATGACGGGACCGAGGTCCGATCCGCCGATGCCGATGTTGACCACGTCAGTGATGGCTTTTCCGGTGTAGCCGCGCCACTCGCCCGATCGGACGGACTCTGTGAAGGACCGCATGTGCGCCAGTACGGCGTTGACAGCCGGAGTGACGTCCTCGCCGTCGACGACGATCGGCGTATTCGAGCGGTTGCGAAGCGCCACATGCAGAACGGCGCGGTCTTCGGTGATATTGATTTTCTCGCCGGTGAACATCCGCTCGGTCCAGCCCTTGACGTCGGCCTGGGCGGCGAGCTCGCGAAGAAGTCGCATTGTCTCGTCGGTGATGCGGTTCTTCGAGTAATCGAGAAGCATATCCTCGAATCTAAGCGAGAACCGGTCGAAGCGCCCTGGGTCCGCCGCGAACAGTTCGCGCATATGGACGGACTTCATCTCGTTGTGGTGGCGCAGGAGTGCCTGCCAGGCTGCTGAATCGGTGAGCTGACTCATGTTGAGGGTTCCTCTCTTGGGGGGATCGTGACGGCGGCCATTCTTGCGCAGTCGACGGCCACAGGCAAAGCATGGAAGACGGGAAACCGTCGACGGCGCGTCCTGCGTAAGGCAAGATGGCCGCCGCTGCAGAGTTCATTCCAGTTCGAGGAGCTACAAATGATCGTAGTGATTGCCCATGTCCGCGCGAAAGCGGGACGAGACGAAGAGCTTGCCAACGTGCTGCGGACGCTCGTTGCCGCGACGAGACAAGAGTCCGGTTGCCTGCAGTACGACGCCCACCGGGCGAACCAGGATCCGTGTGATTTTGCTTTCTTCGAGCGGTGGGAATCGCAGGAGGCGCTCGACGAGCACATGAAGACGCCCCATATCGCCGCTGCTTTTGCCGCGCTCCCGGAGCTCGCCGACGGTGCGCCGTCGATCGTCACTTATTCGCTGCTCCAGGCCTGACGACCATAGGAACGAAAAGCAACGCGGATCCGGCTCGGGGCCGGATCCGCGTTGCTGTCTCGTCGTCAGCGGCCGTCGATCAGCCGATAAGCGAGTTGAGCTTTCCTTCGAGCGAGCTCTTCGGCGCGGAGCCGACGATCTGATCCACGACCTGGCCGTTCTTGAAGAAGAGCAGTGTCGGGATCGACCGGATGTTGAATCGGTTGGCCGTGCCGCTGTTGTCGTCCACGTCCATTTTCCCGACTTTCACGCGGCCATGGAACTGGCTGGCGAGTTCCTCGATGACGGGCGCGATTGCACGACACGGGCCGCACCACGTTGCCCAGAAATCCACGAGCACGGGCTCCGTGCTGTTGATCACTTCCGCGTCAAAGTTTGCATCGGTCAAGGTTACGTACTTCGCGTCGTCCGCCATTTTTTCCTCCCAGATTTGTATCGCGCGCCGACTCCGCCGCGCGGGGGCCGAACGGGCATTCAGGCCGTTCGGGTAATGCGTGGTCGCGCCGAGCCGAGCGCGGCGATGAGCACACCCACGATGTCGTCGATCGCCTGGCGGTCCGTCGAGACCTTTGAGACGACCTGCAGTCCCTGCAATGTGCACGTGATGAAGCGTGCAAGCGCCCGCTCACCGGTCGGAGATCCAATGTCGCCCTGGGCACGGGCCCGAACGAGCGCGTCATAGAAGGCATCCTCGGTCCGGCGATAATACGCTGCGACCGTCTTCGCCGTGTCGCGGCAATGGGGCGCGAGTTCAACGGCCGAGTTCGTCATCAGACAGCCGCGCCGTCGCCGGTCGCGGGTCGTCCCGGTCGCCAGGCTGCGGATTGCGTGCTCGATGCCGTCGCGCGCGCGTTCGCTCGATTCGAGATCGTGGCACGTCGCCGCGAGCGTCCGACCGTAATACCGCTCGATCGCCGCGAGGAAAAGCGCGTGTTTGTCACCGAATGTGGCATACAGGCTGCCGCGGTTGATACCCATCTCGTCGACGAGATCCTGGATCGAGGTCGCTTCGTATCCCTTGCACCAGAACGCCTCGATCGCGCGATCGAGGACGTCGTCCAGCTCAAATGACTTAGGTCGCCCCATTCCGGATTCTCCGCGCGACAATGTCGCATATTCTGGAACGACCAGTCAAGAATGAAAGTTCCGGGAGGATCGGCTGCACGACGAAGGACGAATGGTGGCGAAGGCTGGCCGCTGGGTCAAGTCCGGGAGGTCGTGGACGAAATGGCCGCCTGTCATGCGATGATGGCGGCACGCGCGGCGATTCCCCGGTCACGGCGATGGGAGGTTCAGGCGGTGAATGTTCTCGTCCTCAATTGCGGCAGCTCGTCGCTCAAGTTCCAGATCGTCGAAACCGACCTGGATCTCATCGAGCGTGACGAGGACCGTGCGTCGGCATCAGGTGTCGTCGAGCGAATTGGCAGCGAGTCGCTCATCACGATCCGTGTGCCCGGTTCACCGGTCCTGCGTCGGACGGCCCCGCTGCGCGATCACCGTGCGGCCCTCGATTACGTGATACGGGTATTCGAATCCGGCGACGTCCGGGCGGATGGAGTGAACGCGCTGGCGGACGTCCACGCCATCGGACATCGCATCGTCCACGGCGGAGAGAAGCTGACGAAGTCGGCGATCATCGACGATGCCGTCATCGACCAGATCGAGGACTGCATCGACCTTGCGCCTCTCCACAATCCCGCGAATCTCAAGGGCATTGCGGCGGCACGTGACATCTTCGGCGCCGAGGTTCCGCACGTAGCCGTCTTCGATACGTCCTTTCACGCGGCGATGCCGGCCCCGGCCTTCCTGTACGCGGTGCCTTACCAGCTCTACGTCCGCCACCGCGTTCGGCGATACGGGTTCCACGGCACGTCGCACCGATTCGTTGCGTTCAGGTACAGGCAGCTGACGGGCAAAACGCGCGACGAAACGAACATCATTACGGCGCACCTGGGCAACGGCTGCTCGATCTGCGCGATCCGGGCTGGCGATTCCGTTGACACATCCATGGGCCTGACGCCGCTCGAGGGCCTCGTCATGGGGACGCGCAGCGGTGACATCGATCCGTCGATCCTCCCGTTCCTCCATCACAAGGAGGGCATGTCGTTCGACGAAATCGACGCCATGCTGAACAAGCAGTCGGGACTGCTTGGGATCTCGGGACTGACGAACGACATGCGCGATCTGCTCGAGGAAGCGCGAACGAATCAGGATCGGCGGGCGCAGCTCGCCATCGACATCTTCTGCCAACGCGTGCGGAAGTACGTCGGAGCCTACCTCGCGGTGCTCAACGGCGCGGACGCACTCGTTTTCACCGGCGGCATCGGCGAGAACTCCGATGAGGTGCGACGGCGGATCTGTGCCGAGATGACCTTTCTCGGAATCGAGATCGACGCCGGTAAGAATGCGGCGACGGTTGGAGGCGTAGAAGGCGAGATCACGGCGGAAGGCGGTCGCGTTCGTGTCTTCGTGATCCCGACCAACGAAGAGCTGCTAATCGCCCGGGATACGGTTCGCTGCGTCCGGGACGCTCCTCGACGGTGGTGAAATGGATGTGACGGGCGCGGAGGCGCGACTCGAGATTCTTGCGATCATGGCAAAGGCACCGCGCGCCGGGTTTTCGAAGACGCGACTGATTCCCGCGCTCGGACCGGAGGGTGCTTCTCAGGTTGCCGCGGCAATGCTGGCTGACACCATCGCCCTATGCCGTTCTGTGGCCGACGCGAGGCCCTCGACGACGGTCGGGATCTGCTTCGCGCCGGACGACGGCGAAGAAGAGATAAGGGCCATCGCTCCTGGCATTCGGGCCCTTCGCGCACAACGAGGCACCACGCTGGGACAGCGGTTGACGGCTGCGACCGAGGATTTCTTCGCGGCGGGCGCTGACGCCGTCGTCATCGTCGGTGCCGACAGCCCGACGCTGCCCGTGCCGGTCTTCTCGGAGGCATTCGACAGGCTCGAGCGCGGCGCGGACGTGGTCATCGGACCGACGCGCGACGGGGGGTATTACCTGATCGGACTGCGGAGACCGACTACGGCGCTGTTCGTCGCTGTCCCGTGGAGCACTTCGAGAGTGCTCGCAGCGACGCTCGAGCGCGCCGCGGCGAAGGGTCTTTCCGTCGAGCTGTTGCCGGAGTGGTACGACATCGATGAGCCGGCGGACCTCGACTATTTTACGACCCTGGTTCCATCCGGATCCGAGAGCGCGCCCGCGACGCGCTCCGCGCTTGCGAAGCTGCGGCGCGAGCGGCCCACGGACGGCGCCTGAAAGCGCAGTGTCATTGCGGAAGGACGGAAAAACGGGACCACCCGAATCTCCGTCGAGCGCCCGGTCTCCGTTCTCTGGTCCCCGTTCCTTGAGCCGCGAGCGGTAGCGAGCGTCCCAAGGACGGAGCCTGAAATCGCAGGCTTGTCATTGCGGAAGGACGGAAGTGATCGGAACCGATCAACCGTCCGTGG
>CAZXLQ010000312.1:0-5668 GCA_964641945.1 uncultured Clostridia bacterium
TGGTACTACTGGATCGTCACGGGAAACCTCATAGAGGGGTTACAGTATGTCGAAGCGCTGATCGCGGCTTCTTCCACAGCACCGGACGAGGAACTCGGACGGGCGATTCTCACGAAGGGAATGCTGCCGATGCGGCTGGGCCGCGCGGTGGATGCTGCAGAGTGCTTCGAAGAAGCGGTCGCGATGCACAGGAGAAGTGGCGTCACGGAGTACCTGAAACGCTCGCTTGAGGCTTGCGGGCGCTGCCGACGGCATCCGGCGCCGGCACAATGCCTATATGCGGGCGTCGTTGCGGCGCGCGCAGCGCGAGGCTCTCGCGGGCGCCCGCGATGTGCTCGGAGACGGGTGGAAGCTGGAGTATGACCGAGGCAGGCTCACGCGGTCCGACACGGTCCCTATGGACGTGTGAGCCGTCAAGACTCCGGTCGATGCCGCGGCGAGACATCGATCGACGGAAAGAGGCTGCAAGCGGAGTCGCTGGCCGTCAGGGTTCGGATCGTTCCTGACTCGATCGAAGTTCCTTCCGCATCCACGCCATTGCGATCTGCCCTTCGCGTTCAACAGTAGCGGTCGAGACGTCCAGCGCAAGCGCGATTTCATCGATCGTCATTCCGCCGAAGTACTGCATGACGAGACCCTCCGCGGCGCGCTGGTCGAAGTTCTCGAGTCGATCGAGCGCGTCCGAGAGAGCCAGTAGCTCCACGTCGAACTCCGAACAGATTGCCAGGTCGTCGAGTTGGACGCGTTCGAGCGCCCCATCCCGTTTTGCGCTGCGCCGATTTCTGGCGTGATCGATCAGGATGCGGCGCATCAACCGGGCGGCGACGCTCAGGAAGTGGGTCGTCCCGCTCCACTGGATGCTGTGCAGCTCTTCGAGCCGCAGGTACAGCTCGTTGACCAATGCCGTAGGCTGCAACGTGTGATCGGGCCGCTCGTTTCGCAGGCACGCACCGGCGATCCGGCGGAGCTCCAGGTAGAGGTGCGGAAAGACATCCGAAAGCGCCGAACCGTCGCCGTCGCGGAGCCTCCCGAGCAGCCGTGTGACCATGCCTTTGTGGGAGTTGTCCGTCACGGCTTCAGCCTACATCGTACATATCCGACCTTCGATGCAAGGGCGCAGCGCCGCTTTGGATTGATCCAAAGCGGCGCTTCACGCCGCTCTCCAAAGCGCTTCGCGCAACGCCCTACCGGCCGCTGGCCTTCTCGATGGCTTCGCGCACCTGCTGCATGTCGCCAGTCGTCAGGATGCTGGAGACCTCCCCGGCAGCCGTGTAGATGTGGAAGGTCGGAGTCGCCGTGACGCCGTACTGCTTCGTCACCTCCGTCCGCCCGTTGCCAATGTTGATTCGACGCAGCGCGGCGCCCGTGTCGGCGATGAGACCGCCCAGTGTGGGCTCGATGCTCCTGCAGACGTGGCACCAGTCGGCGTAGAACTCGAAGACGGTCACGGTCCCGGTGACGACGTGCGCCTTCAGATCCACTTCATCACCGCGCGAAATCACCGGCGCCTGCGAAACCGGCACGGCCGCAGGCTTATCTGCCGTGCCCGACGAGGCCTCGACCCTCCTCGGACGCGTCAGGTCGAACGAGACGCCCGTCGTGAATGCATAGTTCGAGACGAGTTGTCCGCCGCTCACCCGCTGGTGAAGCGGCACCTGCAGTTGCACGAAATACGAAGTCCCGTGCCGCGTCGTCAGCGAGATCGACGGAATCACGTATAGCCACTGCCCGCCCGTGTTCGAAATGCGCACGCCGCGATCCTCGTCGTGACCGCTCAACACCCCGTGCAGCCGCGCCCCGACCGCGAGCACGTCGACGGCCTTCTTGAGGAAGCCCGGCGTCGGGACCGCCCTCGAGATGCTGACTCCAGCCTGTACCTCGTTCGCGTATCGGTAGCCGTATTCGTTCCTGCCGCCGGTAACCCTTCCCAGCGCGTCGGCCGACATTGTGAATTCAGGGAATGACTGGACGTACCGGAGTCCGCCGACCGGATCGAAGGTCCCGTGGCCGGCCTGCAGGACCGGATCGCGAGAGAGCTCGCCCGAGAACTCGTGGTCCGGCTCGGCGTTTCCTGTCGGCAGGCGAAGCCCGCCGATGAATGAAAATTGCGGCGACCTCGCCGACTTCGGCAGGTTCAGCTTCACCGTGGCCAGGGCGATGATGTCGCTGAGCCCCTTGAATGATCTGAGGCGACGGTCACCAGGGTGAAAGTCCTTCGGCGCCTCGACCATCCGGATGGGCGCGATCGCCTGTAGAGAGAGCCGGCGATTGATCTGGTAATCCAGGGTCATGAGCAGAGTCCGGACCATCGTCTGCTCATTCTTTGGATTCGCAGTCGGCTCGGTGCCCTGCTGCGCCTCGTTGAAATACTGGTAGTCGAAGGCGAGGCCGATCGAGAGATCGTTCGATCCGCGATTCAGGTCACTGTGCGTGAAGCTCCCTACCGGGAGCGTCGACGGCGCTCACTTGACCTGGGCTGACGTCGCGCTCGAGAAGGCCAGGATGATGAAGAGGGGCGCGAGCGCCAGCAGGATCCGATGTGAACGCGGTGTGAAAAGAGAAAAGCGAGTCATTGACGGTGTCTCCTTGAATGTGGTCGAGGGCAGCCCGGTCGGGCGTTTGCAATAGGCGCCACATGTTAGGGAAGTTCGTGTTGTGAAAGCTGTGGGCACCGTCACCAATCGACGTGCGCTGAGTCACGAGACGAATCTGCGGTTTGAGGCACCATCCGTGGGACGCTCGCTACCGCCCGCGGCTCGAAAAACGGGGACCGACGAACGGGGTCCGAGGAGCGGTGCGCGTGCTCTCCGCTTCTCTCCGTTTATTGAGCCGCGAGCGGTAGCGAGCGTCCCACGGACGGTCGAGCGGGTCCGATCGCAGTCGTCCTTCAGCAACGACGGGTCTGCGGTTTCAGGCATAGCCTCTGGCAAGATAAAAAATGGCCAGGGGAAGGGACCCACTCCCCCCCCCTGGCTTTCAGGGTTCCGAGGAAGAACCTATCGTTTGCTCTCGACCTCCGTGCAGACGTTGTTGTTGAGGTTGCGATCCCTCAAAACGAAGTTGCGTCCGGTCGGAATGTCGCGGACCTGAACGCGGCACCTGTTGCGCGGGAAGTCGATTTCGGCGTGGCAATACGCCGCTGGATCGTCGTTGTCGTCAACGATGATGCTAAGTCCCGGCCGGTAGGCGACGTGGTTGGCGATGCCTGAGAAAATCTCGCCGGTCGCCGCCACTTCGTATTCCCAGTAGCCGTAGAGCGGGTCAGTAGACGGAACGCTGGCGACGACCTGGCGGAAGATGTCTCCCGAATAGTCGTCGATGCAGCAGCCGTCGAACGGAATCGTGACCGTAACGTTGAACTGGCACGTGGAAGAACCGCCGTTGCCCGTGTCACGCGTGATGACGATCTCGTAACAAAAGAGTGTACCGGCGTCGACGCCGAGATCGTCAGCGATGTTGAGCGTCCAGTTACCCGCTGCCGGGATGCCGTCGAAGGCGGACAACGCCTGTTCCGGAATGTAGGAACCCGCAAACGGAGCCGTGCCCGATGCGATGGGGGTCCCCGCCTCGTCGTCGAAGACCGTTGGCGTGCCCGAACAGTCCGCATTTCCGGATCCGTAGTTGTCGCTGCCGCCGCCGTTGTCGCTAGACAGGTCGATCGTCACGGCGTTGGGCCCGGTCAACGAAATGTCGAGGTCCGAGTCCCACGTGTGGTTGACGCGGACGCGAACGTCGACGTCTGTGACGGTGCCTGCGTCGGCGACGGTGATTACCTGCGGAGGAATCGATCCGGGGTCCGGAATCGGGACGGCAAGGTTGCCGCTCGAATAGGTCGAGGTGATGATTGCACCGGGCCTGCCCGGAACGTCGTCCTCGCCGGTGCACGTCACGACCGTGGTGCCGACAGGGAAGGTCGAGCCCGACGGGGGCACACAGACGACGTTGATGCAGTTGCTGGCCGTCGGCGCGAACGTCACTACAGCGCCGTTGAGGTCCGTTGCCTGCGTAGTGATGTCGCCAGGGCACGTCAGGTTACACAGCGAGATCTGCGTGCATGCGCACGTGTCGATATCGAGCGACCAGCTAACGAGAGTCCCCGTGTCGGCGCCGGTGTCGTCGGTCGCCCGCAGCGTCCACGTGCCGTTGGGATCTTCGCTTATGAAGGCACCGAGTCCTTCTTCGGGCGTGAGCGGTGTAGCTGTCACAAAATCGGAGTACGAGTGCTCGGTGACCATCCCGTTGTTCGTCGTGTAAGGCACTTGCCCGGCCGGGTTCGCGTCGTCGTCGAAGGTCGTTCCTTCGTAGACATCGATGAAGTCGCTGCCATTGTCGGACGTAAGCGTAACCACCGTTCCGGTGGGAGACGTCAACGTCACGTCGAGGTCGTTGCTCCAGGTGTGCGGTATGGTCACCGTCACGTCGACGTCGCAGATGTACGTTCCGGCTCCGGCGATTGCGATCGTCGAGACTGCGGGCACCCCGCTCCCGTCCGGAATCGGCAGGTTCACCGTGCCGCTCGAGCCCGTGAAGTTCAACACTCCCGGCGGCGCCGTCAACGCAGTCATCGCGAGCGACCAGCTGACGATCGTCCCAATGTCGCCACCGACGTCGTCGACCGCCCGCAGCGTCCACGTTCCGTTCGGGTCCTCGCCGAAGAAAGTGGCCAACGGCTCTTCCGGCGTTAGCGGCGTGGCCACCGTCAGGTTGAGGTACGCATGATCGGTGACCATCCCGTTGTTCGTCGTGTAGGGTACCTGTCCGGCAGGGTTGGAGTCGTCGTCGAACGTCGTCCCGGCGAACACGTTGTCATTACTGGAGCCATTGTCGGTCGTGAGCGTTACAACCGTCCCGGACGGTGACGTCAACGTCATGTCGAGGTCGTTGCTCCAGGTATGCGGTACGTTGATCGTGACGTCGACGTCGAGCAGGAAGGGCCCCATGCCGGCGACAGCGACCGTCGAACTGGACACGCCAGCGTTCCCGTCCGGGATCGGAACGTTGACCGCCCCGCTCGCGAACGTGCCCGACACGGGAGTGCAGTTGGGCGGAGGCGGAAAGTTCGTGCCCAATGGCACTTCGGCGGGGGCCGACGGATAAGTCGCCAGCAACGGCGCCCTGTCGCCTCCAAGGCGGGCCGAAACCGCGTCGTACTCCGCAACTGCAGCGGTGAGCTTCGAACTGATGCGGGTACTCGTCGGATTTGCGGCCAGGCGACCGCGAAGATCGGTGATGGCCGCATCGAGCTCGACGAGTCTCGCGAAGTCGGCCTCCTTGGTTGACGTCTGCAGCGTCGCCCTTCGTGCGCGAACAGCCGCATCGCTTTCGACCGGCGAAGCGCCGGCAACGACAAGCAGGAGGCAACAAACTGCTAGTACCCGGCGACCGGGCATTCTGGTTCGTGAATCCATCTGAAACTAACCCTCCAAAATCCGGATATCGAATCTGGCCCAGACCCGGGAAGCGATTCGCTGAGTGACTTCGAGGGCCACCCGAAAGGGCGAATGGGAAGTGCGCGGCATCGTAAGCCAACGCGCTGCTGGAAGTCCGTGAGCTGCGTCACCGATCAACGTGCGGCGCGTCACGGAGGACCATAACCGCGAGCGCAGCGAGCGGACGGCCGTGCCGAGCGCTCGAGTTGGTGGTGGCTGAAGGCGGATTGGGCGCGCGG
>CAZXLQ010000313.1:0-5662 GCA_964641945.1 uncultured Clostridia bacterium
TCGGTCTGGATCCTCTGGCAGTTCAAGCAGTACATCGAGGAACCCGCGCCAACTCCGGCGAAGCCGGCGGAGTTCGATTTCGACAAGGCGCTCGTCACCGTGGACGCGCCTCCTCCCGCGTCGAGCAAGCCCGAGCCTCAGGCCATCGACATGGTGCCGGACAATCGCCGGATGGGAGCGCTCGTGGTCATCTATCTGGTCGTGATCGTCTTCTGGATGGTCTTCCACCAGAACGGATCGACGATGACCTACTGGGCCGACGAAAACACGGCGTGGAACGTCTCGGGCACGCTCTCGAACTTCATCAACCCGGCGTGGGTCATCCTGCTGACTTTCCCGCTCGTCGGATTCTGGAAATGGCTCGACTCGAAGGGCATGGAACCGGCGACGCCCACGAAAATGGTCTTCGGGATGGTCTTCACTGGCCTCGCGTTCATGATCCTCTTCGTTGCAGCGAAAGTCGGAGAAGCGAGCGTCACGGGCGCGGATCCGTATGCCTTCGAGGTTTCGCCTCTCTGGCTTATCGGCGCTTACGGGGTGCTCACGCTCGGTGAGTTGATGCTGTCGCCGATGGGACTTTCTCTCGTATCGAAGGTCGCGCCGGTCAGCAAGCGCGGTCTGATGATGGGAGGCTGGTTCGTCGCCACGGGCATCGGCAACAAGCTCACGCAGATCGGCGTGTTCTGGACGCAGTGGCTGCACTCGACGTTCTGGCTGATGCTGTCGATTGCGGCGCTGATCATGGCGGTAGTGCTCTTCTTCCTGCTCAAGCCGCTGAAGAAGGCAATGCCGGGGATCTGACCAGAACCCCGACCGGAAGCGAGGGGCTTCCCCGATCCGTCAGTCTCGGCAAACGAGAGGGGAGGATCGGGGAGGCCCCTCGCTTCCGCTTGGGGTTCTGGTTGTCGTGACCTTCATGGTCAAATGGCCACATGCCGAAGCCGCTTCGCGTCGTCCTCGTCCTGGCTCTCCTCGCGGTCGCCGGAACGCTGATCTGGTACTTCGCGCTCCGCACACCGCCGGAACCGGCCGGGATCATCTCGGTCAGCGGCCGAATCGAAGGCGATGATGCGATCGTCTCGGCGAAAGTCGGCGGCCGGCTTCGCGAAATCAGCGTTCGCGAAGGCGATCGCGTCACGGCCGGACAGGTCGTCGCACTCCTCGACGACGACCAGGTTTCCGCTCGCATCGCGCAGGCCAGGTCCGGCGTCGATGCGGCCGCTGCCCGTCTCGATCGGGCTCGCCGGCAAATCGGCGTTCTCGAAGAACAACTCTCCCAGAGCCGTATCGGCGTCGATCAGTCCCGACTCGACGCACAGGGTCGCGTCGAGCAGGCCCGCGCACAGGTCGCCGCTGCCGAAGCCACGCTCGCTCAAGCCGAGGCGAACTGGCAGCAGGCCGTTTGGGACGCCGAACGATTCGAGAAACTCGCGAATGAAGGCCACGAGCCCGAGCGGCTGGCGAAGCAGACTCGATCCCAGGCCACTGCTCTCGAGGCCGCAGTGCGCGCAGCGCGCCGGCAGGTCGAAGCCGCCCGCGGTGCCCTCGAAGCCGCGACGGCGAGCCTCAAGAACCCCGCCGTTCGAACATCGCAATCCGCGGCCATCGAGCAGCAGATCGCTCAGGCGCGGACGGACATCACGGCGTTCGAGTCCGAGCTCGCAAGGGCGCGGGCACTCGTGGAGGAGGCCGAGGCCAGCCGCGCAGACCTGAGCGTGCGAGCGCCCTTCGAAGGAACCGTGGCAACGCGGGCCGCCGAGCCCGGCGAGGTCCTTGCTCCCGGAACTCCCATCGTCACCATCGTAAACCTCGGCGACGTCTACATGCGCGGGTTCATTCCCGAAGGCGACATCGGTCGCGTGAAAATCGGGCAGGCCGCGCGGGTCTACCTCGATTCCAGTCCGTCCACGCCTATCGACGCCGAGGTCATCCGCATCGATCCCCAGGCATCGTTCACTCCCGAAAACACCTATTTCCGCGACGATCGGGTCAAGCAGGTCTTCGGAGTGAAGCTGCGCGTGAAAGGCGCCGAAGGCTTCGCCAAGCCGGGAATGCCCGCCGACGGCCAGATCCTCGTGGAAGGCGACGCATGGCCGGCAGCGCCGGGGACAAGGTGATTACGCCTTTTCCGCCAACGGAACCTCAGTCTGCATCGGCGGCGGCCGCGGACGGCCAGGCGATTCGCGTTCGGGAACTGCGAAAGCACTACGGAGATCTCGAAGCCGTCCGAGGCATCGATCTTGACGTCCGCTCCGGCGAGATCTTCGGCCTCATCGGCCCGGATGGCGCAGGAAAAACGACGACGTTCCAGATCCTCGCCGGAGTCATGCCCGAGTCCTCGGGCCAGGTTTCGATCTTCGGCCAGATGCCGCTCGAGGCCCGGGCCACGGTTGGCTACCTGACCCAGGCCTTCAGTCTCTACGTCGATCTCAGCGTGGCGGAGAACGTTCGCTACATTGGCGAGCTCCGCCGCCTGTCCCTCCAGGAGATTCGCGAGCGCGGCGATCGCTACCTCGAAATGTTCGACATGCTGCAGTTTCGCGACCGTCTTGCCGGACGGCTCAGCGGCGGCATGAAGCAGAAGCTTGCGCTTGTGTGCGCGCTCATTGCGCGCCCGCAGGTGCTGCTGCTCGACGAGCCGACAACCGGCGTCGATCCCGTCTCCAGGCGGGAGTTCTGGGATGCGCTCGCCGAGCTCTCCGGCACGGGAATGACGATCGTCGTGGCGACACCGTATCTCGACGAGGCCGAGCGATGCAGCCGGCTCGCGTTGATGCACGAAGGGCGCCTTCACGACACCGGGACGCCGGCGGAGGTCCGGCAGCGTCCGCGTCTGCGACGCATACGGGTACGCACCGGGAATCTCGAGGCCGCGGAGCACATTCTCGAAGGCATCGACGGAGTTCGCGACACCCAGCGGTTCGGCGACAGCCTCGACGTGATGGTCGACGACGCGGCAGGGGGAGAATCGATCGCCAGCGAGGCGCTCGAGCGCGAGGGTGTGACGTTCACTGCCCTGAAGCCGGAGGCGCCGACACTCGAGAACGCATTCGTCGCCGTGCTGCGCTCAATTGGCGGTGAGATCGTCGTCCCCGCATTTCCGTTCGACAGAACACGCGACCCGGTCGAGCGAGGCGCCGTCGCCATCGGCGCCTACGGGATGCGCAAGTCGTTCGGCTCGTTCGAGGCCGTGCGCGACGTCACCGTCGAGGTCCGGCACGGCGAGGTGTACGGACTCTTGGGCGCGAACGGCGCCGGCAAGACGACGACCATAAAGATGCTCTGCGGCCTGCTCGAGCCGACGAGCGGCGACGTCGAACTGACCGGTGAGCGGGGATCGCTACGGTCCGGCGCCGTACGGTCGCGCATCGGCTACATGTCGCAGAAGTTTTCGCTCTACGACGATCTGACGATCATCCAGAACCTGCGCTTCTTTGCTGGCGTCTACGGCGTGCCGCGTGAGGAGCGGGAGCGCCGGATAGCCTGGGTGCTCGAGGCATCTGGCCTCGAGGGCCGGGAACACTCGATGACGGCATCGCTGCCCGGCGGCTGGAAGCAGCGCGTTGCGTTCGGCGCCTCGCTGATGCACGCGCCTTCCGTGCTGTTTCTCGATGAACCGACGTCGGGCGTCGATCCGCTGGCCCGTCGCGCGCTGTGGAAGATGATCAATGCGATGGCTGACCGTGGCGTCGCCGTGCTCGTGACGACGCATTACCTGGAGGAAGCGGAACAGTGCAACCGCCTCGGCTTCATGGCCGCCGGCGAAGTCGTCGCCGAAGGGTCGCCGACCGAGATGAAGGCAATGATGCGCGGCCGCCTCTTCGAGATCATCGTCGACAACGCGCGAGTTGCGACGCTCGCATTGCGGGACGCTCTCGGGCACGATCGCGTTTCGCAGTTCGGCGACCGCGTTCACGTGCAGTCCGAGTCTCCGGTGACTGATGCGACCACCGAGATTCGCGCCCTTCTCAATCAGGCTCGGGTCGAGGTCCTGCGCATCGAGGAGACGACTTTTTCGCTCGAGGACGTGTTCATCGATGTAGTCCATCGATCGCGAGACGAAGCGGCGGCGGAGGCATCGTGAAGCGCATCTTCGCGCAGGCACGGAAGGAGCTGGCGCAGGTGCGCCGCGACAGGCTCGTCCTGTTTCTCGCGCTCGTCCTGCCGCAGATTCTGCTCGCGCTCTTCGGAACGGCTCTCTCCCTGACCGTGACGGACGTGCCGATCGTAATCCAGGACCTGGACCAGACCGCGTTTTCGCGCGCTTATTCGGATGCTTGGCGACAGACGCTGACGTTTCGCGTCGTCGAGCTAGGTTCGGACTCGCAGCCGATTGACGCGCTCGACAGCGGCGACGCCCGTGCCGCGATCATCATCCCCGAGAATTTCGAACGGGATGCGATCCGCGGCGTGCCGGCCGAGATCCAGATTCTCGTCGACGCGACCGACGCCAACACGGCTAACGTTCTGCGCGGCAACGCGTTCGGTGTCACGGCCAACTTCGCCCGGTCGCAGCGCTCCGGTGCAGCGCCGGCCATCCGGCCGGAAACGCGCCTCTGGTTCAACCCGGGACGCGACTCGAAGCGGTTCGTGGGTCCCGGCGCATTCGCCGTGATGTTTGCGCTCTTCCCGCCCCTTCTGGCGGCCCTGGCGCTCTCCCGCGAGGGCGAGCAGAAGACAATCCTGCAGGTCTACGCGTCGAGCATCTCGGCGCACGAATACCTGATCGGCAAGACTGTCGCCTTCTGGCTGGTCGCAGTGGCGCAGTGGATGATCGGAGTCGCCGTGCTGCGCTTCATGTTCGGCATCTGGTTCGTGGCCGACCCAACGCCGCTTCTCGTAGGAACGGTGGCCTATCTGTTCTGCTGTGTTTCGTTCGGTGTGATGGTGGGAGCTGCGATACCGAATCAGGCGGCGGCGATCCAGCTCGTGCAGATCGTGGGCTTCCTGCTGTCGTTCCTGCTCTCCGGCCTCATCTTCCCGATCTCGAACATTCCGGCGGCGCTCCGCTGGATTGCCCTGTTCGTTCCGGCGCGGTACTACATCGAGCTGTCGCGCGATGCATTCGTTCGCGGCGCCGGATGGTCCGCGATGTGGCACGTACCGATCGTGTTGTCTGCGATCGGCCTCGTCTTCTTCCTGGTCGCATGGAAGCGGATGCGCAGAATGCAGGTGGCGGCGTGAGGGCGATGCTTAACCGGCTGCTGAACGGGCGCCTCGCTCCTCTCTTCATCAAGGAGCTGACGCAGCTAGGCAGGAACCGCCGTCTCGTCGTGATGCTGATCGTTCCGCCGACGCTCCAGTTGCTGTTGTTCGGCTTCGCACTGAACCCCGAGGTAACCGGGCTGAAGCTGGCCGTCGTCGACGAGAGCCGCACGCAGGAGAGCCGGCAGCTCGTGTCGGCGTTCGGCGAGAGCGGCTCCTTTCTCATTCCTGCCCAGTACCCTTCGAGCGAGCAGGCGGGTGAGGCCATTGCGAACGGCGAAGCGGATGCGGCGCTGATCATTCCCTACGACTTCGCGGAGCGCCGGATCCGGGGTGAAACGGCGTCGATCCAGCTCCTCCTCGACGCGACGAATGCAAATACGGCTTCGATCGCTGGCGGGTATGCCGCGCGGATCGTCGAGTCGTTGAATCGGAGCCTTGCGGCGGAACGTCCCCG
>CAZXLQ010000314.1:0-5644 GCA_964641945.1 uncultured Clostridia bacterium
TTCCTCGAGCCGCGAGCGGTAGCGAGCGTCCCACGGACGGTGCCTGAAACCGCAGATTCGTCTTGACGTCAGTCCGCTGGCCCGCTCGCTACCGCTCGCGGTTCTGATGCAGCCTTCACGCCCCCTGGACGACGATCGAGCCGAGCCACGCCGGATACGACCGGCACACCGCGCCGGACAGTTCCGGCGGTCGCCGGTCGGCCATTACTCCCGCCGCGGCGACCAGATCCTCGACGACCGTCGATAGCGCGCCGTAAGCCTCGAACCCCATCGTCCACCACACGTCGCCTTCCGGCACTGCAACTCGAGTGACCTCGACGTTGCAGCCTCGGGACGGCATCTCGGCCGTCCCGCGGTACCACGCCGGGACGAGTTCAGACACCTCGACGGGCTTCGGTCCCGTCGAGTCGAAAGCCCGCACCCAGCGCCGCTTCTCCACTTCCACGGTGCGTCCGGCATCGAGCCCGATGTCCACGGTCCACCACTTCGACCAGATCTCGATCGCACCGTCGAACGGCGGACTCGTGAGGACCGCGGCTCGCGCGTCGACGAGTCCCTTGATCTCGACGCCAGACCTGCCGCCCCGCATCTTGATTCCGAGCTCCGGCTGCACCCCGTCGACGAGATAGCGGTCCGTCCGCGAGGCAGGTTCCGCCGGTGGGCCATCGTGTCGCTGCGACGAGACGAACCAGTCGAAGCGCGACGTCGAAGCACCGTCCGGCCAGAACCATCGAATCTCCGCGGTGACCTGCACGCTCACTTCCTCCTAGTCGGGAGCCGACCGAGGCACTGCCGGCCTGGCAATCGCCGCGAGCGACTTGCTCACAAGCTCCGCCTCAGATTTCAGGCCGTTGCGCTTGCAGAAAGCCTCGATTCTCTCGAGGCGGACCCTCGCACTGACACCAGTGGCCCAGGCGAGTTTGCCCGTGCATTCGGGACAGAGATCGAGCGGACACTTGTCCGTCTCGTCGAGCGAGTTCGATCCGTTCATCGAGCACCGGTAGAGCACACAATGCGGAAGCGAGAATGCGTGGCCCGTCTCGTGGGTTGCAATCTTGAGCGTTCGCAGCAGGCATTGCCGGAACGATGCCGGGCCGTCGTCGGGGAATCCCAGTCTTGCCATCGACCAGACGCCCGCTCGCGCCTTGAGGTTTGCGACGCCAAACACGAAGTTCCACGACGGTTCGGGATAGAGATCCACGTCGGTCAGTCCGACGAGGACCGCGCCGTCGGCTGGAACCTCTGGGGCGAGCATTCGATCCACGATGTATCCGGCGAGAATCTGACGTCCCGTAACGCCCTCGCGCTGAGAGTCGAACGGAACCGTGTCGAGCGAACGCGGGTGAAGCGTGACGACCTCCAGTCCGAAGTAATCGCCGAGGAACTCGGCCGTCAGGTCGACGATCTTCCTTCGCGCCGGCGAAAACTCGCCGAGCGGTTGCACGTAGAGCTTGCGGCGATCGTCGCGCGCCACCGAAGGCTCGGATGCGAGGTACTCGTCGAAGGTCTGAGCCGGCTCGGTGAATCGCTCGCGCCAGTCTCCAGGTTGAGGTGCCGCGAGTGCCACGCCAACGGGGCGAAGCGATTCGATCGTCCCACGGATCTCCTCGAGCGAAGCGCGCGCCGACTCGGATGATGCCGGCGCGCTCAAGCTCGGTTGAGGTGCGGTTCTCGGGGTCGAGCATGCCGCAATCGCAGAGAGCGCGAGCACGAGCGCCATCGTCAGCAGGCGCGCACGCCCCGGCCGCAATGCGATTTGCGAGATCTCGGAATTGAGGTCCATGGATGAACACATTAGACCACCGCTCGTGAGATCCGGTTCCCGGTTGATCCTCAAACCCTGATCCTCGACCTCTGCGCCTTTGCGAGTCCTTTGCGCCTTTGCGGGAAACTCTTCGTGCGCATGAAGAGTTTCTCGCAAAGACGAAAAGGTCTCGCAAAGGCGCAGAGTCTCTCCCCCGAAAGATCTCGCGTAGCACCGCGTTGATTCGGGTGCACGTCGCGGCCGCGACAGTGCGCTCAATCCAGCTCGTTACGTGGAGGACTCCATGCGCGCTCTCATCATTGTCGCGACGCTATTCTTCTGTCTGCTCGGTTCAAACTCACTCCCGGCCGTAGCCGCGACGCCCGCATCGGACGACCCCACCGAGGGCCAGTTGCGAGCCGTCGACGCCACCGGAAAACTCCGTCCGCCGTGCCCCCTCGAGCACACCGACGTCGACGTGGACGTCGCCGGGCTCGTCGCCCGCGTGACCGTCACCCAGCGCTTCGTCAATCCGTTCGACGAAACCATCGAGGCCGTCTACCTCTTCCCGCTCGCGGCGGACGCCGCCGTCGACCGGATGACCATGAAGATCGGCGACCGCACGATCGCGGGCCGCATCGCCCGTCGCGACGAGGCGCGCGCGACCTACGAAACCGCCCGCGCCGAGGGGCGCGCGGCGAGCCTCCTCGAACAGGAGCGACCGAACGTCTTCACCCAGTCGGTCGCGAACATCCCGCCCGGAGCCCGCGTCGACGTCACGATCAGCTACGTCGAAACGCTCGACTACGAGGACGGACGCGTCGAGTTCGTATTCCCGATGGTCGTCGGCAAACGGTACGTACCGGCCGCCGCCGGCAAGGCCGACGAGTCGATGACGCGGCTGTCGACGAGCACCGTGAAGTCCGATACGCGCGCCGGCCATGACGTCTCGATCGACGTGCGCATAGATGCCGGAGTTCCCGTGTCGGCCGTCGCCTCGAAACTGCACGCCATCGAGACCACGCCCAGGAGCGATCACTCGGCCGTCGTCCATCTCGCGGCGCGCGACGAGATCCCGAACCGCGACTTCATCCTGTCGTGGGACGTCGCCGGCAGGAAGCTCGAGGACGCCGTGCTCGCGCACCGCGACGCGCGCGGTGGCTTCGTGACACTGATCCTGCAGCCGCCCGATCGCGTTGCGGAGGCCGACCTCACGCCGAAGGAGGTCGTTTTCGTCGTCGACACATCGGGCTCGATGAGCGGCCTGCCGATGGAGAAGTCGAAGGAGGTCGTCCGCTACGCGATCGACCGGCTCAATCCCGACGACACGTTCAACGTCATCACGTTTTCGGGATCCACCCGCATCCTGTTTCCCGAGCCAGTTCCGGCGAACGTCGCAAACCGCGCCGTCGCGATGCAACTGCTCTCCGGCACACAGGGAGGCGGCGGCACCGAAATGATGTCGGCCATCCGGGCCGCGCTCGATCCGTCCGATGCCGAGCATCACGTCCGGATAGTCTGTTTCCTCACCGACGGCTACGTCGGCAACGATCTCGAGATCCTCTCCGAAATCCGGAAACACGCGAACGCGCGCATCTTCGCCATCGGGGTCGGCAACTCCGTCAACCGCTTCCTTCTCGACCAGATGGCTGCCGAAGGACGGGGCGAAGTTGCCTACGCCATGCTGACCGACGACGGCGAACAGGTTGCTAAGACGTTCCACGAGCGCGTACGCAACCCGTTACTGACCGACGTGACGATCGACTGGAACGGGCTGCCCGTCACCGACGTGCTGCCCGAGCGCATTCCCGACGTGTTCAGCGCGAAGCCGGTCGTCGTCGCCGCGCGTTACGGCGCGCCCGCATCGGGCACGATCCGGATCCGGGGCTACGCCGGCGGGCGCGAAGTCGTCCGCGAGGTGCCGGTCGTACTTCCGGAAACGACCTCCGGCGCCGATGCCATCGCAACGCTCTGGGCGCGACAGAAGGTGACCGCCGTATCGCGCGAGGACTACGCCGGAATCCTGAGTGGATCGCCCCGCGACGCCATCGACGAGCGGATCGCGGCGCTCGGTCTCGAGTTCGGGCTGATGACGCCGTTCACGTCCTTCGTCGCCGTCGACGAAACGCCGGTGACAGCGGGCGGAGACCCGAAACGCGTCAACGTCGCTACGGAAGCTCCCGACGGCACGACCGAGGTCAACGAAGAACTTCAGACGACCGTCGGTACAGCCAGCGCCGAATATGGCCGTGTCGCCGGTTCAGGCGAGGGCGTCGGATTCGGAAGCGGGTCCGGTAGTGGAAGCGGTAGCGGTGGCTGGGGAGGTGGCTCGGCGATCAGCGGCGTCCGGCCCGCTACACTTCCGACCATCACGCGAAATCCTCTCGCGCTCGTCACTCTGAACGGCGCTGACAACAAAGACTCGACGATGGGAACATCCGTGGGCCGGAGCGAGTCCGCAGTCGTTACCGGCGCCGACCTCGGCGTAGTTCATGGCGCCGAGATTCCCTCGTCGGCAGGCCTCGCAGAAACGGTCGAAGTCACACACGGTGAAGGATCCGCATCGGCAGCCGTCGATGCCGCGACTGAGAGTGAATCGCTGACAGCCACGGCCTCCTCGGAGGCCGCCCTTCCCATGACTAGAGCTCGGCTGCTGGCAACCGGAGCCGCTCCCGCGGCGCCCTGGCAGCGCACGTCCACCCGCCCGGCCGTCGAGATCGTCTTCGCGATCGATACGACCGGCTCGATGGGCGGATTGCTCGACGGAGCGAAGCGCAGAATCTGGAGCATCGTCAACGAGATACAGCGCACCGGATGCCGGCCCGACGTACGAATCGGACTGGTCGCCTATCGCGATCGCGGTGACGACTACGAGACGATGATCCTGCCGCTTACGGCCGACCTCGACCTCGTCTGGGTCACGCTCAACGGACTCTATGCGTCCGGCGGCGGCGACACGCCGGAGAACGTTCGTCGTGCGCTCGCCGATGCGGTGAACGAGATGGGTTGGACGCCGGCCACTGCGGGACTCTCGCAGGTCGTCTTCCTTGTCGGCGATGCGCCGCCGCATGCTTACGCCGACGAGCCCGACGTCCTCGAAACCGTAAATTCGGCCATGGCGCGAGGCATCGTCGTCCACGCGATCCAATGCGGCGACGATGTGACAACGCGTACCGCCTGGACGCAGATCGCGGCGCGCGGCGCCGGAAACTACTTCCCGATTCCGGCCGATTCGACGGTCGCCGTCAGCCTTCGCACGCCGTATGACGCGGTCCTCGCGGATCTCGGGAAACGCATCGGCGCCACGTACACGCCGTACGGCACCAGTGCCGCGCAGGAAGCCGCCACCTCGCGACAGGCCGAATTCGAACGCAACGCCTCCGGTCGCGACGCGCGCGCGGTTGCCGCCGACCGCGCGGTGAACAAGGCCGTGAATTCCGGTGCGTACGCAGGTGATTTCCTGCAGGCCATCGAGAACGGAGAGCTGAAGCTCGAGGACGTAGCGCCGTCCGACCTGCCGAGAGACCTGCGAGGACTGTCGCCGAAGGCGCTGCGGACCGAGGTCGACCGGCGGATCGCCGAGCGGCAGAACCTGCGCGCGGCAATCCTCGACCTGGCGCGTCTGCGCGATACGTACCGCGAGCGGATTGCGGCGAACCCGGGGGATCCGAGCGCGAAATTCGATACCGCAGTGGGCGACGCCGTGCGCAGACAGCTCGGCAAGAACGGCAAGCCTTGCGAGTAGAGGCGCGACGCCTTCACACGCCTGTCACGGCAAAACGGGGATCTCCCTCATCGTGCACTACCAGGCTGAACGCTCCCCGTTCCTCGAGCCGCGAGCGGTAGCGAGCGTCCCACGGACGGTGTCTGAAATCGCAGACTCGTCGTTGCGAACGGACG
>CAZXLQ010000315.1:0-1302 GCA_964641945.1 uncultured Clostridia bacterium
CGTCGCGGGCCGCGAGCGAGAGCGTGGCGAGCTCCTCGGCGAGTATCTCGCGCGTCAGGCGGCCGCATCGCGCCGTGACGTCGGGTGTGACCGTCTCGAGCACGTGCCGCACGACGAACCGCCCGGGCGACATCGTCGCGAGGCGCTCGAGCTCGCCGCGGAACATCACGTCGGCCGGCGATCGGTTTCCGAACACGAGCACGACGCTCGATGCGGGTTCCGCCACGAGAACGCTCTCCGCGATCGACAACAGCGGCGTGATCCCACTGCCCCCTGCGATCAACACGAGCTGTCGCGCCTGTTCGGGATCGGGTCGAACCGTGAACGTGCCGGACGGCCCGAGCACCTCGATCCGATCGCCCACGTGCGTCTGTTCGCACAGGAACGTCGACACGATGCCGCGGTCGAGTCGCTTGACGCCGATCCGGATCGACGTTCGCGTGTGCGATGGGGAACAGATGGAATAGGCACGTCGGTGCTCGGCATCGCCGATCCGGACGACGACCGTGACGAACTGCCCCGGCTGAAAGTCGAGCTGCGCGCCGCTGGGATCGCTCAGCTCGAGCGCCACGGCATCCGCCGTGAGGCGGTCGACTCGCACGAGGCGCATCGTCCGGCCTTTCGTCGGACCCACGCGCGCGTACTCGGTGAACACCGGGCGTTCGCTTCCGGAGACGATCCGGCGAAGGTCCCGAACGAGCCGATGTAATCGCACTCATCTCGTGTAGCACCGATGACGCATTTGGTCAATCGACCAACTGTCGGATCGGCATCGACACCTCTCGACATCGAGATCGATGCTCGGAACTTCGGACTTGTTGTTACGACGACCTCGGAAACCTCCAGGGCAAGATGTCGACGGGCGGCACGCCGCAGGGCACGGTGTTGCTGCTCGACGAGCCCGACGTCGTCCGCCTTGGAATGCGAGCGTGTGGCGTCCCCGATCGACGATCTGTCCCGAACGTCACAGGCGAGCGTCAGTCTGGTTGCCGCCGGAGGAGTATGGGGTGCCGACGCGGACGCTCCGCGGTCGTGTGCGAAGAGATCGCTCGCTGCTACGAGAGCGGGCTCGCACTGCCCCTTCACTCCGATGTCGTCCCCTATTCGCTCCGGTCGAACGTCAGATCGACGGCTAACTTGCCCAACGCAGCGGCGCGCAGGCTCTCCGCATCGATGTCGCCAAGCAGGCTCCCCGCGAGTGACGCCTCCGCGACGATCTTCGTCCGCTCGGTCGTGCACGTGCTCTGGCACGACGCCTCGGTCTGCGTCTCCACCGAGGTGCGGCACTGCGCCGCGGACGCG
>CAZXLQ010000315.1:1402-5623 GCA_964641945.1 uncultured Clostridia bacterium
GTTGGTCAGCCGTCGGCTGGAACCGATCATCGAGGCGCACGTGATGGTGTTGGTCGTCGGGTTGGACGGTGCCCAGCACTCACCGGCGACGGTGGACCCCGTGTCCCACTGCCACGTCGTCGTCATCCGCGAGGCACCGACCCAGTACGAACCCATCGCGGTCGGCACCTGGTCGAGCTTCGCGGCCGAATCGAGGATCGCGAGCCGCCAACCTGCATTCGAGCACGCTGACTTCGCCTCCTGCTGCGACTTGTTGGTTTCGCAGACGACACCGCAGCCTCCACCGAGGAGCCCGAACTTCGCGCCACATCCCGAAGGCGGCTGCGGCGCACCGGGACATGGATCGCCGCTGCCGTCCCCGCCACTCGAGTCGATTATCGGTCCGGAAGAACACACCCCGCTCGCCGACGTCTCCCGGCAGAATCCGTTCACGCACCGCATCCCGACCGGACACGCGTCACCGGTGCCACACTTGAACTGGCAATCGTCGAATCCGGGGCTGTAGCAGTTGCTCGTGACGGTGGCGATGGCGACGACGAGACTCGGAGCTAGAAAGCGCATGAGAGCGTCACCTCCGTCGCGGCGCCACTGCTCGCGACATCGAGCCTCACGTGCGAGCGCGTGCGTCCGTACCACCAAAGTCCACCACCCGTGATCGCCGCCGCGATGCCGATGACGCCAAACACACGTGCACGCGTTTGCGCGGTTCTGCCGGTACGCTCTGCCTCGACGTGCGTGTCGCTCCACGTCGTACCAGCTGGCTGTCCTCCCAACTCGTCGGCTTTATCGCGCGCGCGTAGCGCGAACAGAACCGCGACCGCCCCGGCAGCGACACCGGTGCCTGCGACGGAGAGCCCGACGATCCGGAACGTCCGGCCGCGATCGGCGTAGCGATCTATCGGTGATGTGTTGGCGACGCTGGGCGGGACTGAAGGCAGTGCCGTGTTTGGAGCCGGAGTTGGTAACGGTTTTGGGGGCGGCTCGCTCTTATCGTCGACGTCACCGGTAGCCGGTTCGATCCCCGCACACTTCTCCATCGCCTTTTCGAGCTCGACTTGGTTCGCCGGCTTGGGCACGGCTCGCTTGTAGTTCGCGTAGAATCGGTTGGCCTGCGCGCAATCTCCGCCGAGGCGATAGGCTTGTGCGATATTGAACAGCAGGAGTGGCTCGCTCGACAGCAAGTAGGATTCCTTCCAGCTGACGATCGCCGCGCGATAGTTAGCGATGTCGAAGTGGCGTTTGCCTTCTTCGTAGAGGGCAACGGCCCGATCGGCGTTGGGCTGGGCCGAGGCTGCGTGCTGGAACGCGCAAGCGAGCACGCACGCGATCGCGATTCGCTTCATGGCTGTTTCGCTCGCTTCGCAAACGGATCGACGACGGCATCTTCATCCGTGCTCCTGCCCGTGTCGACCTCGACGTTTTGTTTGGCTCGCGGCGCGCGCGGGCGAAGGCGGATCGTCGACGACACCGTCCGCGACTCGACCACATCGAGTCGTTGTCGTAGCGGCTGGTAGCCGTTCGCGGTACCCACGAGATGATACGAGCCCGGCGCGAGCTCGACACGAGCTTTGCCGTTCACGAGCTCGATCGCACGTCCGTCGATCACGATCGCAGTCGTCGGTGGGTGCACGCTGAGCTCCAGGATCCCGGCTGCGATCTCGGGTTGTCCCGCGGAGCCTGGCTTGTCCGACGGTGATGCCAGCGAAGCCGAGGGCGGCGGAGGTGGAGAGGACACGTCCCGCGGCATCGGCGTTGGCGCTGTCGAGGTTGGAAGGGAACGTGGCGACGTCGGGGTCTCTCGATCCCGCGTAACCGCCCAAACCACGACGCCACCGCAGAGCGCCGTAGCCACTGCGACCCACTTGATCCATCCACGTCGCGAGACCCGCTCGGCCTCGTCGCCATCATCTCCGACTTCGACGGATGTCTGGAACGACATCGTCGGCGTGGTTGGCGCCGCGACGGGGACCGATCCAGGAACGGGTCCGCCGACGAAGGGATTCGTCGCGAGCCGAGTCAACCGGCGCCGCACCTCCTGCAGCGTGGGCCGCTGCGTGGGGTCCTTGGCAAGCAACTCCAGAATCGTGGTGTCGACGACGGCGGGAAGGTCGGACGTGATCTGGCTCGGCTGCCGAGGCGGCTTGGTGATATGTGCGGTCATGACCTCGACCACGGATGCCTCGCCCTCGAAGGGAGTCACCCCACAGACCATCTGGTAGGCGAGCACGCCGAGCGAATAGAGATCCGTGCGCGCATCGATCTCCATGCCTCGCGCTTGCTCGGGTGACATGTACAGCGGCGTCCCGAACGTGGTTCCCGTGGCCGTCCGGCTCACGCTGGCGCCCTTCGAGGCCGAGAGCTTCGCGATGCCGAAATCGAGCAACTTGACGCGGACCCCTTCATCCTCCTCGACCAAGAACACGTTTTCGGGCTTGAGGTCCCGATGGATCACGCCCGCGCCATGCGCGGCTTCGAGGGCGCGCGTCAACGAGACGATGATCGGGATCGCATCGGCGACCGACATCGGCGCACGCTCGAGGCGTGTCTGCAGGGTCTCGCCCCGCAAGAGCTCCATCACCAGGTACGACCGTCCATCCCCGAGCGTCCCGAACGCGAACACGTCGACGATGTTGCCGTGGCCGATCTGGTTGACCACCTGCGCTTCCTGGACGAACCGAGCAACCGCCGCGCGGTCTGCACAGTGCTTCGCGCCGAGCACCTTGATCGCAGCCCGCTTGCCGATCACGAGGTGCCGCGCGGCGTAGACCATCCCCATCCCACCCGTGCCGATCAACCGCTCGATCTGATACTCTCCGACGGTGGTCCCGACGGACAACTCTTCCGAGGGTTCGTCCGCAACGTGATCGATCGCCACCGCGAGTTGACCGCTGGCCACGACCACGTTGCGGTCGACGAGGAGGGTTCCATCGTCGGGACAACGCTCGGCGCTGTCCCAATCACGACTGCACGTGCTGCAGAACATCATGGGGTAAGCAATGCCGATGATACTGCGAACGATTCGATCGTGCTCCGTCGCGAGCGGAAGGTTTTGCCGGCGTGTTTAGACGCTCGACCAATCCGCTGTCGGATAGACTGCGACATCACGCACTAGGCTTCGATGATCACGTTGTTGCCGGCATCAGGGAAAGTCGATGTCGAGGTGGTACGTCGAGATCGGTAACTGGTCACCGACCTCCGTCACGTGCACGTAGACGGTCGCGCCGGCTGGGACCGTATGCGTGACGAGGGAACATGCATCCATACCTCCGTCATCGTTGGACGCGAGCTGAGCGCCTCCTGCATCGCGGATCGTGATGCGGGTTCTTACGGCAAACCCGCAGCTCCCCGGTCCGTTCGATCCGGAAGTCTCGAAACGAATGATCGCGTTCGCGAGACTCGCGTTCTTCACCGCGAAGCAATCGTCGTCCCCGGTCGGGTTGATCGCCGCCTTGACGAGCGTGTCGGTCATGTAAGGACCTTGGGCATTCGTCGAGCTGAAGTCGTTGGTCTGCGATGCGACCTGACCGTCGTCGTTTGGCTCGCTCTCGGCGACCGCTTCGCGCTGGCAGGAGGCGGAGCAACCATCGCCCCCCGACGTGTTGCCGTCGTCGCATTGCTCGGTACCCTCGACATCGCCGTCGCCGCACATCGGGTTCTCGCTCCGGCACTGCGCGTTGCAACCGTCGCCACCGGCCGTGTTGCCGTCGTCGCACTCCTCGTTCGCCTCCTCGATGCCGTTCCCGCACACCCCGTTCTCGGTGCGGCAGTCCGGAGCACATCCATCGCCGCCGGTGCGATTTCCGTCATCGCATTGCTCGACATCCTCGACATTTCCATTGCCGCAGATGGCGCCGCTCGAGCCACCATCATCGCCGCAGGCGCCCAGCATGACCGTCCAAACGACGATAATCGCATGATTGCTATGCATTGAGATCCTCGTTGTTAGGAAGCGCAGGCAGGTACGCTGCATGTCGCCTCGTTCCCGTGCCCATCCCCTTCGTCACACGAACAAGTTTTGGATCGACAAAGCGGGAACCGGTTCGATGTTTCGGATCAGCAACTCGTGCGACAGGCACCGTCGGGACAACACGTACTCGCACCCGTACACGGCCCACAGTCGAAGTCTCGGCAATCGATCGTCGCGTCCTTATCGTTGTCCAAGCCGTCCGTGCACCCGCTCTCGTGAGGTTGCCCGCCGACGATGCAGTAACAGCCTTGGCC
>CAZXLQ010000316.1:0-5609 GCA_964641945.1 uncultured Clostridia bacterium
CGAACAGAATGTCTTTTTCGCATGCCCTCGTACCCGCCCTCTCCATTTCTGCTCGGAGAATCAATAGCCATCCGAAGACAAATTGCACCCATCCACGTCCCACAGTTCTCTCCAGTGCCGCAGTTCCACTCCGACGTTCGATCCGTGCCAATTTGAGGTTTTCCAGACTCTCATAGAGTTCCTGCGCTGGACACGAGAGCGCTCCAGATAGACTCGCGGAGCTTCAGCCGGACCGCCACAGCGGACGAGATGAACGCGGAAACGAGCAACGTGCTCGATTGCCGGGCCAGTTCGTGAAGCGGCTATCTCTACCGAGTACCGAAGCCGGCGAAGGGCGACACGCGGACGGCTTGAAGCAGGAGAGCATCA
Source organism: uncultured Clostridia bacterium (assembly GCA_964641945.1). Classification (GTDB taxonomy): domain Bacteria; phylum Acidobacteriota; class Blastocatellia; order UBA7656; family JADIYM01; genus JADIYM01. Next base: position 370 of record CAZXLQ010000316.1, read on the forward strand.
TTCACTGCGACAGGCCCGTGGACTTGGCAAAATCGTCGCTCACTTTGACGGGGCACTCTCGGAGCGCACTGTCACGAACTGAACCGGGCATTGCGAGTGGCATTGGAACTGCAAGATCTTGCCTGACGAAGTCGGCTTCGACGCGAAGGACTGCTGATGCGTGACAAAAAGGCGCCGGTCGCCTCGACGGCAGTTCCCCACCTGACTGCGAGTTGCGACGACGTCCTATGAAGTGTTTTCGCCCGAATTGTCTCTGGCTCCAAGAGGCAACGCAGGACGATTCTGCTCGCGTCCCAGAAGCCGACCACCTATCCAATGCGATCCGTGGCGAGTGCCTCGAGAATGCCCTTCGAACTGATGCGCCCTTCACGGTCGGTCCGTTTCAGTGGAGTTTGTAGCTTTCATTGTGGAACCGGATGTTCACGAATCGTGTTCAATTGCACAATCTTCGGCAAGCTAGCTTGCCGCCAATGTCGGTAATGGGAGTGATCGCGCCATGATGAAGCGTCTCACGGCAGTATTCCTCGCACTCGCGGTTGCGTGCTCGATCGCGACGGCACAGGGGCCTGGTTGGACGCCGCCGCCCAATGTGACTTGGGAATACGGCTCGTCCATTGATCTGAAGGGAGCGCGTCGAGTGTTCCTAGACACTGGGTACGACATTCGAATGCGTACCAACGCTATCAAGATCATTCACAAGGACATCCCCGATCTCGAGATCGTCAACACACCCGACGTGGCGGACGTGCTCGTGCTCTTCATTGTCGAATCGTCGACGACCCAGACCATCGTCGCCACAACCACGTCGACCGGGTCGACCGCCGGGAGCACGTCAACGACGCAGACGGTGGTCGGTCCTCAGGCACAGGTCGACATCGTGTATGACGGCTTTGTCATCAAGCCCATTGCACCGGATCGCTGGCGGTTGCTTATGAGCTACGGCCCGGACGGCAACGGTTTCAGCGCCGGCCAGCTGGCCTCTGCCGCGCCGTACGGAGGATCGGTCGTTGCTGCGTTCAACCGGCGGGGCACACCTGCCGATCGATTCACCAAGGCCTTTTCGCGCCAGTTCGTCAAGGCATGGAAGGAAGCGAATCCCAGTTACAAGAAGCCGAAGAAATAGCCTTCGGCCTCGGACGGCCTCCACAACGAGTCCGACAGGGTTCGGTATGACAACCTTCGTCGACGTGCAGTTGACGTCATGCTCTTGCCTCTTGTCCGGTTGCCGACACCGAACTGAGAATCGCCTTCGGATTCACGTGCGCAGACGCCTCACCGGATCTCGATTCGGGAAGCGATCGCGTCGACCGGTGTCACGGTCAGGTCGAGTCCGCGCAGTTGTGCTTCGACGCTCTGGCCTACGGCGAGGCTCGTGTAGCTGTGTGTCGAGCCATCGCTACTGCGGACCACTGAGGTCTTGAAGGTCGCAGTCAGGAGCACCGGGGGAGACTTCACGCCGTCGATCGTCGCGTCCTCCACGAGGAAGACTTTCCTGGTGTCGTAGCCGATTCCGACTTGCGTTGCATATTTGTCGGCTACCGCGAGCGTTCCGCGAAGCAGCGCCACGGGCTCAGGCTCCGTGAGCACGGGCGCGGGTGACTCAGCGCTTCCGCCCTCGTGGGTATGCATGTGATCCATGTACACCACCTTGGTCCCGGCGAATGCCAGCACCAGACCGTCCGTTCTGAATGACAGTTGCCGCACACCGACGAATGACTTCGGCCCGGCGCCCCCGTCTTCTTCGTTCCACTTCGAGCCGATGTCCGAGAGAGTCGTCTCGGCGACGACCTTTCGCTGCCGCATGTCGTAGCACCGCACCACGGTCGGAGACGACGTGGCGAGATCGGCGAGGGCGTTGTAGACGAGGTATCGCCCGTCGGGGCTCGCCGCGACTTCGCAAATCGGGTAGAAGCCCGGGAGCCGGGTGACGACCTTGCCTGCGACGACGTCGACGACCTCGTCTCCGATGACCGCGTACGCGCGGTCGGCGTAGCGGAAGCTCGCGCGAAGGGTTGAGCCGCGCTCACGGAGCCGAATCACTGCCCGAAGGGCACCAGATGTGCCATCGATCAGCAACAAGGGACCCGCGTAGTCGCTGTAGAGAATCGTGCCGCTCACGAAGGCGAGGATCTGGGCGCTCTGATCCGGGTTGGCGCTCGTGAACTCCTTGGACACAAGCCCGGAAACGGCATCCACCTTCACGATGTGACTTCCTGGCAAATTGGCCGGGTTGTTGCGCTGGGGCGTGGTGTTCGAGCTGGCGTAGCTACCCCCACCATAAGTCACAAAGCTCGAAGGAATCACGAAGAAGACCGCTGCGTCAGGATCGACCGCGAGGAGTCCGTCGCTCAAGCCCTCGATCTTTTCCTTGGCGGGACTAGCGACGTCTCTCACGAGATAGAGTGCAGTCGCGCCGTCTTTCACGATCAGGCTGCGGCCTCGATTGCAGATCCAGTAGGTTCGGTCGGGTTCGGGATTCTTGAAAAGCAGCGGTATCGAGCGCGCGACTCCGTTCTGGGCAATCTTCACCTTGTCGTCCGACAGCGTCACCCTCGGTTGAGACCCGGGTTCTCCAAACGCGGCGTCCGGGATATCGGTCTCGGCAACCTCTCGAATGTGATACTCCGAATCGACCGAAAAGAAGCTGGGAGGCGTATTGTCGGCCCGGCCGCGGAGATAGCCACTGTGTCCAATCTGGTCGAGCTCCACGATTGCATCCAGGTCGACATCCGTGCGCTTCACGAGGCCGAGGCTCGGTACCCTTAGAACGTGGAGGCTGAGATTCGGCACGTCGTCGCGATCGAACCCGCTGAAGGTAACGATGCGTTCGTGCGGTGTCTGAATACTCTGAGACGATTGGGCCCCGTCTGTCGGAACGTCCGTCCCGCCAGCGGATTCGGCGGAGCCGGTACATCCCGCACTTAAGGCGGTCAAGACCACGAGGAGCATGAGACGAGGGAAGACGAGTCTTCGCATGACGCAACCTCGTTCCTGTGAGGTCGAACCTCCACAGGGTGAGAGAAACACTCCGGATAGTACTCCCGGAAGCGCTGAAAGGAGCGGACCCCCATGAGTCCGTCAGGGTTCGCAGTGACAACCGAGGTCTGAGTGCTCTTGCAGCCACGGTCAATCCCTTCGTCCGGTTGCCGGCATTTAGCAAGAATGGGCCCTGTCGCCGGAGGGTCCTGGCCAACCGCGCATTGGCCCGGCGCGGCGCTGATACGCGATGCCTGCAGCGTCAAAACGGCGACATCAGTTCGAATCGCGGTCGCGCGGCACGACGATGCGTAGCGGCGTCGGCGTGCGATGTCCATCCCGTCGTCCCACGAGCGTGAGTGACCAAACGCCTTGCGGCAGCTTGCCGGCGGTCGGAACCAGGAATGCGAAACCTCCGGTCCCCTCGCAGACGATCTCGAGTCGGTTCGACGCCGACTCGAAGACCGCAACGAGGTCCGAGGCCGCGGCGACCGGAAATCGACCGTGGACGATGAGGTCATCTTGCAGGTCGAGAACGAGCTCATCAGAGCCCGGTTCCGGGTAGTGTGCCTGGCCGGGCTCGGGACCCGCGCCGATTGCGCCGAGCTCGGGAAATGCCGGTCGATCGGGAACCGAGTATTGGACGCCCTTCGACCAGTCGGAGGCGACGCCTGCTCTCCACGTCCGGCCTCGAATCGTCGCTGGCCCGCTCGCGAGCCCTTTCGGTATCTGCACTCGAAGCGCGTCGGCGTCGACGCACGCCGCGATGAAGGATACCGAACCCTGTTCGAAGACGAGTTCGGCCCAGTCAGCGCCTTCCATTGCGTGCTCCGTCATGCTGGCAACTTCGATCCATTGACCTGGCGCCGCCGGCTGCATCCAGCCATCGGCGAGCTCGAACGGCTCCGGACCGTCGACGACCTTGAAGTCGTACCATGTTGTACTCGGGCCGTCAGGATCGCCTATTTTCACGACGCGAACACGCGCTGCCCCGAGTGCGATGTTCTCGGGCAGAACCTGGCCTTCGGAAAAGGAATGAAGCCCCGGCTCCACCCGGAACACGCAGCCCGTCGAGTCGACGATCTCGAACTCGTCGGTCGTGTGAAAGCCGGTTCCTTCGAGATCGAGATCGCCTGTTCGGAGGAGGATCTCGGCCGCGAGTTCGGTAACCTCTGGCGGCTCCCACCCGACGACCTCGAGGTCGAGCTGTGCGGATAGAAAGCCGTCCCGTTCGACGTGAACGCGGCACGGCCCGAGTGCGAGGCCTTCGGGCACGTTCACCTCCAGGCAGTAGTGGGGTCCCTCGTCGAAAGGCGGCGTCCCCGTCCCCCCACAGATCTTCACTTCGAATCGATCGTCGCCTTGCTCGAAGACGATCCGGATGCCGTCAAAGTGTGGCTCCTTCGGGCTATAGAGTTTCTCACCCCACAGCCCGAGCACGGTCGACGCGGAGACGCGCGTGGTGCTCGCGCGCACGAGCTCGGGACCCGGGTCGCGAAATTCAGGCTGCGCCTGCATTCCGATCGCCAGTGCGACCGCAAGAAAAGCCGTGTGTATTACCAAATCGAGACTCCCCGGTGGGCGCGGAACGTGTCTTTCCCGACAACGCTCATCGACGTGCGACCTTTCGCGAGCAATCCGTGCACTACCGCTTGCGCGTGAAGGTCGTCACGGTCCGTCCGCCGTCGCTGTTTGCGAAGACGACGGTGACCGAATGTCCGCGAGGCAAGGCTCGCCTCAGCTTCGTGCCGGCCGGGCGCCGCCCTCGCTGACTCACAACAGTAGCCTCGATCCGCTCGGGCCCTCAGAGGAACAGATCGGCGGGAACTCGGAAATACTCCCCGAGTCGTTTCGCGAGATCCTTGCTGATTCCACGTTTCCCGCTGACCACGTCCGAAGCGTGGCCGCGCGAACCGAAGATTTCGAGCAGGTCCCGCTGCTGCACGCTGCGGTCATCCATTAGGAGACGTAGCGCCCGGTCGGGTGCGGTGCGCGGCAGGTCGTAGTGTTTCGCCTCGAAGTCCTCGACGAGCGCGGTCAGAAGATCGACGAGCGCTTTCTCCTCGACCCCAAGGTCGTCGCGGTTGAAGGCGGCCGCGATCACTGCGAGCGCGCGTTCATTCTCTTCCTCGGTCTCGATCCGCTTCGGGAGGGTCTCGGAGAGAAGCTCCGCGTAACGGCGGTTGTCGAATCGCACCTCAGCAGTCATCCTTCCAGCCCTCCCGGTCATAGTCCGCGTGTGTGAGGAACGCGCGGACGAACAC
>CAZXLQ010000317.1:0-5590 GCA_964641945.1 uncultured Clostridia bacterium
GTTCCGGGTCGGCCTGCGGCCGACGGGGACCGCTCTCCCGACCGCACGCCCGATCTGCCTGCGTCCGCCGCCACCGACGCGCGCGCTCTGCACGGCCGGCCGCTCGCTGGACATCTGACCTTGTCCAGAACCACCTGTTGGACACGCGTAGCAATGCGCTCGGGGTTCCGGGTCGACGATGGATCGATTCGACAGGCCGTTCATCAATACGCGCTCAACGGTCGCGAGGTCACGACGCAGCGACGGCGCACGGCCGACGACGGGCACGGCTGGGCTGGTATACTCGCCGCGTGAAGTACCTCCGTTCGGTCTGTCTTCTCCTCACGTTCGCGATTCTCGCCGCGCCGGCGGCCGGGTTCGGCGATTCGAGTTCGGTTGCCACCGACGCCGCTGCGGCTCGCATGGCCACGTTCGAGACCGTCTGGAAGATCGTCAACGAGAGGTTCTACGACCCGACGTTCAACGGCGTCGACTGGCAGGCCGTCCGCGTTCGCTACGCACCTCGCGTTGCTGCCGTCGAAAACGATGCCGACCTGTACCCGGTCCTGAACTCGATGCTAGGTGAGCTCAAGGTTTCGCACCTCGCCGTCATGCCGCCGCAGGCAGTCATCGACACCAAGCTCGACACGACCGGATTGACCTGGGGAGGCGATGCCGGAATGACGGTACGGCTAATCGAGGGACGGCCGGTGGTGACGACGGTCGCTGAGGGCCGCGCCGCAAGCGAGGCGGGTATTCGTCCCGGCTTCGTGCTCACACGAATCGGCACGACCGACCTCGGAGAGCTCGTGGCAAGAATCTCTTCGTCCGACAGATCCGCGACGATGAAGAGACTCGCGATACGTAGAGCCGTGAGCACCATGCTCGGCGGCATCCCCGGAACCCCCGTTGACGTTGCATACCTCGATGCCGACGACTCGCCGAGGACGACCACTATCATCCGCTCCGACACGCCCGGCAAGCCGGTCCGATTCGGAGAGATGCCGTCGGTGCTCGTGAGCTTCGAATCACGAACCCTTCCCGGGAACATCGGGTACATCCGCTTCAACTTCTTCATGCCGGTGCTCATGGACCAGATTCGCCGCGAAATCGATTGCCTTCGAGACACGAAGGGAATCGTGATCGATCTGCGCGACAATCCGGGCGGCATCGGCCAGATGGCGCCGGGCGTCGCCTCATTGCTCGTCGATCGGAACATGAGCCTCGGCACGATGAAGCTCAGGCGTGGAGAGATCCGCTTCGTGACCTACAAGCAAGCCTGGAGCTACGGTGGAAAAATCGTTTTCCTCACCGATGAGGGGAGTGCAAGTACCTCCGAGATTCTTGCCGGAGCGCTTCAGGAGATCGGGCGTGCGACCGTGGTCGGCGAACGGACTCTCGGCGCTGTGCTTCCCTCGGTAATCGAGAAGCTGCCGAACGGAGCGGTCTTCCAGTACGCGGTCGCCGACTTCAAGACACCTAACGGTGTGCTCCTCGAAGGGCGCGGGGTCGTGCCGGACGTCGTCGCGTCAGAGACACGTGCTGCATACCTTGCCGGCGCCGATCCGGCACTCGACGCGGCCGTCGCGTCCATCGTCTCGAAGGTCCATTGAAGGTGAAGGAGCTGCCGATGCGTCGCGCTTTTCTCTCTACACTCGTGGTCGCAATGGTCGCGGCGCTGTCGCCGGGTGCCGCCGCTCAGACCGGCAAGGCTGCGCCAAATCAGAAGGCGCCGACGGCGGCCGAGGTGCTCGATGGCTACGTGAAGGCCATCGGCGGCCGCAAGGCCATCGAAAAGCACACGTCGATGGTCATGGCCGGCAGTCTCGAAGTCGTCAACATTGGCATCAAGGGAACGGTCGAGATCATCTCGAAAGAGCCTGGCAAGGTCGCGGTGACGACCACCCTCGACGGACTTGGAACGACACGGCAGGGGTTCGACGGCAAATCCGGCTGGTCGGTCGACCCACTCTCGGGATTGCGCGACATGGACGCCAGGGAGGTCGCCCTTATCGAACGGTCGGTCTTTTCGTCCGACGTGCGCTGGAGGGACGTGTGGAAGACGGTCGAGTTCGTCGGAACCGAAACGCTTGACGGTCGCCCAGTCCACGTCGTCAAGCTCTCGCCGGCTCCCGGTGGCGGCTCATCGACGACGAATTACTACGATGCGGAGTCCGGACTGCTCGTCCGGACCGATATGACCATCGAGACGACTGCGGCAACGATGCCGGTGACGACCACGCTATCCGACTATCGGAAGATCGGTGACGTCCTCATTGCGATGAAGATGGTTCAGGCAATGCCGACGGCTACCCTCGTCACGCAATTCACGGACGTACGGTTCGACGTCAAGATCGACGATGCCGTCTTCGCGAAGCCGGCGCGCTGACCTCGGAATGTCGCACGAGCGCTCGAACGACGCATGACCGACCCGCTCGAGGCGATTTTCGGTCCGACCGGCCTGATGTCGCGCGCACATCCGGCATACGAATACCGGTCCGGCCAGGTCGACATGGCTCGCGAGGTCGCGTCGGTGTTCGAGAATGGCGGCATTGCGCTCGTCGAGGCGGGCACGGGCACCGGAAAAACCCTGGCATATCTCGTTCCGGCGCTCGCAACGTCGAACCGGGTCATCATCTCGACCGCGACGAAGAGCCTTCAGGAACAGCTCTTCTTCAAGGACGTCCCGTTTCTCGAGACGCTCTTTCCGGGCCGGGTTCGCGCCGCTTACATGAAGGGACGCAACAACTACGTCTGCCTTCATCGACTTCAGAAGGCGCACGACCAGCCGATTCTGTCCGGAATGGACGATCTCGACAACTTCGAGGCCATCCGCGACTGGGCCGAGCGCACCGAGACCGGCGACCGCGCCGAGTTGACGAACCTTCCCGAGAACCTGCCCTTCTGGCCGTCGATCGACGCTCGCTCGGATACCTGTCTCGGTCAGAAGTGCCCCGATTACGACGCCTGCTTCATCACCCGGATGCGGCAGCGTGCCGAGGACGCCCAGATCGTCATCGTGAATCACCATCTCTTCTTTGCCGACCTCGCATTGCGGCAGGACGATTACGGACAGGTAATCCCGGACTATTCCGCGGTCGTCTTCGACGAATCCCACGAGCTGGAGCAGATCGCTGCCGGCCATTTTGGCTCCTCGGTCTCGAACTTCCGGGTCGACGACCTCGTGATCGACATTCAGCGACTGCTTGCGCTCGATGCGGACGTCATCGGCGACCTTCTTCAGACTGCCGCCCGGCTCACACGACGGTCGGATCGTTTCTGGCTGGCGTTTGGCGGCGCGCATCGACGCGGACGAGGCACGGACGACGATCAGCGCGTTCCGGTGACGAGCAGTCTCTTCGTGGAGCGCACGGAACAGGGCGATCTGCAGCCGTCCAGGCTCGGTGAGGCCTATCTCGAGATGCGGGACTCGCTCGATCACATCGCCGCGGCTCTCGACGGGTTGCGCGACGCACCTCCGGAAGCCACGGCGCTTCGCCGACGTGCGAACGAGCTCCGGCTCGACCTCGATTTCTGTGTATCGGCCGATGACCCGAACTTCGTCTACTGGTCCGAGCGCCGGGGACGGGGGACGTTTCTGCACGCGACGCCGATCGACGTGTCGGAGCTGCTCTCGGAGCGACTCTTCGATCGTGTCGAGGCTTCGGTTCTGACATCGGCAACACTGACTGCCGCGGGCAGGTTCGACTACATTCGACAGAGGCTCGGAATCGTCGACGCGTCGGAACTGGCCATCGACTCGCACTTCGACTTTGGCCGTCAGGCGCTCGTGTACCTGCCCGCGGCGATGCCGGATCCCCGCGAGCCGGCCTTCCTGGACGCCGCCGTCGACGAGATCGTGAAGCTCGTCGAGGCGACGCGGGGTCGTGCCTTCGTGCTCTTTACCAGTCTTCAGCAGATGCGGGACGCGCACGAGCTCGTCACGCCACGGATCGACTACCCTACGCTCGTTCAGGGCGAAGGCTCGAAAGCGGGTCTGATCGAACGCTTCCGCGAGTCGGACGGCGCGGTCCTGTTTGCGACGTCGAGTTTCTGGCAAGGCATCGACGTTCAGGGCGAGGCCCTTTCCTGCGTGATCATCGTGAAGCTGCCGTTTGCGGTCCCGAGCGATCCTGTCGTGGCGGCGCGCGGCCGCGCGGTCGAGGAGCGGGGTGGCAGCTCGTTTTTCGACTATCAGGTTCCGGAGGCGGTGATCGCCCTGAAGCAGGGCGTTGGACGACTGATTCGCAGTACGACCGACGTCGGAGTCCTTTCGATCCTCGACCCGAGGCTTCGAACGAAGGGATATGGTCGGGTGTTTCTCCAGAGTCTTCCGCCGTGCCCCGTCACTACGCGAATCGAGGACGTGCGACGAATCCTCGGAGACAGTCGGTGATCGCCCATCTGTCCTGCAACGTTAGTCATTGCCTCATTTTGCGTCTTTGCGTCTTCCCTTGCGACTTTGCGAGAAACTCTTCAGGCCGTCGAAGAAGATCTCTCAAAGGCTCAAAGGAAGATGCAAAGACGCCGGAGAGCTACTGAAACGTGCAGTACCCAGTCGACTCGAGACGAAGCAGGATCGACCCACCACCCGCGGAGCCTCGTCGTTGACCCATCCCGGCACGGCGATTAGACTGGCCACAGGCCCTGTTCTGCTCACCGAAGCAACGGCCGGCGTCCAGCGCCGAATCAGAGATACTCTGAACGCCAATTCCCGAATCGCTCCGGAGGAGATTCATCGATGCGCTTTCCAGCTCGCACTTTCACTATCGCGGCCGTCGCGATCTTCCTATCGTCGATTGCGGCACCAGCGGCGCGTGCCCAGGCTCCGGTTCCGCTCGAAGGCTCGGTCATGGCCGCCTCGGACCGGTCGCCGATCGAAGGCGCGGCGGTTGACATCTACCGAACCGACATCAAGGGTCGATACCAGACGAAGACAGACAAGAAGGGCTCATTTTCGTACCCGGTGCCCCAGCAGGGAACGTTCACGATAATCGTCTCGGCACCGGGCTATGCAGCAGGTTACAAGCCGGGCATTCGGCTTTCGATGCAGGCGCCGAAGCTTGATTTCGCTCTAGACAAGGGGAACGGTTCCCGGCCCACGATCGAGGAAGTGGAGCGCTTCATTGCCGCTGGCGGCGGCAAGGAAGATGCAGCTGCGGCCGAGGCCCGGCGCAAGAACGAGGAGGAGTACGCGAAGGCCAAGGCCGAGAAGGAGCAGTTCGATTCGAGGAAGGCGAGATTCGATGCGGGAGCCACGGCCATGCTCGCCTCGGACTATCCGACAGCGATCACGGAGTTTACGGCAGCGATCTCGGGTCTCGACAACGCCGATCCAGCCTACTACGGCGAGTTGATTGGCGTCGGCGGAACCAACCTCGCCGAGACGCACTACCGGGTGGGTGTCGACCTTTTCAATCAATCCCTCAAGGAAAAGGATGCCGCGAAGAAGACAGCGGCAAAGGACCACCTCTTGAATGGCGCGAAGGCGATTGCCCTGTCCATCAAGTACACACCGAACGGACAGTCGGTCTACGCGATTCAGGGGAAGACGCTGGCTCTGCTCGTCGACAAGTTTGGCGAGACGGACATGGCCGAGACCGGCGCCAAT
>CAZXLQ010000318.1:0-5572 GCA_964641945.1 uncultured Clostridia bacterium
CGAACGTCCGTGCAGCCGGTCGCGGCGATTTCGGGAGGCGGATTCCGAAATGCCGACATCCAGTTCGTCATCGGCGGACCGGACCTTGCGAAGTTGACGGACTACTCCGACAAGCTCGTCGCGAAACTGAAGACTATCAAGGACGTCGTCGATGCCGACACGTCGCTCGTCACCGGAAAGCCAGAGCTTCGGATCGAGATCAATCGGCATAAGGCCGCCGACCTCGGCGTTCGCGTCGCCGACATCGCGACGGCGCTCAACACGCTCGTCGGAGGCACCGTCGTGACCACGTTCAACGAGGGAACTGACCAGTACGACGTCCGTTTGCGAGCCGCAAGCGAATTCCGTGCGAACCCCGAGGAGGTCCGCCGTCTTTCTGTTCCCTCCACGCGAGGCCCCGTGGGCCTCGAGAACGTCGTGACCTACGAACGGTCGACAGGTCCGTCGGCAATCGACCGGCTCAACCGCCAGCGCCAGGTCACCCTGACGTCGAACGTCAAGCCGGGAGGATCGCAGAGCGCGGTCATCGCCGAGCTCGAGCAGTACGTGAGGGAGCTCAACATCGACTCGGGCTACTCGACCGGCCTCGCCGGACGGGCGAAGGAGCTCGGTCGCGCGGGCTACTACTTCCTGCTCGCGATCTCACTGTCGTTCATCTTCATGTACATGGTGCTTGCGGCGCAGTTCGAGAGCTTCATCCATCCGGTGACGATCCTGCTCACGCTGCCGCTGGCAGTGCCGTTCGGCATCGTGTCGCTGCTCGTCGCCGGCCAGACCGTCAACATCTTCTCGGGACTCGGATTGTTGCTGCTGTTCGGCATCGTGAAGAAAAACGCGATCCTGCAGATCGACCACACCAACACGTTGCGGGATCGCGGAATGCCTCGCCTCGAGGCCATCCTTCAGGCGAACAAGGACCGGCTCCGTCCGATCCTGATGACGACGCTGGCGCTCGTCTTCGGCATGATCCCGCTCGTCCTGGGCACCGGCCCGGGCTCGGCGACGAACCGCAGCATCGGCGTGCTCGTGGTTGGAGGGCAGTCGCTATGCCTGCTTCTCACGCTGCTGGCAGTTCCGGTTTTCTATTCGTTGTTCGAGGACCTGCGAACGGTGCGAATCCCGGGGCGCGTTCGCGAGCCGAAGTCGAGCCGATCGTCCCTTGGTGAACCAACCATCGATGGAGTGAGTCAATGAAGCGCACCCACGCTGTCACCACCGCGCTGTTCGCGGTCCTTGCCGCGGCCACGGCGCCGTCAGTCCGCGCACAGGATCCGGCCCAGGCGCCCATCGCGCGCGAACCTCGCGTCCTGATTCCCGAAGCCCGCATCGGCGTCGACGAGAGCAACCCGCTGCCGATCGCCCTCGCGACCGCCATCGAGATGGCGCTCGTCCGCAATCGGGACCTCGAGGTCGAACGCATCACGACCGAACAGACACAGCTGCAGGTCGACGTCGCGCGCGGCGCCTTCGACCCGCTGTTCCGTTCGACCATGCTCTACGAGAACCGGCTCGCCCCCGTGGCGAGCTCGATCGGTGGGAATCCGTCCGGCGTAACGAGGTCGCACGCTCTGAGCGCGTCCGTTGGGTTGTCGAAGCTCTTCGAATACGGCACCGTGATCGACGGCAGCTTCCAGCAGGTGCGCAGCGACACCGACAACATCTTTCTGGTCATCAATCCGCAGTACCAGTCGGACATCGTCCTGAATTTCCGTCAGCCGCTCCTTCGCAATCGAAAGTCGAACGAGAATTCGCGCCGGCTGCGCGTCGCGAAGGCGCAGGTGGACCTCAGCGACTCACTCTTCAGGCAGAAAGTCATCGACACCGTCGGCAGCGTCGAGCGTGCGTATTGGGACCTCGAGTTCGCGCTGAAGAGCGTTCAGGTGGCCCGCGACTCGGTCGGTCTCGCCGAGACGCAGATCGCCAGACTCGAGCGACTCGTCCAGGAGGGCATCAGCGCTCCGGTCGAGATCGTCCAGGTCGAAGCCGAGCTCGAACGGCGCCGGCAGAACCTGCTCACCACGATCGAGCTCGTGACTCTGACCGAAAACTCGCTCAAGTCGCTGATCTTGTCGGACCGGGCGAACAACGAGTGGGACCGCCCGCTCGTGCCGACGGACAGCGCCCGCGTCGTCCCGGTCACGTGGACCATCGAAGATGCCGTGAAGACGGCGCTCGAGAACCGGCCCGAGCTCGCGCAGCTTCGGACGCGCGAGGAAATCAACGAGATCGACCAGACTTTTTTCCGGGGACAGACCAGGCCGCAGGTCGACTTCATCGCGAGCTACGGATCGACGGGTCTCGCCGGTACACCGACGACTACGGTCAATCCGTTCAACTCGCAGAACCTCGCGCTCTACGGCCGCGTGAACGAGCTCTCGCTGCTTGCAGGGCTCGACCCGATCGCGGCGCCGACCAGCCAGGGAGTCGCGCCCGTCCTGGTAGGCGGCTACGGCAAAAGTCTCGAGAATCTCTTTTCACAGGATTTTCGTACTGTTCGCGTGGGCATCGAGATTGGATGGAACGTGACCAACCGGATCGCCGAGGCGAACCAGGGCATTGCCGAGGCCGAGGGTCGAAAGATCGTCGCGCAGAGGCAGGCGCTGGAACAGCGCGTCGAGCGGGAAGTCCGCAACGCGCTGCAGGTCGTCCAGTCGGCGCGGCAGAAGGTCGAGGCCGCGAAGGCCGCGCGCGAAGCGTCCGAGGTGCAGTTGCAGAGCGAGCAGCGGCGGTTCGAAGCAGGATTGTCGACCACCTACTTTGTCCTCGAGCGTCAGAATGCCCTGTCGGAAGCCCGGGCGCGCGAGATCGCGACTCTCACGGAATTCAACAAGGCTGTCTCCGAGCTGCAGCGCTTCGTCGGCGTGACGCTCTCGGCCAATGCAATCGACGTCTCTGACGTCAAGGGAGCCGCCCGCCCGTGAGCTCTGACACTGCCACGGCGCCACGCAGTCGCACGACTGCGTCGCTGCGCATGGAATCGAACGTGCCGATGCTCCAGCTGTCGCGACGGCAGCGGATCCTCGTCACGCTCGGCGTCATGGTCGGGATGTTCCTCGCGGCCATGGAGTCGACCGTGGTCAGCACCGCTATGCCTACCGTGGTCGCCACGCTCGGCGGCATCGAGCGCTTCAGCTGGGTATTCTCGGGTTACCTGCTCACGGCGACGATCACGATGCCGCTGTGGGGAAAGCTGTCGGACCTCTACGGACGCCGCACGATGTACCAGATCGGCGTCGGCGTGTTCCTGGTCGGCTCGTTCCTCTGCGGCGCGGCGACGACGATGAACCAGCTCATCGCGTTCCGCGTGGTGCAGGGAATCGGCGCCGGCGCGCTCGTCCCGATAGCGCTGACGATCATCGGAGAGATCTACACGGTCCGCGAACGGACGCGGATGCAGGGGATTTTCTCGAGTGTCTGGGGGATAGCCAGCATCATCGGACCGCTCGCCGGCGGGTACATCACCGAAGCCATCTCGTGGCGGTGGGTCTTCTTCATCAACCTGCCGTTCGGGATCGTCGCCGCTGTCATCGTCGGAATGGCGCTATCTGAGCCCGCGCGCACCAGCCGCCCGTCGATCGACATCGCGGGCGCCGTGTCGCTGACGGCTGCGATCACGCTCGTGCTGATCGGGCTGACCGAAGGCGCGCAGTTCTTCGGGTGGCTGCATCCGGCGACGATCGGCGCGTTTGCGGCGGCGACGGTGCTGCTCGCCGCGTTCGTCGCGATCGAGCGGCGGGCGGCGGATCCGATAGTTCCTATGGACCTGTTGCAGGACCGCGTCATCGCGATCTCGACGATCTCGGGAATCCTCGTCGGCATGGCCCTGTTCGGGACTATGGCTTTCATACCGCTGTTCGCCCAGGGCGTGCTCGGCGTCTCGGCCACGATGGCCGGATCGGCACTGACACCGCTGCTGCTCTGCTGGGTGCTGGCGTCGGTCGTAGGCGGGCGGATCATGCACGCGACCGGATTGCGTACCACGGTTGCGCTCGGGCTGGGACTCGTCATGGCCGGGTTCTTCTTTCTCACGACGTTCGGCAAGGGCTCGTCGATGGCCTGGTTGATGGCCGACCTCGGCCTGATGGGTGCCGGGATGGGCCTCTCGGTATTCACGCTCCTCGTCGCGACACAGGCATCGGTCGAGCGCGAACGGCTCGGGATCGCAACGTCGTTGACGATGTTCGCGCGAACGATCGGAGGCTCGATCGGCGTGTCGGTGCTCGGGTCGCTGCTTGCCGCGGGGCTCGCGTCGAGGATGGTCGCGGCCGGTGTCGCGCCGGGAGCCCTCGACCCGAATCGGCTGCTCGAGCCTTCCGCTCGGGCGGCGCTTACTCCCGAATCCGTAGAGCTCATGTCGACGGCGCTCGACGGCTCGCTCCACATCGTGTTCTGGATCGGTGCGATCGTTGCCGCCTTCGCATTCCTGACGGCGTTTCTGCTTCCGAAGCGGCTCACCGGCGAAGTGACCCTGCGACCTGCACAGGCCGATTGACGGTGCCGGAGAGTCGTCTGATAGGCTACGCGGCCGAGCCACCAGATCCCTTTCCGACCCGGAGCTGAACGCCACGATGAGCACGCCGTACGCCGAAACGCACGAGACCCGCCGCCTGACGACGCCCGAAGCCGACGCGATGCTCGGCGTGAAGATCCCCTGCCTGGATCAGGGCTTCGTCTATCTCGTCGACTACATGGGTGGCGACGCGTCGATCGTACAGGCGGCGCGCGTCAGCTACGGCATCGGGACGAAGACGGTCAACGAGGACCGGGGGCTGATCCGCTACCTGATGCGCCACCAGCACACGACGCCGTTCGAGATGGTGGAGATGAAGTTCCACCTCAAGCTGCCGATCTTCGTGGCGCGACAGATGATCCGGCACCGCACCGCGAACGTGAACGAATATTCGGGGCGCTACTCGGTGATGCCCGACGAGTTCTACCTGCCGCCTGTCGAGCACGTGACGAAGCAGTCGGCGACGAATCGGCAGGGCGGCGGCGATCCCGTAACGCCCGACGAAGCGGCCGAGGTGCTCGGCATCATCGAAGGCGAGCAGCGGGCGGTGCGCGAAGGCTACGAGCGGATGCTCGAGCTCGACATCCGTCGCGAGCTCGCGCGGGTGAACCTCGGCGTCGCGCAATACACCGAGTGGTACTGGAAAAACGATCTCCATAACCTCTTCCGTTTCCTGATGCTGCGAATGGACGACCACGCGCAGTACGAGATCCGGGTGTACGCCGAGGCGATGGCGAAAATCGTGAAAGCGGTCGCGCCCGTTGCGTGGGAGGCCTTCGAGGACTATGTGCTCAAGGCGCGCAAGTTCTCGGGACTCGAGATGGAGACGCTGGAACGGCTTCTGTCGGGAGAGCGACACGGTTGGCCTGACGAGTCCGAGATCACGGCGGCGATGCCTGAGGTCTGGCAACAGCGAAGGCCGGACGGCGAGCTGAAGCGAAACCGCGAGCGGGACGAGTTCCTGGCGAAGCTGCGCGAGATCCGGAAGGGCTGAGAGCTTCGAGGCATTGCGCGAAGCGCTTTGGAGTGCGGCGTGAAGCGCCGCTTTGGATCGATCCAAAG
>CAZXLQ010000319.1:0-5551 GCA_964641945.1 uncultured Clostridia bacterium
AGATGCAAGGCCGGCCGCTCACTGCGTTCGCGGTTCTGGGACGTGCGGTGGGGAGGCAAGAGCGGTCCCCGTCGGCCGCAGGCCGGACGTGCGGCCGGGAGAGCGAGTGGCCGGCAGTGCGGACCCACCACTGGACGGAAACGCACGACAACCGCCGGACTCGCCACACGTGTTGCCCTTCGTCTAGACTCCAACCATGGAACTTCGCAGCATCACAACTGAGGCCGACCTCGACGAGCTCGTCGAAGTCTCGAAAACGCAGCCGGTGCTGCTGTTCAAGCACAGCAACGC
The DNA here is from genome assembly GCA_964641945.1 of uncultured Clostridia bacterium. Classification (GTDB taxonomy): domain Bacteria; phylum Acidobacteriota; class Blastocatellia; order UBA7656; family JADIYM01; genus JADIYM01. Next base: position 292 of record CAZXLQ010000319.1, read on the forward strand.
GTGCCCGGTCAGTTCCCGCGCCCACAGCCAGGTCGCCAAGCTTCTCGAATCCGCGAACGCGGCATCGCTCGCTGCCGCCATCGTCACTGTCCAGACCGCGCGGCCACTCTCGAATCGCATCGCGGAACGATTCGGTATCCGGCATGAAACACCACAGGCCATCCTGCTGCGCGACGGTTCTCCAGTCTGGAATGCGTCGCACTGGGACGTGAGCGAGGCCAAGCTGGCGGTTGCAATCGACCGCGGTTGAGTCGGTGGAGACCCGCGACAGTTCGCCGGATGGAGAAGACGTCCTCGTCAGACGGCTCGGCGTTCGAGCACGTCGCCTCATCGAGGCGCTCCCGCGAACCGAGGACGAGTTGCGCATGCGACTCCTCGAGAAGTCGTGGGCGAAGCCGCATCCCGATGTGGTCGATCGAGTCGTTGCCGACTGTGTCTCCCGCGGGCTGATCGGGGGCGCCGGCCACGCCAGGGCACTACGCGACCGCCTGTTCAATTACGCCGTCTGGCTGCTGGCACGCGCGCCCCGGACCGAGCGCGATCTCCGTCGACGCCTTGCCCGGCCTCGTTTCAGCAATCCCGAAATCGTCGAGGATGTAGTGTCGGCACTCAAGCGCTATGGGTACGTCGACGACGAAGACTTTGCCCGGCGATACGCCGAGCGCCGGGCCACCGGCGGCAAGAGCGGAGCCCGGTTGCTGAGGATGGAATTGCGGGCAAAGGGCGTAATGGACGAAGAAGCCGTCGACCGTGCCGTCCGAGAGGCGTTCGAACGTGCGCCCGAGGCCGAGACGATAGATGTGCTGATCGAGCGTCGCCTCAATCGTCGAACCGTCGTGGATCGGAACGACCTTCGAAAGCTCGGCGATTTCCTGCTTCGTCGAGGGTTCGATCCCGAGACCGTCCGCGAGCGCCTGCGCGAGCGTGCCCGGAGCCTCGACGTCGGAGTTTCGATCGACGAGGAATAGACCGGCGGCGCGCTGCGATATTCGACTCATGCGAATATTGATTCTGGCTGCCCTGACACTTTCTGCGTGCGTCACCTCCGCTGGAGCGGCGCGTGCTTTCGAACCTGACGGCATTGGAGCGAATGCCTCATCGGCGGCGGCGCAACCGCGCATCGCCGTGGGCGACGTGGCGCCTGCGTTCACTCTCTCGGACGAGACCGGCGCAACCGTGAATTTTCCGTCGTCTCGGCCACGTACAACGGTGCTCGTCTTCTATCGCGGCTCGTGGTGCCCGTACTGCGCGCGACAGCTGTCGGAGCTGCGCGGACTGGTGAAGCCCGACGAGTCGGTAGACCTCTACGCGATCAGCATCGATCCCGCGTCGAAGAGCGCGGTACTCGCCGACCGGATTGGCCGCGACGGGAAGGGAGCCCTCGGGTTCCGGCTCCTGTCGGATCCGGATCACCGGGTCATCGATTCGTATGGACTGCACGACGAGCGATACGACGGCGGCGAGTTCGCCGGTATCCCGCGTGCAACGGTCGCCGTCATCAACGCCTCAGGGCGCGTGACGTGGGTGCGGATCTCGGAGGACTACAAGCTCCGGCCGTCGACCGCCGAAATCCGTTCCGCGATCGACGCCGCCTCCGGTTCGGCGACGACGAAGTAGCCGTTCATCACGACGGCGGGCTCACGACGCGTCGGGTTGCCGGCGCGTCGTGAGCGCGACCCCGGCGAAGATCAGCGCCGCGCTCGGTATGGCGCGAGGGTCGATCGGTTCACCCTGCATCATCACTGCCAGTAGGCCCGTCAGTAGCGGCTGAAGGTAGACGTACGTCGCGACTATCGACGGAGCGCTTCGCTTGAGGGCCCATGCGTTGAGCAGATACGAGCCGACCGTCGGAATCAGAATGATGAACGCGACCCCGGCCCACGCCGTTCCGGGCATGGTGACCAGCGCTCCGGAGCTCGCCAGCGACACCGCCCCGAACGGCAGGACGCCGATCGCGCCGAACAGGAAGACCCACGCCATTACCGAGACCGAGTCGTACTTCGCGAGCATCGGTTTTGCGAGTACGAGATAAAGCGAGTAGGCGACCGCATTCACGGCGATCATCGCGTTGCCGATTGTCGTGTCGGGCGTGAACTCGATGCGGTCCGGTCCGACGAGGTAGATTGCACCGCTCGCGGCCATGAGAATGCCGACCACCCGAAGCCAGCTCAGGCGGTCGATGCCGAGCATCACGCCGAACCCGAGCGTGAACGCGGGAATGGTCGTGGCAATCACCTGCGCGTTGATCGCCGTCGTTCTGCTCAGGCCTTCGATGAAGAGCAGTTGGTTGATCGTGACGCCGAGGAGCGCGTAGACCCCGATCTTCACGAAGTCGCGCCGGTCGAGGATGGTGAGACGCCCTCGGGCGCGCGCAAGCGCCATCAACACAACCGCGCCGCCTAGAACACGCATCATCACGAGCCCGGCGGGAGGCATGTGCGGGAGCACATGGTACTTCGCGGCGATGGGCAGCGTAGAGAAGAAGACCTGGACGGCAAGAAGCGCGACGTGGGCAGCCGGTTCCGTCCGGCGATCCGGCGCGGATTCGGCGCGGATGGAATCTGCGCTGATCATCGGATCGGACATGAGCGTCGGAGTATGCACGGACAGGCCGGGCGAGCGCCAATGGCTGCGGACGGAAGGAGGCCAACTGCGACCGTTCGCGCATTGCGGTGCCTGTGCGATACTCACCGAAAGTTCCGAACGCTTCCGCTTCGCCCTCGACGCGTACCTGTATCGCCGTTCAAGAAGATCCGGCGACAGGACGCCTGGTCGGCGGGGCTTCGGGATTGCCAAAGCCACGACGCCGCGCGATACGACGAACACCCGCGACCACCTGCTTAAGGACCAACGAGTGACTCTTTCCTGCACCATGACCGGCCTTGTGCTCGACGGCAAGTACGCCATGGACCGGCAGCTCGGCGAGGGCGGCATGGGAAGCGTGTACCTGGCGCGTCACCTCGGGACGAAGCGGCTCGTGGCGGTGAAGGTCATCGTCCCGCGCAAGACCGACAGCGAGGAGTTCATTGAGCGATTCCGGCGCGAGGCGGAGGCCGCCGGAGGGTTGCGCCACCCGAACATCGTCGACGTCACGGACTTCGGGTTCACAAAGCTCGGCGACGAGGAGATGGCGTACCTCGTGATGGAGTACCTGGACGGATGCTCGCTCGCCGACGTGCTCGCCGAGGAGAAGACAGTCCCGCTCGACTGGACGACCGACATCATCGAGCAAACGTGCGATGCCATCGAAGAGGCCCACAAGCGTGGGATCATTCACCGGGACCTGAAGCCGCAGAACATCTGGCTAGAACCGAATCGCCGCGGCGGCTTTACCGTCAAGGTCCTCGATTTCGGCTTGGCGAAAATTCAGGACGCCGCGGCAGCCTCCGACGAACCGCGCAGAAACATCACGCGGGATCTGGCAGAGGCTGCACGAATCTCCGGGTTGACGGATGCGTTCAATTCGGCGCCCGACACCATACTCGGGGAAGCCGGCGTTCCGACCGAGGTTCTCGAATCCAGCCTGGCGGGCACGGACGACCAGTCCGGAAACGCATATGCCACGAATGTCGGAGACGCCGGGGCTCTGGCCACGAACGTCGGCATGTCAGATTCACCCATTACCGCTACGATCGGGCCGTCACCGGCGATCGGCTCGACTACGATCGTAGGTGCGACGGAGCCCGCCGGCTTCGTCACGGTCGTCGACGGGACTGTGATCGGAACTCCCGGCATCATTCCTGCGACGATTGTCGACCCGCCACAGCAGCCACCGGCTTCGTCCGGAGATGCTCCTTCCAGCCGGTCTGATTCGTCGGCGCCTTCGACCGGAGGCCGCAGTCTCGATGCGCCCGTGCCGTCCAATCCGCTCACGCAGGTCGGCACGGTTCTCGGCACGCCCGTGTACATGTCGCCGGAGCAGTGCCGCGGGCCGATCATCGATCCGCGCACCGACATCTACAGCCTCGGCGTCATCACCTACGAGATGTTGACTGGGCATCCGCCATTCCACGGTGGCGATGTCCTCTCGGTGCTCGCCCGGCACCTGACCGAGACCCCGAAGTCGTTGCACGAGGTAAACCCGGAAATTCCGCAGGCAGTCAGCGATGTCGTGCTGAAGGCGCTGGCCAAACATCCTGAGGAACGCCACGCCCGCGCGTCGCTCTTTGCGAGCACACTTCGCGCGAACGCCGAAGGTACCGGCGCGATCTTCCGTCGCGCGGCGGCGCTCGTCAGCGAGCAGTTCTCCGTGTTCTGGCGCCTGATATTGATCGCATTCGGCCCGCTAGTGGTCATCCGCATCGTGAAGCTCACTGCGGACCTGCTAGGAAACGAAGTGTCGTTCTTCCAGACCACGGTCTGGACGATTGGCTTCGGCGTTGCGTTCGCCGGCATAGCAACATTCATTGCAGCGGCGCTCATGCGCGGCGTCTCCGCACTCCTGCTTACTCAGGTGATGCTTGCGCCGCTCGGACGCGTCCGCATGAGCATCGGCAAGTCATTGGTGCGGAAGCGGTTTCTTCGATTGCTCGACGGAGGGCTCTGGTACCTGATGCTGGTCATCGCGCCCCTGGTCATCTTCCTTTACGCGATGGGTTCGCTTCTCGAAAGCGCCGCCCAGGGGCTGCACGTCGGCTTCGACCTTCCGCTCGCGCTGGTCACGGTTGCTTCACTGCTCGTCGCGGCTGCGGCCGGGGCCTTGACGTTTCGCAACGTCGTCGACACGTCCATGCTTCCGATTGCCTTGCTGGTCGAGGGCATGCACGTGCGAGAAGCGTTGAGGCGGTCGCGCAAGCTGGTCGCGCGGTCGCGGCATCTCATCGTGCCCGTCGCGGTGGCGGAGCTGCTGCTTTATGCCTCGATTCTGACGTTTTCGGTAGTCGCGTTCGGCGTCATCTTCGATCGGGTGCTGGCGCGGATCATGTCGGACCTCTTCGCCACAGTCATGGAGGCACTGGTGTCTCCGTTGATCGGCGTCGCATACGCGGTGCTGTACCTGAAGCTGCGCCAGGCCGGCGGCGAAACGATCGACGACCTGCTGCACGACGAAAACGTCAGGCGCGAATTGCCGAAGACGAAGTGGATGGAGCAGATGCAGCGCTCCGGCCGGCCCACCGCGTAGCCACGGCCGCTCTGCATCAGAACCGCGAGCGGTAGCGAGCGGCCTGCGGACGGACACAGGCATAGATCTCTCTCTCGTGCGGGCAGACCGCGTGCCGCGTCGCGCACCTCTGTCCGCAAGCATAGATCGCTCTCTCAT
>CAZXLQ010000320.1:0-5529 GCA_964641945.1 uncultured Clostridia bacterium
GCTCGCTACCGCTCGCGGCTCGAAAAACGGGACCACCAGCTACTCCTTCGGCTTCTCGTGGTGCCCACCGAACTCGAAGCGCATCGCGGACTGCACCTTGTCGGCAAACTCCGACTCGCCTCGCGAGCTGAATCGCGAGTAAAGCGACGTGGTCAGCACCGGAGTCGGCACGGCTTCGTCGATTCCGGCAATAATCGTCCAACGTCCCTCTCCCGAATCGGAAACGCGTCCGCCGAAGTTCGACAGATCCGGGTTCTTCAGCAGCGCGATCGCCGTGAGGTCGTTTAGCCAAGACGCGACGACACTTCCGCGACGCCATACTTCCGTGATGTCCGGCAGATTGAAGTCGTACTGGTAGTGCTCCGGATTGCGAAGCGGCGTCGTCTCTGCATCGCCGGCGCTGCCACCAGCCTTCCCGATATTCGCGTGCTTGAGGATGTTGAGACCCTCGGCATACGCAGCCATCAGCCCGTATTCGATCCCGTTGTGCACCATCTTCACGAAGTGTCCAGCACCGACTCCGCCGCAGTGCAGGTAGCCTTGCTCGGCCTGGCCCGGATCACCGGTGCGTCCGGGGGTCCTCTCGACATTGCCGATGCCCGGCGCAAGTGACTTGAAAATCGGGTCCAGTCTGCCGACCGAGGCATCATCGCCCCCGATCATCTGGCAGTATCCGCGTTCGAGTCCCCATACGCCGCCGCTCGTGCCGACGTCGACGTAGTGAATACCCTTTGTCGCGAGCTCCTTCGATCGACGGATGTCGTCGTGGTAGTACGAATTTCCGCCGTCGATGACGATATCGCCTTCTCCGAGGTGGGGAACGAGCGACTCAAGCGTCGAGTCGACGACTCCGGCCGGTACCATTAGCCACACGGCGCGAGGCGTGGAGAGCTTCGCCGTAAAGTCCTCCATCGACGTTGCGCCGACTGCGCCTTCGGCGGCGAGTTTCGCGACGGAGTCGGGAAAGATGTCGAAGACGACGCATTCGTGGCCGGCACGAACAAGCCTCCTGACCATGTTCGCGCCCATTCTTCCGAGTCCGATCATTCCGAGCTGCATGAGTGTCTCCTTTCGACAGAGTCCGGACACGTGGAGCTCCGGACGCGAGTGAGGTTGGCGTGGGGGTGCGCGTATTTGGCGGCCCGGCGGCCGTGGCGCACGAAGGCTATACCACAGCGGCCCCGGGCACTCCAGAATCCCGCCCGCACCCGGAGTTTTGTCTCGTCAGGAGATGTCGAGTACGATCCGGAATAATCCCGGCGTGTCGTAGCGCAGCAACGCACGCCCCGCTTTCGGAAGGAGGCATCATGAGCACCCCAGCACCCAGGAAAGTCTCGTCGAAGTCCGCAAACGCAAAGCCGGCTGCAGCCTCCGGGAAGGTCAAGGCGATTCCGTTTCCTGAAAAGGCCGGTAAGGACGTCTTCAACGCGTCCGAGCTTGTTCCGATCTCCGACGGTCGTTTCATCTTCTGCGACAACAACCTCAACACCGAGTTGCTCGAGTTACGGATCGACTCGGATGGTCAGATGGTCGGCGGGCTCAGGCGACTCAAGATCGGAAAGCTGCCCGACGGGGCAGTCGACGACATGGAAGGCATGACGGCAGTTGAGCAAGATGGACGGACGACGATCTACGTTTCGACGTCGATGAGCCTCAAGAAGGGAAACGTCGAGGCGAAGAAGCGCTCCCAGCGGGGCGAGGAGTTCTCACCGCGAAACGCGCTCCTGCGGATTTCCGTCGGGAAGGGCGAGCGCCTTAGCGCCGAGATCGTGCCGGACTTCAAGCACTGGTTGATCGATCGCAGTCCCGATATCAGGAAGGCTGCAAGATGGCTGCCTGACGAAGACGGCCTCAACGTCGAGGGACTCGGGTGGGATCCGAAACTCGGCGCGCTGCTCTTTGGTGTACGGTCGCCCGTGGTGAAGGGAAAGCCAATCATCCTCAGAGTGAGGATCAAGTCACTGAACGGTCCGTGGGACGTCTCGAACTTCGAGTCCCTTGCACCGATCCACCTCGAGATCGAGCGAGGTGGTGACGAACAGGGAATCCGCAGTATCGAGTTCGACCCGTCGCGCAACGCGCACCTTGTCATCGTCGGAAATTCGACGAGCAGGTCCAGGGCACCCTTCGAAATGTACCTCTGGGACGGCAACGAGGCCGGTCGTGTCACGAAGTTCCGGCAGCTCGAGTTCTCGAAGTCCATGCGGCCGGAAGGCGTGACGCACGGGACGATCGGCGGGAAGGGCTGCGTGGTTTTCGTCGACGACCTTGGTGGCTACCAGGTGATCTTCGACGACGACCCTCGACTGAGTGTCGAAAGTCGCAAGAAGCCGAAGAAGAAAGGTTCGAAAAAGGCGAAGTCCTGACGAGGGAGGGCGTCGCTCCGCGGGTCAGTGGACCAGGTTGCCGATTCCGCCGACTAGCTACCTTGGTCACGGTCCTGTGCACGTCCCGGACCGACGCCATCCGACTCGAGACACTTTTCGAAGCCTTCCCGGTATGTGGGATATCGCAAACTGATGTCGAGGGCCTTCAACGTGCCCGCCGGATCTATCGATCGACTACCCCGGAGTGTACGCGGAGCATCTTCGAGACGAACCGACGGAGGCATCTCGCGGCCGAGCCTGTCACAGAGCCACTCGACCACCTCTCGCTGAGGTACCGCGCAGAGGTCGCCGACCACGAGGGTCGCACCGGCCGCGCCGCGGTCTATCGCCGCGAGGAGCACCGCTGCGAGGTCGTCGACGTGGATTCGCGAGACGACTCCAGAGCCGTCGCCGGGAAGGCGGTAGGCACCCGAAGCGATCAAGCTATGAAGACCGCGGCCCCTTCCGTAGATACCCGGTGCACGGACGACAGTCGCCCCGACCGATCGCCAGCAATCCTCGGCGGCGAGCCTTCGCCTTGCCGCCTCGTCGTCAGGCGATGCAGGGGTGTCGTTGTCGATCCGGCCGCGAGTGTTGCCGTAGACACCCGTCGACGATACGTAGACGATCCGCCGGCACCGCTCGAGTTGTGGAGCCAGTCGCGCATCACTTTCTCCGTCAGGAGGGAACGTCACGACGACGTCTGCCTGCTCCAGATCGTCGGTCAACTCGAGGCCGCCACGATCGTCCAGCAGCAAGGGATGAATGCCGAGCGCAGCAATCCCTGCAATCGCCGCCGGGTTGCGGGTCGTGCCAATGACGCGGCGTGGTCGCGCCGCTTCCGCGACGGCTTCCGCGACGAACCCGACGCCGACGAGAAGCAATGGTCGTTCGGTCGACACGACACGAATCATACCCACAGCACACCGGACTGCCACTCCTTTGCGAAGGCCACCTGGCGTGGATGCCGCGCGGAAGGCCGTGGTAGTTTCGTACGTCGGTCAGCCGAGCTGGAATCTGGAGTCCCGATGATTTTCTCTCTTATTCGTTTGGCATCGGCGCCGATGATCGCGTTGGCCGTCACCGCGTCGTGCCTGGCACAGGTGGAATTGCGCACGCAGTCCCTGGACCCGGAGCTCTCGAGGCGCACGGGCGCCGACGACGGTTTCGGCTTGGTGATCACGGTCAGCGCCGACGGAAGGGGAAGTCTCGAAACGTGCGGGTGCGGTCGTCAGCCGCTCGGCGGCCTCGCTCGCAGGGTGGGGTACGAGAAGGCGGTGCTCGACCTGACACAGGGCGGGGCCGGACTTGTCCGACTCGATGCGGGCGGCGCTTTCGACGACACGGTGGATACGGGACGGAACGAGGTCATTCCGCACATTCGAAGCGAATGGGTCCTTCGGGGATACCTCGCGCGCGATGTCTCGGCGATCAACGCGGGCATCACGGATCTGCGTTACCTGTCCCAGATGAACGTCCCGCAGGATCGCGATGCGCGTGTCACCCGGTTTCCGATGCTCGACCGGGTCATTTCCGCCAACGTGATACCGGCCGGTCCTGGAATCGTGCGCTTTCGGCCGTACATCGTGCGTGAGGTGCAGGCCACGAGACTGGGAGACAAACCGGTCCGAGTAGGCATAATCGGTGTATGCGCCCCGCAACAGGATTCAGGCGGAAATCTCCACGGGTATCGAATCGAAGACCCGATCGCCGCCCTGACGTCCGTACTGCCCGACGTGCGTAAGCAGTCCGACGTCGTGGTGCTGCTCGCCTACGGACCGGTCGATCGTGCGAGAGCGATCGCCGAGCGAATTGCCGGATTCGATGCGGTCCTTGTCGCGAACAACTTTCTGCCGGATGCAGAGGCGGCCGCTATGGCCGGCACGACGCCAGTGGTGCCGGTCGTGCTCCAGACCCGCTCGCTGACCGAGGTTCGCGGATGGAAACAGCCGGCGGGCGGCTGGCGATTCGTAGCTCGATCGACGCTGCTCGATGCCGTCATCCCGAGCGACGCCGAGACGCTCCAGATGGTCTATCGCGCTCGCGCCGACTTCATTCGATGAAGGCGCCGGCCTAATACGGTGCGTTCGAGAGCGTGTCGCCGTTCTGGAACAAGGGCGGCTCCGGCGGTGCGGGCTTCGAGTTGTTCCTTGCCATCGTCGCGACAACTTCGTCACCGCCCTCGATTGCCGGGCCGTCGACGAGTTTCCCGTCTGCGTAGATCCGATTCCCGTCGACTGCGAGCGTCGAAGTGGGATTGACCGGACAACCCCTGGCACGAACCTCGTAATGGAGGTGTGGCCCGGTCGACCGTCCCGTGGAACCGACGAGTCCCAATGTCTGCCCGGCGACGACGCGCTGGCCCGCGACCACGTGAATGGCCGACAGATGGGCATAAAACGTCGTGATGCCTTTGCCGTGGTCGACAACTACCAGGTTGCCGTACCCACCGCGCCGCGCCGCCCAGTAAACAACCCCGCCCATCGAAGCACCAACCGTCTGGCCATAGCGGCAGTCTATGTCGACGCCCGTGTGCATGCGGCCGCCTCCGGAGACGGGATCGCGTCGCCATCCGAACTTGCTGTTGATTGGCATACGCCCGGTCGAAACGACTCGTGACGAATAACCGTACGCCCGTCCGAGCGGCATGTTGGTCGCTTTTGAAACGATCGCTGGAGGAAGCGGAATGACCTGGGCGTATCCATCGGCCGGGACGCCCTCCGCGATGCCGACGCCATCAATGCTGAGCGGCGCGAGTCGTACTGCCGAGCCGGTCGTCGTGTCTTCGGGCTCCGGCTGGACCGGGCGCTCGAGGTGCAGCGACATCGTGGGTACATCTTCGAAATCATCCGATCCGTCCTGGGCAAATGCCACAACGGGGATGACGGCGAGAATGGCCACGGCGAACAGCAGGCGAACGATCACAGGCGGAAACTCCTCAGCAGGTTCAGGCAATCAGGGCGGCAAATATAGCACAGAGAACGCGTTTCGAGAGAAGGACTTTGAGATGTAGGTCGTGGGTCAACCTGGCTTCGTTTCGAGTCGAACGGTTCTTCACGCTTCAGTTGCTCTCCTGCGACTTTGCGTGGGCCTCGTGGCTTGAAGAGTTTCTCGCGCGAGCGGTAGCGAGCCGGACTGCGGACAGTGTAGAACAGTGATGCCC
>CAZXLQ010000321.1:0-5508 GCA_964641945.1 uncultured Clostridia bacterium
TCGGCTTGTGGGACGAGGACGACGGTTTCTTCTACGACGTCCTTCGCCTTCCCGGGGTGGATCCGTTCCCCATGGCGGTTCGATCGATGGTCGGGCTCACTCCGCTTTTCGCCGTTGCGACGCTCGAGCCTGAAGTGCTCGAGAAGCTCGTTGGCTTCAATCGCCGCCTCGAGTGGTTCGTCGAAAACCGAAGCGATTTGACTGACAACGTCGCCTGCATGAAGACGCCGGGCCAAGGCGAGCGGCGCCTGCTGTCCGTGGTCGACCGGGAAAAGTTGCGGAGGGTTCTTGCGGTCATGCTAGACGAAGAGAAGTTCTTGTCTCAACATGGCATACGGTCCCTTTCGCGTTGCCACCTCGCCGATCCGTACATGCTTCGAGTCGACGGCCAGGAATACCGTGTCGATTACGAGCCAGCTGAGTCACGCTCGGGCCTGTTCGGCGGCAACTCGAACTGGCGCGGGCCCGTGTGGTTTCCCGTGAACTTCCTGATCGTCGAGTCTTTGCAGAAGTTCCACCATTACCTCGGTGACGACTATGCGGTTGAGTGCCCGACGGGGTCCGGGCAGATGATGAACCTCCGGGGAGTCGCCGCTGAACTGTCTCGCAGATTGTCGACGATCTTCCTGCGCGACGCGGACGGCACGCGGCCAGTCCACCGAGACGGGCCATTTCAGGATGACGAACATTGGCGAGACCTCGTCCTGTTTCACGAGTACTTTCACGGCGAAACAGGGGCCGGACTCGGAGCGAGTCACCAAACCGGGTGGACGGGACTTGTCGCGAAGCTGCTGCAACAGAACGGCGAGGCGCAGCGCCGACAGACTGACGAGAGTTCTCCGGGAGGTTGACCGAGCGCCGGTACTTCTACGAATCGTCCTTCTACTTGAGGATTTCGTCGCGCGCCTCGAGCTCTGCGAGGTGTTGAGCCCGGACCGACTCGAAACCGTGACGAAGACCGCTTTCGACTGCGCACGCCAGATCTCGCGACGAGTGCTGCCGCGGCAGATGAACGAAATCCGCGCCGTCGGCATACAGCTCGAGCGCCTGACCGATCCGCTCCGCCGTCACGACAACACACGCGTGCGGACACAGTCGCCTCGACTGCTGCAGCAACCGGCGATTGTCGGTGCCCTTCAGGATCGCGTCCGGAATCGTCGAGATCACGAGATCCGCGTCGTGGATCCTCGCGTGGTGGAGCGTGTCCATGTGCGCGATATCGCCGTAGATGCTGTCGATGCCGCGCCGCTTCAGCTCCTGCTGGACCTCGGGATTGAAGTCGATCACGAGCATCGAATCGAGCACCGGATGCCGGCCGAGGTCGCATCGCTGCTGCTCGAATTCGTAGATCAGAGCGCTCGCCTCGCGATAGAAGCCGAGCACCACGACTCCGGCGCTGGCCCCGGCCTGGTCGTCATCGGCCGAATCCCGGCCGTCGAGGTCCTTCACTCCGAGCCGCTTCAGGGTGGTTCCGAACACTCGAGCAATCGGGCTGCTGTAGCCGATGAAATAGGTCGATGCCGTCGACGTGAAGGCGAACGCGAATATCAGCGCGCTCACGTTGCCCGCGTCGATGTGTCCGTACGCGAGGCCGAGCGTCGCGATGACGATCGAGAACTCGCTGAGCTGCGAGAGGTTGATCGACGGAAGCAGACTCGCCCGATGACCGAGACGAAGGACGTGCAGGATCGGGAATATGACCAGGAAGCGACTGGCGACCAGTACGACCGACACCGCCAGCGCGAGCAGCAGTACGTTGACCGTCGGGAACGGGATCAGCATCCCGAGCGCGACAAAGAAGAGCGTGACGAAGAAGTCTCGAATGCTCGCGACCTTTGCGACGATGTCGATGTTGTAGGGAAACGTCGAAATACTGATGCCGGCGATGAGCGCGCCCATCTCGCGGGACAGGCCGGCGGCGCCGGCTCCGCTGACGACTGCAAAACACCACGCCAGCGACGCCACGAGAACGATCTCGGGCGCCGTTGCGACCGAGCGGAAGAGCGCAGGGAGCACGTACTTGCTGACGCCAAAGCTGACGGCTACGAGCAGGAGGCCCTTCCCGAGCGCGCCGGCTAGGGGTCCGACGGACAGGTTCATCAGGTTTGGCTGGATCGCGAGGATCACGATCGCCCAGATGTCCTGGAACACAAGAACGCCGAGCGTGATGCGGCCCGGAAGCGTGTCGAGCTCGAGCTTGTCGTAGAGCAGCTTCACGACGACGAGCGTGCTGCTGATCGCCATGCAGATCGCGATGTAGAGCAGCGGGAACTTGCCGCCGCCGTCGCGCAGTCCGAGAAGGTAGAAGGCCGCGTAGCCGAGCAGCACGCACAGCGGCACCTGGAGCACGCCGGTGATCACGACCGCGCGGCCCGCGGCGAAGAGCTTCTTGAGGTCTATCTCGAGCCCGATGATGAAGAGCAGGAGAATGAGGCCGATCTCGGAGACGACGTTGATGCTTTCGCGGTCTTCAACGAGGTGGAGGCCCATCTCCGGACCGATCACTACGCCGGCGACGAGGTACGCCAGGATGAGCGGCTGCTTGAGCTTGTTCGAGATGAATCCGAGAACGGCGGCGGCGATGACGCAGATCGCGATGCTCGTCAGGAGGTCGGGGGTTCCATGCATATTACAGGGTGGCCATGATCAATGCAGGGAGCGACAGCGATCGGGTTGACGTCGGATAGGACCGTCCAGCGATGACACGAGAGTCCCGCGATCTCAGAACCACCCGGTCGCCATCGCTCCCGGTTCTGAACCAACGCTCACGAATGATCCGGCGCCCGCAACACGGCGTGACGCATCACTCGCCTGCGACATCCGAAGAGCGCTTTGGCACTCCGACATCGAACGCCACGATCAGAAAGAACGTCGACAACACCACGACGACGAGGATGTAACCGATAGTCATCGCGCCGTACGAGACAATGAGCCCCACTATGGCGGCAATGACGGCAATCCCGAGGACGCGAACGGCTCGCCTGCTCCCTATTGCTGCTACGGGCTGTTCTTCGGCTTTTTTCATCAATACCCCTTATGTGCGCCTGGTCTCCGCGCGGGATCGTCCGTTCCGGCTTGGCGGCGGCACCGAAGCCTCGCACTTGATGCATTTCACCGTGTCTCGGCTGCGCTCACGCGACACGACCTGTTCCTTGCCGCACGCCGGACAGCGCCGCTTGCGCAGCAACGCGTCCGCAATGCCGAAAAATATGCCTGCCATCTGGGAGTCCTCGGAGCTGTTGAATGAACGTCGGTGGCTGTCCAAGTTCCGCCGGAATCAAGGACGATGCGCTTCGCACGGGGCTCCCCGTTGTCGGTTGAGCGCGTCGCGCATTGCCCGGTTGCGGGGTCGCTCGCCGACCACCACCCCGATCGGCGAGCGACGCATCCAGCACAACGGTAGCCTGCAAGCGCGCCGGCAAACACCGTGGCAACACGCGGTGAGTCCAGGTGTTTCCACCCGGTCCCGAAACGCCGGTTTCAGCCCGCGGGACGGCGTCCGATGACGTGGCGGGCGATCTCGACGCGGTTGCTCCAGCCCTTCTTCGAGAGGATGTTGCTGATGTGGCCTTCGACGGTGCGGACGCTGACGCCGAGCTCGGCGGCTATCTCCTTGTTGCTCAACCCGGTCGCGACGAGTCCCGCAATCCGCGACTCGGCTTCCGTGAAGTCGGGGTCGTGGTCGCCGGCGCGGTCTGACCCGGTCGCGCCGCGTGAGGCCATCACGAGCCGCGAGAGCTCAGCGCTCGTCCGCTCGACGCGGCCGAGGATGTTGCGGATGACCGCCACTAGCTCTTCCGGGTCGAAGGGCTTCGTGAGGTAGGCGTCGACGCCGAGGCGAAGCCCGGCCAACCGGTCCTTCCGGTCATCCTTCGCCGTCAGGAAGACGATCGGGACGAGCTCGGTACGCGGATGCGAACGCAGGCTGAGCGCGAGCTGCTGCCCGTCGAGCCCCGGCATCCGGACGTCGCTGACGACGAGGTCGGGAATCGACTCGTTGATACGCACGAGCGCCTCGGCGCCGCTGCGTGCCGTCGTCACGTCGAAGCCTTCCTTGGTCAGCGTCACCGCGACCGCCCGCAGGAGCCTGGGTTCATCGTCGACGACCAGCAGCCGTTTCGCCATCGTTCCTCCGACCGTATTGCAGCGACCGAGATACTCGCCTACCCATCCCATCATACGGCGGAGAAATCGCCGGATCACACATCTATACGGCGAGCGGTACCGAGCGGGTCGTCCCGGAAACGGAGCACGCCGGCGAGTGATGACTCCAGCTTCCTACCGCACAGTGGTTTCGTGCGGAATCCCGTCGGCGTTCAAGTCGACGTCGTCCTTCCAGATCGGCAGTCGCACTGTGAATGTACTTCCCGAGCCTTCCGTGGACGAGACGTCGATCTCGCCGCCCATCCCGCGAACGAGCACGCTTGCAAGGTAGAGACCAAGACCGATCCCGGGCATCTCACCGCCCCGGTCCGTGTCCGACCCGTCCTCCGGCACGCCGCGGTAGAAACGTTCGAACACGTGGGGGACGACGTCGGCCCGGATTCCCCGTCCGTTGTCGGCGACCTCGAGCGCCAGCTGCGCCACGCCGTCGCGTCGCGCGCGCAGCACGATCCGGCCGCCGTCCGGGGTGTACTTGATGGCGTTCTCGACGATCGAGCTGATGGCGCGGCGCAGCGCGTCACGATCGGCGCAAACGTCAGGGAGGCCGGACTCGACGTCGACCGAGATCTCGTGGCCACGCTCGGACGCTCCGACGCTCTGCGCCCTGCCGCACTCGCGGAGCACCTCGACGGCGTCGACGCGCCTGGGCGTCACGGTCACGACTCCAGCTCGAATGCGCGAAAGGTCGAGAAGATTGCTGACGAGGTCGATCTGGCGATCGCACTCGAGGGCTATATCGCCGAGGTACTCGCGACGCTCGTCATCGGTCGTGTCGTCACGCTGGAGGATCCGCGTCAGAGTCTTGATGGTAGTGAGCGGGGTCCGCAGCTCGTGCGACACAGCGGCGAGGAACTCGTCCTTCACGGCGTTGGCGTTTTCGGCTTCGACGCGGGCGGCCTGTTCTCGGGCCGTAGCCTCTTCGCGCGCGGCACTGAGCGAGCTGATGACGAGCGCGGCGAACGCGAATACCGCCAGTTCCTCTACACCGGTTGCGTCGAGCGTGAAGGAATATGCCGGCGGCAGGAAGAAGAAGGCCCGGACCAGGGACGAAAGGACCGTCGCAAGCATGCCGCCCCCGAGACCGCCCTTCCACGCGCTGAACATGACGGCCGCGAGGAATACGGCCGACACATCGGCCTGGACGTACGGCGCGACCAGCATCGTACCGGCCAACGCCACCGCAACGGCCGGCACGGCAACGAGCCAACGTGCGAACGGTGCCTTGTGACGAGCCGGAATACTGATCCTGTCACGGTCCCGTCGATGTACCATCGGCGAAGTCAACGCGGTCGATCGAGTAGGATTCGAAAGCCGTCGGGGCGGCTTCTTTCACGGTCTCCGAGA
>CAZXLQ010000322.1:0-5480 GCA_964641945.1 uncultured Clostridia bacterium
AGAGCGCGCCGACCGCGGAGCGGTCGACTGGAGTTTGGCCTTTCGTCCCGACATCTCGCAGGTATCAAGCCTTCAGCGATCCACTGCGTCGAATTCTGCCGGTGTCATTGCTGTGAATCGGTGCACCAGTCAGATCAGGGGTTCGCAGTAAGCCTCCCCTCGCGGCGCTCGGCAAGAATGGACCCGACAACACCCGAGGCGAGAATCAGGATCACAACACCGAGCAGGTACAAGTTGAAGCCGCTTCCAAGCAGCCCCTTGAGCCACTCGGCCAGGAGCATCTTCCCCCCAACGACCAGCAGCACAAGCGCAAGCGACACCTTGAGGTATCGGAACTTGTCGAGCATGCCCCCCAGCGCGAAGTAGAGCGACCGGAGGCCGAGTATCGCGAACACGTTGCTCGTAAAGACCAGGAACGGATCGGCCGTGATCGCGAAGATGGCCGGGATCGAGTCCACTGCAAAGACCAGGTCGGTAGCCTCGACCACGATCAGGGCCAGGGCCAGGGGAGTGAGCATCAGGGCGCCGGGCCTGGCTCGGCTGACAGCCTCATCCGGCAAAGCCTCCGCCCCCGGGAACTCGCTCTCGAATGAGGACGGCTGACCGGCTCGAACGACGAAGTGCTGTCCGTGGAACCGCGATGTGATCGGGAAGAATCGGCGGGCGAGTCGAACGATGAAGTTCTTGTTGGGGTCCGAGTGATCCGTCTTCAAGAACAGCATCTTGAGTCCCGTGATTATCAGGAATGCTCCGAAAACGTAGAGAACCCAGTGGAACTCGGCGATCAGCGTGGCACCCACAGCGATCATGGCACCCCGCATCAGCAGAGCGCCGAGGATTCCCCAGAACAGCACGCGGTGCTGGTAGATCGCCGGGACCGCCATGAAGCTGAAGATCATGGCGATAACGAACACGTTGTCTACGCTGAGCGACTTCTCGACGACGTACCCCGTCAGGTACTTGACCATCGCAGTTGCGCCGGTGTTGACGACACCGTCGACGGCATCTATCGAACCACCCAGTCCAAGCCACTGGTTCTCGTACCCGAAGTACACGAAGACGGCAAAGGAGAGGCCCAGCGTGGCCCACACACATGACCAGACGACAGCCTCCTTCACCGTTACGACGTGTGCATTCCGATGGAAGACACCAAGGTCAAGTGCCAGCATCAACAATACAAAGGCAATGAATCCTACCCACACCCATACCATTTAGTGTTCTCCTGCCATCCAGACGACTCCCGCTCTCGATCGCGACTCGCGACGCGCGGAGAGTTATAGGCGCGATCCGTGATGATGACAAATAGGAAGTTTTGTCGCGATACTTCGGTATTACCGAAGTATGCGGTGACGAGCCGGCTGGCGGAAGGCATCAAGGCGGCGGGACCTCCGGCCTTGTCGCACGAGGGAGAACACCACGTGGCACTGTCCGCAGGCCTGCTCGCAACCGCCTGCGGTACTGATGCTCGGGTCTCGCGGTCTTACAGCCGCTCAGCTCTGGCGGCTCTTACTCGTAACGCAGTGCCGAGGACGGGTCGAGCTTCGCGGCGCGGCTTGCCGGCAGGAATCCGCTGAGCAGGCCAACGAGAATGAGGATCAGCGTCGAAACGACGATGCTGAGAGGCGAGATGATGAGCGTAATGTCGCCCTTGCCCGTGGTGTCGTCGAAAAGCGCCCCCATCAGAGGCAGCTGGCCGGCAGCAGCGGCGACGACGTAGGACATCAGTATTCCGATGGCTCCGCCCACGAGCGTGATCGCCATGGCCTCAGCAATGAACTGCAACCGGATGTGCCTCTTCCGTGCACCGAGAGCGCGCCGCAGCCCGATCTCACGAATCCGCTCGTCGACCGACACGAGCATGATGTTCATGACGCCGACTCCGCCGATGCCAAGCGTCAATGTCCCGATGAAGACGAGCAGGCCCTGCAGCCCGATCGTGAGTCCATCGATGATCGGCCGGAAGGCTTCGCGGCCGTTGGCGCTGAAGGCCTTTTCGTCCGTCGGGCTGAACCGCTGCCGCTTCGCGAGAGTTGCGCGAACCTGGTCGATCGCCTGCTTCTCGAACTGGGGTGCGATCGCGGCGAAGACGAACACATTGGCGTACTTCGCATTCCACATCTCGCCTGCTGCCGTGTACGGGATGAACGCCGACTCGTCGTCACTCGTGAAGTAGTTGCTGAACTGGAGCTTCCGGCCCATTGTGCCGATCACGGTGAAACGAACGCCATTGATGATCACGGTCTCGTCGACGGCCGGGCGGCCGCTGAAGAGTTGTTCGCGAAGCCTGCCGCCGAGCACGACGACTCGGCGCCTCTCGAAGAAGTCTTCGTCGCTGATCCACCGGCCGTCGTCGGGGACTTCGTTTCGAATCTCGCCATAGATCGGATAGACACCGCGAATCGCCGTGTTCGCCATCCGTTCGCCATAGGCTATCGACAGCCATCGAACGGTTTCGAGACTTCCGCCACGAACGAGCGACGCTTCGGAAAGAACTGAGTCGAGATCGGCCTCCTCGAACCGGATCCGCTTTCCGGCACGCTGCCCGCCCGCCTGCTCGCTTGTCTGTCCGGGCCAGCACACGACCGCGCTTTTCCCGAACGCGTCGAAACCCGAAACGAGCACCGAACGGAAACCGCTGCCGTACGCGAAGAGGACGGTCACCGAGACGATGCCCCAGACGATGCCGAGCATCGTGAGGGCGGTACGAAACGGCTGCCGAATGAGGGCAATCCAGGCCTGCAGGAGGATTTCACGGAACATCGGCCTAACCTCCCGCCTCGTGGCGAAGTGCCACGATCGGATCGACCGCCGCGGCGCGGTTGGCCGGATACATTGCCGCGAGCAGCGCGACCGTGCCGAGCAGGCCGAACGACAGCAGTGACGACTCGAGAGTCGGGAGCAGCCCTGCGAAGAACGGCGGCATCGGCAACAGGTTCACGAGGCCACACAATCCGTATGCAATCGCCATCCCGATGCCGCCGCTGAGAAAGACGACGATGAGCGTTTCGCAGAAGAACTGCCAGAGGATCTGCCGCGACGTGGCGCCTACGGCCTTGCGCACGCCGATCTCGCGAGTGCGCTCGCGAACGGCGACCATCATGACGTTCATGACGCCTATTCCACCGAGAAAGAGCGTCGTGAGTCCGACTGCCCCGAGGAAGTTCTTCATCCCGTCGGTCATGCTCTGGAACTGCTTCGCGTTTTCGACCGTGTCCCAGATCGGGGCGGCTTCCTCGTCACGCGGATCGAACTCGTGAATCTGTGAGAGCGCCTTGCGCACCTGCCGTTTCGCGTCTTCGCTGACCTCGATCGAACGCGGGACGACGATGATGCGGTCGACGGAATCCGGCTTCGAAGGCGGGGTGTTTGGAAAGTCGCGCAGCACGGAGGCAAACGGTATGAATACCTTCGACACGTCCTGCCCGTCGTAGCTCGAATCCTGGTCCTTCTTCCGCATGATCCCGACGACCGTGTACGGATGGCTCCCGATGAGAACCGTTTCGGACAGCGCATCCCGACCGGCGAATAGCTGAGCATCGACCTCGCTGCCGATCACGCAGACGCGGCGTCCCTCGTTTTCGTCGTCCCAGTTGCAGTATCGGCCTCTGGCTACGTCGATGCTTCGCACGTCAGCGAAAGGCGGCAATGAACCGGTCACGAGGAACGTCCCGGCGTTATGCGTACTTCGGACGGGAACGCTGCCCTGGCCGAGCTCCGGCAATGCCCACTCGACGTCGGGCGACTGCTCCATGATCACGCGGTAGTCATTGGCGCTCCATTCCATCCGGCGACCGGCACGCGTGCCGCCGGCCTGCATGCTCGTCCGGCCCGAGAACACGATCATGATGTTCTTCCCGAACGACTCGGCGACCTTCGCCTGGCCGACGCGCAGTCCCTCGCCGGCGGCGACCATGAGCGTGATCGACACGATGCCCCAGGCAATGCCGAACATGGTCAGCGCCGTGCGCAGCTTGTGCGACCAGAGCGTCCGAAGGGTGTCGAGGAAGAGATCCTTGAAGACCATTGGGGTCGGCTCCTACTGCAGGACGATCTGCTGGCCTTCCTCGAGCCCCTCGAGCACTTCGGTCTTGACGCCGTTCGACAGGCCGAGCTTGACGGGAACCTTCCGCCTGCCGCCCTCGACCGTCGCGTCGGGTATCTCGACGGACGTGTTGCGCTCCTTGTCGTAGATCACGGCCGACTCGGGGATGACGAGCAGGCCCTTCTTCTCCTCGAGGATGATCTCGGCGTTAGCCGTCATGTTGGCGCGCAGGACGTCCGCGTTTTCGGTGATCGTGACGCGGACCTCGAACGTCGTCACGTTGTCCTTCTCGGCGCCGAGCGGCGAGATCTTGTCGACGACTCCGCTGAAGGCCTTGTCCTTGTGCGACTCGACGGTGATTCGGGACGGCTGGCCTTCGTAAACCTTTCCGATGTCCGCTTCGTCGACTTTGCCCTTCACGTAGAGCTGGCTCGTGTCGCCGAGCGTGAAGACGAGGGTCGCCTGCGAGCCCAGCACGAGGATCGAGCTGACGGCATCGCCGGGCTCGACGTCGCGCGACAGGACGACGCCGTCGATCGGACTGACGATGGTCGAGTTGCGGAGGTCGTCCTCGGCACGCTCGACCGCTGCCTGCGCGCGGGCGACTTCGGCCCTGGCGCGTTCTACGTCGGCTCGGGTCACGGTGACGCCGCGTTCGGCGGAGAGCTGCTTGTTGAGGGCGATCTGGTAGGCCTTCTCGGCGTTCTCGAGGTCGGTACGCGAAATGATTCCGCGATCGAAGAGGCTCTGGGAGCGGTCGAGATTCGACTTGAGGAAGGGCAGATCGGGATTCGCCGCGTCGACTTTTCCTCGCTCGACAGAGGCCTGCGCACTTGCGAGTGCCGCCTGCGTGGCCTGCAGCGCGGCCTTCTGCTCGCGCAGCTGCGCGTTGAGCTGTTCCTTGTCGAGCTCGGCGAGAATCTGGCCCTGCCGGACGGAATGACCGTAGTCGACGAGCACGCTCTTCACGAGGCCGCTTGCCTTGGATTTCACTTCGACCTTCGTGAGAGGCTCTATCTTGCCTGTCGCGACGACAGACTTCGCGAGATCGCCGCGCTCGACCTTGGCTAGCTTCTCGGCACTGATCTCGGGGTTTCCGCCCATCGAGCGGACGGCGACGACGCCTCCACCCGCGATCACTATCACGACCGTTGCGAGAACGATCCAACGCATACGCCTTCGGCCAGACCTTGGAGCTGCCATGCCTCGTCACCTCTGCTTCGAATGATTCCGTCGGCAATTACGAACGAGGACGACGGAAATGTTCCGATCGGTTTCGGGGGGTAGGTGAGCGAGAGACTGATTTGGTTTCAGCCACGGCCGGATCTATTTCGGAGCGGACAATTCCGCGCGCTCGGTGTGGTCGATTCCGCGATTGCGGAACGGACAATTCCGCGACCGCGGAGCGGTCGATGAAATAGCCGTGGGTCGCGCGCGG
>CAZXLQ010000323.1:0-5474 GCA_964641945.1 uncultured Clostridia bacterium
GGGCCGGCGCTGATTGTAGCCGACGAGATAGTCGTCGAGAACGACCTGCATCTCCTCGATGGTCTCGAACCCGGTCTTGCATGAAGGAAGCTCAGGAACGCGCACTTGCGAAGCGAGTTCCCGCCGGAAGGGTGGAACAAGTGTCGGTCGCCCGGGCGGACGGACAAGCTCTGCTTCTGTCCGATGAAAGAACGCCTCGTCGGCGTCCGGCAGACATTGCATCTCGGTCACTGATCCAGGTGAGCACCGGGTCCGCGGCGAGGTGGGCGGGCATCCGAGGCGACCCAGTAGGCAAGGCCGACGATGGCGGCCACAATTGCTGCCAAAAGCGGGTGGGTGACGAAGGCGAGTAGCCCAATTCCCACCACGATCATTGCGATCAGAAAGCCCAGCCACTCGAGCCAGCCGTCCATGCGTCACCTCCTCATCACCGGAGTCATGGAGAAACGGCCACAGTGCTCATGTGCTCCCAAGTGGGGCGAGCTGAACTGGCTGAGGTGATGGAGGCCTTACAACTCCGCATATCGGCTCGCAGCGCGAAGGCCGGCAGCCTAGTCGTCAGAGAACCGCAGGACCGCGGCGGCGACCGCACACGTCCAGTGGCCGTGCACGGCTCCCGTGGCCGCGGCGGTGATCGAGAGCGTGTCGACGATCAGATCACTCGTCTCGTAGACCTTGCGGCGCTCGTCCCAAGCCGCGTCCGGGTCGAACTCGATGCCGAGCGTGGAGGCGAGCATGGTGGCGGCGAGATCCTCGGCGTATTCGCCGCTCTCCTTCTCCGTCATGCCGAACCCGTGATGCTCCGATATGTAGCCGTAGAGCTTCGGGTCGGACGGTCGCGCCAGTCCGATGCTGGCGTTGATCCTGCGGCCGGGCTCGTTCGTCTCGGCTCGGGCAAGAATGCAGAATGTGATCTCGCCGGGCTCGAGCGTTGCGACGCCAGCCTCGCGCGCGATGATCTTGCATCCTGGCGGCAAAATCGATGAGACACTGACGATGTTCTGCTGCTCGATGTCGGCTTCGCGGAGCGCGTACTCAAAGGCCGTCAGCTGATGTCGGTGCGTACCGACGCCGCGCGTCAGGAATACGGATTGGGGGACCCGGCGCATCTCGTTCTCCAGGCTTTACCTAGGCGTAATCATGATAGCACGACACGGCGACGGTTTGATCCCGAGGCAGCCATCGCTACTCGACGGTTCAGCTGTCCTTGAAAGCGCGCTGCAACTGGTCCGAGATCGGCTTCAGAAGATATGAGATCGCTGTTCGGGCAGACGTCTCGATGAATGCCTCGACCGGCATCCCCGGGATGAGCTTCAGCTCTCCGGGCGCGTCGCGTGGCTCGTCGACGGAGATGCGCACACTGTAGAAGCTCGATCCCGAGCGCTGGTCCAACTGGCTGTCCGCCGAAATCCGGGAGACGGTGCCATGAATCTCGGGCGTGGTCGAGTGGTTGAAGGCGAGCACACGAAGCCTCGCCTGCTGGCCAAGGTGCAACTGGTCAATGTCCGAGGGGTTCACCTTCACATCGATGCCGAGCGTGTCGTTCTCCGGCACGATCAGCAATAGCGGATCGCCGGCGCCGACCACTGCTGCCAGCGTATGCACCGAGAGCTGGAGAACGCGGCCCGCGTGCGGCGCACGGATATCGACGCGGCGCAGCTGATCGTCGGCTGCCGTCACGCGCTCGCGCAGCTCTCCGATCTTCGCGTCGGCTTCGCGCAATTCGCGCACCACGTCGTTGTGGAGGTCGTGGTCGACCTAGAGGATCTGCAGCTCCGTTTCGGAGATCTTCGCCTTGATCTCAGCTATCAGGCTGATCAGCTGCCCCCGCTCACCCTCGAGACGCGCCTCCTCCCGCTCGAGAGCCGTCAGCTTGCTGATCGGGATGAGTCCCTTCTGCCACAGGTCGCGGGCCCCCTTCAGCTCGCGCGCGATAAAGTCGAGCTCCTTGACCTTCGCCTTGCGACGCACCTCGTAGCCCTCGATCGAATTTTTGAGCTGCGCGATACGCTCGCGCAATTGTGCCTTTCGGCCTTGAGCGCTCCGGCTGCGAACCTCGAATGCGCGCTGCTCGGACTCTATGCGCGCTCTGACGCCGGGCTCGCCGGCGCGGGCGAGCAGATCGGGCGGGAATGCGATCTCCGACACCGCGTCACGCTCGCTCTCCAGCCGGGCCTTGCGCGCGGTGAGCTCGTCGAGTGCAATGCTGGCGATGGTGTAGGTGGCGCGCAGCTGTGTTGCATCGAGGCGAATGAGGACTTGGCCTGCATCAACGAGCTCGCCTTCACGTACTCGGATCTCGGCAACGACGCCGCCGGTTGGGTGCTGGACCGTCTTCACATTGGCTTCGACGACCACGGTGCCGTGTGCAATCACGGCCCCGGAAACGTCGGCCATTACTGCCCAGCCGCTCACGCTGGCTATCAAGAGTGCGAGGGCGAGCCAGCCGAGGCTCGCGTGCCGGTGGGCCGACGTCATTGCGGCCACGGAGAGTGGAGCAGTCACAGGGGGGAGCCTCCCTGGTCCGCGACGACTCTCAGTGCGGCGCCGACGGTGGCAGCTCGCGTCGGTGCCTTCATGATCTCTTCTTTTCTTCCGATGCGCTTGCACTTGCCGTTCAACATCACCATCAGCGTGTCGACGCCGGCGAGCGCACTCGGATGATGGGTGATGACGACGACAATTCCGTTGCGCTGGCGCACGCCGATGATCGCTCGCGTCAAGGCCGCGTCGCCTTCGCTGTCGAGATTGGAGCTCGGCTCGTCGAGCACGACCAGAAACGGTTCTCGATAGAGCGCCTGGGCCAGCGCTATGCGCTGTTGCTGGCCGGCGGAAAGACCGGCGCCGTAGGGCTTCACGACGGTCTGGTAGCCATCCGGGAGGCTGACGATCAAGTCGTGCACTCCGGCTGCCATGGCTGCGCGAATGATCGCACGCGAGTCGGCTTCGCACTCGAAGCGGGAAATATTCTGGCCGATCGTGCCTGGCAGCAGCTCGATCGACTGGGGTACATAGCCGATATGCCGACCAAGCAGCTCGCGCGGCCATTGGTCGAGCGCGGCGCCGTCGAGGCGAACCGTGCCCTCGGAGGGAGGCCAGATCCCGACCAGGGCGCGGGCAAGGGAGGACTTGCCGGATGCGCTCGGCCCGATGATACCGAGGCCCTGTCCTCGCTCGAGCTGGAAGGATGCCTCTTGAACCACCGGCGCGACGGTCCCGGGCGGCGTGATGCTTACGCCCTCGACGGCGAGAGCACGGCAAGGCGGCCCTAGATCGACGCGAGTCGCCGCACTTGACGGCCGATTGAGCAGCTTCGCAATGCTCAGCCAGCTCTCGCGCGCTGCCATCCAGCTTTTCCAGTTGGGAATTGCCACGTCGAGCGGCGCCAGCGCTCGCCCGGCGAGGATCGACGCGGCGACAATCAGGCCCGCGGTCGCCTCCTGATGAATGACGAGGTACGCCCCGAGCGCCAGGACAGCCGATTGCAGGACCATCCGCAGCGTTCGCGAGGTCGCGCCCAGCCCGCCGGCGACGTCGGCCATGCGTTGTTGGCTGACGGCAAGTCCTTCGTTGGCCTCACGCCAGCGTGCACCGTAGGGGCCGATCATGCCGAGCGCAGTCAGGGTCTCGCCGTTTCGCCGACCGGCGTCGGCAATAGTCTGACGCTCGGCGGCAAACGCGGTCGCAGTCGACGATGCGTTGCGCGCCATGAGCTCACTGGCCACCATCACCACGACGAGAGCCGCCATTCCCACCAGCGTGAGGTAGGCGAGCCACGGGTGGAAGAGGAATATCACCACGACATAAACCGGCACCCAGGGAAGGTCGAACAGCACGCCGGGACCGGGGCCGGACAGGAACGACCGCACAGCGTCGAGATCCCGCAGCGGGTCGGCATTGCGACCTCTGCGCGTCGCCGTGGGGGCCGCATGGACCACGGTCTCGAAGACGCGCGTTCCGACGCTCGCATCCAGCCAGGTGGCGAGCCGCACGAGAACGCGGCGGCGCAGCAGGTCGAGGATCGCGTGGAAGAGGAACAGGCCGGCAGCCAGCACGGACAGCAGCATCAGCGTCTGAACACTACCGCTCGGCAGGACGCGATCGTAGATCTGCAGCATGAACAGCGGACCAGTGAGGGCCAGAATATTCAGGCAGGCACTGAATACGCCGAGGGTGATCAACACCGACATAGCGGGGAGGCGCAGCGCGCGCGGCGAGTCCCGCCGGCGCCACGAGGCCGAGTCGGCGTTCGGGAGAAGGGTGCTCGGCATGCGATGGCACCATGCGGACTAGCTCAGCAGCAATGTATCGATCGAAAATTCGTAGATTTGCCCATCGTTCTCGCTCGGGTTCGAGTCGTTGTCGACGCCGCGTGCGGCAACGTAGAGGCTCGTCTGGCTCGGGTCGACGCTGCTCGGTGCAAACTCGAGTCCTGCGGGATTGCGCGCATTGGCAGCCGAGATATCGAGCATTCCGACCAGCGTGCCCGTCGGGGTAACCTGGGCGACGGAGTCCTGGGTGGCGATGATGTAAAGCAGGTCGAACACCGGATCGTAAGCGATGCCCTCGGGATCGATGATGCCGAGGCTCGTCGTATCGAAGCTCGTCACCACGTCGTCGCCGCCGATGCTTGCAACCCCATCGAAGATGCCGTTGGCGCCCGGATCGACGGTGAAGACCTGCTCGTTCACCCCATCGGCGATGTGCAGGAAGCCGCGAGTCGTGTCGTAAGCGATCCCTTCAGGGTCGGTGGAGCCGAATGCTCCGGTTCGGAACGACGTAACGACATCGTCCGACGTTCCATAGAGGCCGTCTCCACCCGGATCGAGCTCGTAGACGCTCCGCGTTCCGGTATCGTCGGTGAAGAAAATGTGGTGGTTGTCGGGATTGTAGGCGGCGCCGGTGGGCTCGTCCGAGAAGCCGATGGTCGTCAGCGTGCCGGTGAGATTGCCCGAGGCGCGATCCATCTCGAACAGATTGTCGCCCGTGAATATGGCCATCTCGTCCACCTCGCCATCGGTGACGATCATAGTGTCGCGGTGGGCGATGTAGACGATGCCGGAGGCGTCGGGACTGGGTGGCGACCACTCCCAGACATTGATCGTTCGCACCAGCGTCAAGGACGTCGGCGGCTCGAATGGCGCGACCGTGACAGTGACTGTCGCGGTGGCGACATCACCGTTCGAGTCGGTGATCGTGTAGTCGAAGGTGTCGGTGCCGACGAACCCGGCTGCCGGCGTGTAGATCAAGGTTCCATTCGGATCGTCGATCACGACCGATCCGATCGGGTCGGTGACAGCGGTGATCATCGCCGGGCTATCGCCCGGCTCGTCGTTGCTCAACACGTGGATCGCGATTGGCGTGCCGGATCGTGTCGCGGCCGTGTCGTCGATGGCGAGTGGGGCCTCGTCCGCGTTGACGACGCCGATGGTGAAGTCCTGCGTGTCGGTGCTGAAATCGGACGATCGCGCGGT
>CAZXLQ010000324.1:0-5424 GCA_964641945.1 uncultured Clostridia bacterium
ACGCAACAGGACCGCGTGCTCATCAATCCTCCGATTCCGATCTCCATCAGCTTCTGGAACCGTGAATCGATCCGCCTGACCGGATCGGGCGTCGCGCTCCAGCAACCCGGGAGCCTCGTTCCAAGCCTGCGCAGCAGCAAGGAACAGGGACAGGCGAACTACGTGAATCCGGGCATCTACATCGCGGCGGTCGGTGCCGATGCAAAGCTGACGCCGAAGCTGCTCACGACCTTCAACGTCAACTACCTTCGGTTCCACAGGCCGGAGTCGATCCAGCAGACGCTGTTCCAGCAGACGATCAGAAAAGAGATCGGCTGGGACTACAGCGCAGGCTTCCAGTATCGGCCTTACCTGAACGAACAGTGGATCATCCTTGGTGGCCTCTCGGTGCTCGTGCCGGGGCAGGGACTCAAGGACATTTACACATCTCCAACGATCTACTCGGGCTTCCTCGCGGTGAAGTTCGTCTACTGATCGAGCCCGACAGGGTTCCTTTCCATAGTTTTCGAGGGGCTATGATCACCGAAACGAAGCGAATCGTCGTCGCTGGATCATTTGTGGCCATCGCGCTTGTCGCCATTGCCAGCGGTCGCGGCCCGTCTGCCGCTGGACCGCAGGAACCGGCCGCCGCGCCAGCGGCTGCGCCAGCCGCGACAAAGCAGGCTGCACCCGCCGCCAAGCCGGCCGAAAAGGTGATTCCTCCGGGATCATTCGACTCGGGCCAGAAGCAGGCCGAGGCGGATCGCAAGAGCGCCGGTTGCGTGAGCTGCCATGGCTTCGACAAGGAAAGCGAGCCGTTCTCGATGCATCCGTTCGGCCCCGACAACATCGGGTGCGCGGATTGCCACGGCGGCGGCTTCGACGTGATGAAGCCCGAAGGCACCAAGCACGGCGACTCGGCGTTCGAGGATGCGAAGCGCAAGGCGCACGTCCAGCCACGCAATCCCGAGGCCTGGTATGGAAACGAGAAGGGCGACGGCTCGGCGAATCCCGTTCGCATGACGGCGGGGACGCTGCGCGAGAGCCTCGAGTTCATCAAGTTCGTCAATCCCGGCGACCTTCGGGTTGCCGAGAAGACATGCGGCACTGCCGGTTGCCACGAGAAGGAAGTTGGGCTCGTCGACACGAGCATGATGAAGCACGGTGCGATGCTCTGGGAGGCCGCGCTCTACAACAACGGCGGCTTCCACCTCAAGAACGCGCGCTTCGGCGAGAGCTACACGAATGAAGGCCAGCCCGAGCGGATCTACCCGACCGAAGAGAATCACGTCACGCCGGACTCGGCGTGGATGAGCCTGATGCTTCGCGGCATCGTTCCGTACCTCGATCCGCTCCCGCGATGGGAGATCTCGCAGCCCGGCAACGTCCTGCGCGTGTTCGAGCACGGCGAGGATCGCCTGAGCCTCCGCGGCTTCGGCACGCAGAACCGGACGGACCCGGTGTTCCTTGGCCTACAGAAGACGCGCCTGCTCGATCCGACCCTCAACTTCCTCGGCACGAACGACCAGCCGGGCGACTACCGCTCGAGCGGCTGCACGGCCTGTCACGTTTCGTACTTCAACGACCGTCAGACCTCGCACAGCGCGGTCGTTCCGCTCAGTAACTTCCGGACCGACGGCAGCAACCGAGGGACGACGCGTACGACGGATCCGATGATCAACCGGCCCGAAACGGCCAACGAACCGGGCCACCCGATTCGCCACATCCTCACGAACAACATTCCGTCGAGCTCGTGCATGGTCTGCCACATGCACCCCGGCACGAACATGGTGACGACCTACTACGGCATGACGTGGTGGGACAACGAGACCGACGGCAAGCAGATGTACCCGGACAAGATCAAGAAGTTGTCCGAGGAAGAGCGGCAGGCCATCAACCAGCGGAACCCCGAAGAATCCGCGCAGCGCGGGAAATGGGGTGACGTCGAGTTCCTTGCCGAGGTCGGCAAGCCCGGCGGCGAAATCAACAAGAACCTGACGAAGACGCAGTTCGGCGACTTCCACGGACACGGCTGGGTTTATCGTGCCGTCTTCAAGGTGGATCGCCACGGCAACTACCTCGACCACAGCGGCAAGATCGTTCCGCGCGTCGACGGCGAGTCGCTCGCCGCGGCAATGCACCCGGAAAACGATCCCACGACGGGACTGCCGATGCTCAAGGACGGCGTGCCGGTCCACATGCAGGACATCCATCTCGAGATGGGAATGCAGTGTGTGGACTGCCACTTCTCGGGTGACGGCCACGGAACCGGAAACCTGCACACCGAAGTGCGCGCCGCGATCGAGATCGATTGCATCGACTGCCATGGCGCGATGGACAAGACGGCCACGCTTCGGACCTCGGGCCCGGCGGCCGAGACCGACAAGCAGGGCAAGCGCGGCCGCGACCTGACGCGGCTGAGGACGAAGTTCCGCGTCGACGGCAAGGACCGTGAAGTGCCGATCTTCCAGCGACTTGCCAAGGACGTGAAGCCGGGCGAGAAGATCCCGCGCAACGGCAACACGACGAACGTGCAGCTCTACAAGGGCGACATCATCCAGGCGTCCTACACGGACCCGGCGAAGTGGTGGCGCGTCAAGCAGACGAAGGACACGGTCGTCAAGAACGCGCAGCGTCCGGACGACTACAGCGAACTTTCGGCCTACGCAAAGACTGTCCAGATCGACAACGAGACGTGGGGCGATCCGACGGCCAGCGACGACAAGGTCGCACACCCCGACAGCGAGATGACGTGCTTCGCGTGCCACACCTCGTGGACGACCGCGTGCTTCGGATGTCACCTGCCGATGCGCGCGACCAAGCGCGAAGAGATGAAGCACAACGAGGGTACTCCGTCGCGCAACTGGACGAACTACAACTTCCAGACCCTTCGCGACGACATCTACATGCTCGGCCGTGACGGCACGGTCTCGGGCAACCGCGTCGGTCCGATCCGCTCCTCGTGCGCCGTGCTCGTGAGCTCGGCGAGCATCAATCGGGAGTGGTTCTACTCGCAGCAGCAGACGATCTCGGCCGAGGGCTACTCGGGCCAGGCCTTCAGCTCGTACGTTCCGCACACGGTTCGCGGAAAAGGCGAGACGAAGCTCTGCAGCGATTGCCACGTTTCGAAGGACAACAACAACAATGCGGTCCTCGCCCAGCTGACCTTGCAGGGCGCAAATGCGGCGAACTTCATGGGCAGGCTCGTATACGTGGCCGGGGAGGGCGGAGGCTTCGAGGCCATCGCCGTTACGGAGCGCGACGAGCCGCAGGCTGTTTTCGGAAGCTCTCTGCACAAGATGGCTTTCCCCGAGGAGTACGAGCGCTTCGAGAAGAACGGCCGCAAGCTCACCGAGTCCTACTCGCACCGGCCCGGCATCGGTAACGAATCGCTGAGCCTCCAGCTCCGCGGTGAATACATCTACGTGGCGAATGGCGACGGCGGCATGCGCGTCTACGACGTTTCACGCGTCGACGACAAGCTGTTCGCCCAGCGCATCTCTTCGTCGATCGTGTCACCGATCGGCCAGCGGCTCTACATCGACACGAAATACGCGACGGCCGTAGCGTCGCCGACTACCCTGGGCGTCGATCCGACGGCCAGCCTGCTCGAGATCACGAAGACGCCGCTGAGCCATCACTACCGGAAGCATCTTGCGGAGAATGGCGAAGCCGTCTATCGGGTGAACGCGGCTGATGCCATCAAGATGCGACTTGCGCGCATCAATGGCCAGCCGATGCCGGAAGTGGGCTACGACCCGCAGCCGATCCACCCGCTGTATGCGTTCCTCTACATTTCGGACAAGAAGGAAGGCCTCGTGATGACCGTCGCGGCAACCCTGCTCGACGGCGACCCCGAGAACAACTTCCTCCATCGTCAGGAGTTCGCCGACGGGAAGGATCACTTCAACCCGGATGGCGTGCTCGACGGCGCCACGAACATCATCCTCGCGGGCCAGTACGCGTACATGTGCACCGACAAGGGGCTCGTGATTCTCGACATCGCCCGCTACGACGCCACGTTGCGGCCGGATCCGAAGGTCATCAAGGTCCTGCCGATCCGCAACCCGACGTCGGTGGCCATCCAGTTCCGCTACGCATTCGTGACGTGTGCGGACGGGCTGAGGGTGGTGGACCTGACCGACCCGAACGATCCGCAGCTCGTCGAGGATGCGGTCGTCCGTATCGCGGACGCGAAGAGCGTCTATATCTCGCGAACCTATGCGTTCATCGCGGCAGGGTCGCAGGGCATGGCGATCGTCGACATCGAAACGCCGACCAAGCCAGCGGCGCCCTCGTGGATGCCGGGACTGTTCTTCAATGCCGACGGTGCGATGAACGATTCACGCGACGTCAAGATCGGGATGACGAACAACAGCACCTTCGCGTACGTCGCCGACGGAAAGAACGGCCTCCGGATCGTTCAGCTCACGTCGACCGAGGATACGCCGGGCATTTATGGCTACGCGCCTCCGCTGACTCCGCGCTTGATCGCGACGAAGAAGACGCGAGGACCGGCCGTCAACATTTCCGAGGGTCTTGATCGAGACCGTGCCGTCGACGAAAGCGGCAACCAGCTGACCGTCTTCGGACGGCGCGGCGCACGGCCATTCAACCTCGCCGAGATGCGGCGGCTCTTCATCAGTTCGATATCGGGACGCTTCTACACCGTTAGCGACACCCCGCCAGGCCCGGCGCAGAGTGCCGGCGTCATGCCCGAGGATCCGGAGCCGCAGGCCGCGGTCCCGGCCGAAGGCGTCCCGGCACGCAAGACCGTGCCGTCGGGAACCGCTTACGACTTTCTCCCGCTTCTGCTGCCAATGGGGCTTCTCCTACGCCGGCGCCGCCGGCAGGGAGTCGATCGTCGCGCAGCTTGATCGATTGACCGAAACGGCACGGGTAGCGAGCCCCCTTTCGTCCCGTGTCGTTCGTGTCTTCGCCGTCAGTGAGGAATAAAACAATGTCAGAAGGCAAAGCGAAGTTTGCGATGATTGGGCTTGGCGTGATGGGCGAGAACCTGGCGCTCAACGTGGAGCGAAACGGTTTTCCGATCGCCGTCTGGAATCGGCGGGCCGATGCTGTCGACGCATTCGTGAATGGACGAGGCGCCGGCAAGAACGTCGTTGGCGCGCACTCTCCAGCGGAGTTGGCAGCGGCCATGGAACGGCCGAGACGCATCATGATGCTCGTGAAGGCGGGTGAAGCGGTCGATTGGACCATCGACCAGATGAAGCCGCACCTCGACAAGGGCGACGTGCTCATCGACGGCGGCAACTCGTGGTACGAGGACACGAAGCGGCGCGACGCGGCGCTGACCGAAGAGGGTCTGCATTTCGTCGGTTCCGGCGTCTCGGGCGGCGAGGAAGGCGCCCTTTGGGGACCGAGCCTCATGCCCGGCGGCAAGAAGGAAGCCTACGAGATCGTCCGCGAGATCTTCGAGGCGGT
>CAZXLQ010000325.1:0-5404 GCA_964641945.1 uncultured Clostridia bacterium
CCGTCGAGCGACAGGTCTTTCTCGCGAAGCCGACGGCGTGCGGGATTCCGCTCCTGTTCCCATTCCCGAATCGGGTCCGCAACGGCCGATTCGAGTTCGAAGGACATGAGGTCGTCGTCAATCCTCCGCGACACGGATTCGTGAGAGACCGGGCGTGGAAGCTGGAAAGCGTCACCGCCACCAACCTCGACGGAGTGACGGTGCGATCGGTCTTCGACGCGGCCGACCACCCCGACATTCTTGCCCAGTGGCCGTCATCCTTCCGGCTCGCTGCCGCGTATCGGCTCTTCGAGCGCACGTTGACGCTCACGTTCGAGATCGAGAATGCGGGAGAACGGGCCTTCCCGTACGGATACGGCATTCACCCGTACTTCGAGCGGCCGGCGCGTGGCGTCGTCCGGGTTCCGGCAAGCGAGCGTTGGGTGCTCGACGACAGCATCCCGACCGGTGAGCGCGTTGAAGTGTCGGGCGGCTACGATCTGCGTGCAGGCGCCGATGTGCTCGAGGTGCAGCTCGACGACATACTCACGGGTCTCGATGCTGACGAGCGCGGAGAAGTAAGGTGCGAAATCGACGACCTGGAGTCCGGGAGGCGAACGACGGTTCGTTTCGAACGCGCGGCGTTTCCCCACGTCGTCGTTTATACGCCGCCGGCCCCGCGGACGGCGATCTGCGTCGAGCCGAACACGTGTCCGACGGACGCCTTCAACCTCTCGTCACGGGGAATCGACGCAAACGTCCTAGTCCTCGGCCCTGGTCAGTCCGCCCGATTCGAGGTCCACATCGAGCGATCGCGTATCGATTGAGCCGGCGGTCGTAGTCCGGCATGCCGGATGCGTGGCAGGGAAGGAACGTCCCGCCCTGCCACGTGTGCTTCCGCCGTCAATCGTCGTCGTCGCGTTCGGCACTCCGTGCCGGCGCAGGTGGAGCGGAAGCCGTTTGCCCGGTTGCCACCATCGCTCGAACGCCGGCCTGGTGAACGAGCATTCCGCCTTCGTGCGCGGTGTTCGCGAGAAGAACTGATCCGCCAAGATAAGCGGCGAGAAATACGCCGTGGGCGATGTAGAAGATCGGACCCTGAAGCTCGCGCTTCATGAGCGCCGGGACCGCAAGAAGCGCGGCGAAGAGCAATGTCAGCACCGTGAACACCGCGCGCGACGTCTCCGCGAGCTCTTCGTGCCGCTCGAGGATTGCACCTACCGAACCGACACCCTCCGCCAGCTCACCGGCGGCCTCGCCAGTCGAGACGGCTACATACGTCGTGATGGTACCGACGACCATCAGGACCAGCGCCGATACGAGGTATGCGCGTCGGCCGTTCTTGAGCGCCACGCCAAGAATCAGGAGCAGCGGCGCGACGAGCAGCAGCGCAATCGGGAAGTGGATGATCAGCGGGTGAAGCCCGCTCCAGTCCAATGGAAGTGGTGGAAACATTTGCAGACTCCTTATCTCGCCCTTCGCGATCGGGCCTAGGTGACGACGATGAACTCTTCCATCTTGGTCGAGCAGGCCGGACAGTTCGCCATCCCGGTTGAACCGGACCTCGTGAATCCGCAGACCGGACAGACGAAGAACTGGGTGGCGCCGGAGGCACCATCTTTCAGTGACTCGTACGCCGCCTGATACAGTAGGGCGTGTTCGGCCTCGGCTGACCTCGCGAGGTTCAGGGTCCGGACCGCGGCGACGTTGCCGGCGTCACGGGCCTGGCGAATGAAGTTCGGGTACATCGTATCGCGCTCGTAGCTCTCGCCTTCGATCGCCTTCTGCAGGTTCTCGGCTGTTGTGCCGACCTCAGGCGTCTTCACATCGGCCTTGGGTTCCGCCCCCATCTTTCGGAGCACCTCGGAGTGGTTCTTCGCGTGGATCTCTTCGGCCTTCCCCGCGGCTCTGAACAGGCTGGCCACATGTGCGAAGTTTTGTCTGTCGGCCTGGACGGCGAAGGCGGCGTATTTTGCAGCTGCGTTCGACTCTCCGTTGTACGCGGCCTGCAGGTTCTCGACCGTGGCTGCTGCGACAGGGCCGGAGTCCGCGATTTGTGCCGGTTCGGCAGTCTTGCTCGTCGGTCCGGTTCCGCATCCTGACGCCGCGCCAAACACGAGAAGTAGCGAGGCTGCGAGAGCCAGAGGTTGTCGTGACAGTTCGTTGATCATTGGTATTCTCCTATCGATGGTCGATTCCGATTGGTCCTCGACTTGCGAGAGTGCAAGCTCGATGCCAGACCTGAATCACCTTCGAGCCGGGAAATACCCTTGAATTACGGCGAGAATCGGAGACATCCGGGTGGGCCGTCCGAATGTTGCGACAACCAGCGCCAAGGTCGTACAAGAATTTCGACGGGCCGGCCAGGCCTGCAGGTCCGATGGGACAGATGAACGACTCAGTCAACAATGAGGGCCGTCGGGTGCTTGTCGACGACGAGGTGAATCGAACGTCTGAGCCGGCGGATGTTGTCCTCATCCGGCAACAGGAACCGAAGCTCATCATCCTGAACCTCGTCGTTCTCGCCGTGCTCGCACTCTTTCACTCGGGTTTCGGAAGCCTGTTGGGCAGTCCGACGCTTACGCTGCTTGGACTAATCGTCGGACGCTTTATCATGCAGCTCGTCGAGCTTGCCTGGCTCCAGAACACGAGCCGGCCACCGTCTGCCCGGGCCGTGACGAACTACGCGCGATTGTCGATCTGGGTCAACGTGGCGTTTGCATGCCTCGCCGCGATCGTGGTGTCGCACGAGGACAGCCACTACTCGGTGCTGCTGGTCATTCCGATCGTTTCGGCAGCGTTTCGGTTCACCCTCGCCGGCACGCTGGCGGTTGTCGGCGTGTCGATCGCACTGACCTATTTCCAGGTCTGGAACTACTTCCGCCAACACCCCCCGGTCGAATCGGCGGAGTACTTCGAAGCAACGACCACGAGCCTGACATTTTTGCTGGTCGGCCTGATCGCGTGGGTACTCGGCACGTCGCTTCGGAACGAGCGAAGCCGCCTGGCCGAGAGCCTCGAGGCACTTGGCCGCGCACGGGATCGGCTCGTCGAGCACGAGAAGCTCGCCGCGGTGGGGAGGCTCTCGAGTGCCCTTGCCCACGAGATTCGCAATCCGGTGGCAATGATCTCGAGCTCGCTCGGGATTGCAGCCGATGCGGCAGTCGACTCGGAGGTCCGCAGCGAGATGTTCGAGATTGCCGCAACCGAGTCCGCCCGGCTCGAGCGCATGACGACCGATTTTCTGACGTATGCCAGGACGCGCCCGCCCGAGCTGCAGGACCTCGACGTCGTTACGGTCGTCGAATACGTCGCGAGCCTGTCCCGCGTCCGTGCCGCCGAGCGTCAGGTCTCCATCAGGTGCTCGACCGATGGTCCGCTGACGACGAGCTTCGACGTCTTTCAGATCCAGCAGGCTCTGCTCAACCTCTCGATCAACGCTATCGAGGCGGCTCCGTCCGGTGGCACGGTGCAGCTCGTTGCCGGGCAGCATTCGGACGGGTTCGTCTGTGTCAGCGTCGAGGACGATGGACCGGCGATCGGGAGGGAAGCGCGCGATCGGCTCTTTGAACCGCTCTTTACGACGAAACCGACCGGGACGGGACTTGGGCTGTCGATTGCCCGAAGCATCGCCCGCGCGCACGGTGGCGACGTCGAGCTCGCCGTGAATGAGACGGGACGCGTGCGGTTCGATCTCCTCCTCCCAGGCGCCGGGGCGCGCATCGGATCCGTGGTGTAAGCCATGTCGCGAATACTCATCGTTGACGACGAGACCAACCTGCGCAGAATCCTGTCGGTCCTTCTGCAGGCGGACGGACACGTCGTGACCGAAGCCGTTGGCCGGTCGGATGCCGTGGCGCTTCTCGCATCGACGCCGTTCGACCTCGTCATCACGGACCAGCGAATGCCGGACGGCGAGGGGCTCGACGTGCTCGCCGCGGCTCGAGAGGCCGATCCGGCATTGCCGGTGGTGATGCTGACTGCCTACGCGACCGTCGAGCTGGCCGTTGACGCCATGCGGCTTGGCGCGTTCGACGTCATCGCCAAGCCGTTCGTTCCGGACGTCGTACGAGCCGTCGTCCACCGTGCCGTCGAACGGACCGACCTCCTTCGCGAGAACGAGCGACTGAAGGACGTGGTGCGGCGACTCGAGGCCGACGACGGACTGCTTGGCACCAGCAGCGCGATGCAGGTGCTGAGGGACCGGATCGCCAAGGTCGCGCCGGCCGGCTCGTCGGTCCTGATCTCTGGTGAAACCGGGACTGGCAAGGAGCTCGTGGCGCGCGCTCTCCACAAGGGAAGCGCGAGGGCGGACCAGCCTTTCGTCGCCGTGAACTGCGCCGCGTTTCCGGAATCGCTGCTGGAGAGCGAGTTGTTCGGACACGAGCGCGGAGCGTTCACGGGCGCCGACCGGGCGCGCCGCGGACTCTTCGAGGCTGCGCATCGCGGCACCCTGTTTCTCGACGAGGCCGGCGAAATGTCCCTCGGCCTGCAGGCCAAGCTCCTGCGAGTTCTGAACGACGGCCAGTTGATTCGCGTCGGATCGACGACTCCTCGCACTGTCGACGTGCGGATCGTCGTCGCGACTCACAGGGACCTTCAGGCTCGAATCCGTGAAGGACTTTTCCGCGACGACCTCTATTACCGGATCGCCGTCGTGCCGCTGGCGATTCCGCCTCTGCGGGATCGCCTCGAGGATCTTCCCATCCTCGTGGAGCATTTGCTCAAGGTCGTTGCGCGGGATCTGAAGATCCAGCACCGCACTGTGAGCCCCGAGGCGATGGCGAAGCTGCGCCGCTATGCCTTTCCAGGGAACATCCGGGAGCTCCGGAATCTGATCGAGCGCGCGTGCATCCTCTCTTCCGGCGAGATCATAGGTCCGAACGACCTTCTGCTCACCGCTGACGAACCGGGAGGTGCGGAAGAGGAATACCCCGGTCCGGTCGAGACTTTCGTGGCCTCGCTGCCCGATACCGCTGATCTTCGCGTGACGCTTCGATCGATCGAACTGGCGATGGTGGAGAGGGCGCTTCAGGCATCTGGCGGCGTTCAGGCAGAAGCCGCACGCCGGCTCGGTCTCTCGCGCAGCGATCTCGGCTACAAACTGCGAAAACTCGGGACGGATCCGGCAACACACGACTAGTCCACTGATTCACAGGGATGGCACCGCCAGAGTTCGACCCAGTGGATCGCTGAAGGCGCGATGCCTGCGAGATGTCGCAACGATCGATATCGCGACCAACCCGCAGGATTCCGGACTATCGCCGAAGGCGCCCTTCGACCGCGGAGCTGTCGACTCGAGTTTGGCCTAGCGAGTCGACCGCGGACTGGAGATCGGCCTGCCGAGTCGACCGCGGAGCGGTCGAAGGTAATAGCCGTGGGTCGCGGGGGCGAGTGCAACGAGCACACGCGACCCGCGGTACCG
>CAZXLQ010000326.1:0-5390 GCA_964641945.1 uncultured Clostridia bacterium
TGAGATGTCGTAACTATCGGCGCGTTGGATCGGGCCGGGCCTGCGGACAGATTGGCGAACGCCCACAAGGACGGAGGCAGTTCCCGGAAGCGACAGTGCTGCGTGATACACTTGGCCGCTTATGCCGACGGTCGAAGCCATTCGCGACGTCCTCCGGGGGAGGCTGCTCGATGCCGGAACGCTCGAGCCGCCGTCGAAGAACCGGATGCGTGCCGCCGTTGCGATTCTCCTGCGCGACGGCGCTCGCGGTCCCGAAATCCTGCTCATCAAGCGGGCCGAAGATCCGCGCGACCACTGGTCGGGCCATATCGCGCTCCCGGGTGGCCGCTGGGATGACGGCGACGGAGCACTCGCGACGACGGCGTTGCGCGAGACGCGGGAGGAGGTCGGCATCGAGCTCGGCGACGACGCGCTTCTCGGTCGACTCGCGCGACTGAGTCCCGTCAGCCGGCGCCTGCCGGCCATCGACATAACGCCGTTCGTCGCGCTCGCGCCGCCGGATGCGGCAGTGCGCGCCAACCACGAGGTGGCGACGCATTTCTGGGCGTCGGTCGAGAAGCTGCGCGCGACGGGCCCGGATGCTGTATTCCGGCTGGACCTGCCGGGGGAGCCGCGCGAGTTTCCGGCGTACGACTACGACGGGCACATCATCTGGGGACTGACGGAGCGGATACTGACGGGCTTCCTGTCACTGCTCGATCCGGCAGAGGAGCGCTGAAGAATGCCCTCATTCGAACGCCACGTTTTTGTCTGCACGAACCAACGGCCGTGTGACAGTCCGCGCGGATGCTGCGACCCGGAGGGCCGGCGAGCGCTCCAGTCGTTGTTCAAGGCAGCGATTGCCCGCCGCGGGCTGAAAGGAAGTGTCCGGGCAAACGCCGCAGGCTGTCTCGACCAGTGCGAGCACGGACCGACTGTCGTGGTGTACCCGGAAGGCGTCTGGTATGGCGGAGTGACCGCTGACGACGTCGATGAGATCGTCGAGTCACACGTCATCGGAGGTGTACCGGTCGCGCGCCTGCGCCTGTCCGACGGATGCATCAACACGAAGTCCTGCGAGCACCGGGTGGCTAAGGCCGACATGGAGTAGTACTCCGTGACTCCGCGACTCCGCGACTCCGTGACTTCGTGACTCCGTGACTCTGTGCGCGAAGCTCTTTTCGACGCGCAAGAGAGCTACGCACACGGAGGCACGGAGGCACAGAGGCACAGAGGCAGGAAGCCTAGTTCAGCAGTCCGCCTGACTCGTCATCGTCGAGATCAGTCGTGAGTTCACCGCCACCCGACGGATCCGGGAGCGCGTCGTCAACCTCCCACACCTGAAACAGCGCGG
Source organism: uncultured Clostridia bacterium (assembly GCA_964641945.1). GTDB lineage: Bacteria > Acidobacteriota > Blastocatellia > UBA7656 > JADIYM01 > JADIYM01. The sequence goes on from CAZXLQ010000326.1 coordinate 1,334, forward strand.
GCGAAACCTCCGAAACGAACCTCGACGGCCTCTGGATGATCGTCTCGCCGCCGCGTTCTGCCACGGTCAGCGGATAACACACCGTCAGCTCGTCGCACGCGCGAGTTACCGCGACATAGAACAGCCGCCGCTCCTCTTCCTCGCTCTCGGGCTCGCGCAGCGAGCGCGCCGACGGGAATTTCCCGTCCGACGCCCAGATCACGAACACCGATCTCCACTCGAGCCCCTTCGCCTGGTGAATCGACGAGAGCACGAGCCGCTCGTCCTCGTCCGCGCCTTCGATGATGTCTTCGCCGAGCGTGCCTTTCGGCTGGTTGAACCGTTCGGAATTCGCGAGCCACAGCTCGGTGAGAAACGTCTCGGTCGTCTCGAACGTCACGGCGAACCGCGCGAGCTGGCGAAGATCTTCCTCGCGCGCATCGGCGTTTTCGTACGCGCCCTGCAGGTACTCCGAGTACCCGCGCTGCAGGATCGTCTCTATCTGCTTCGACGGAGAGTCGGCCACACCGGGCGCGGTGAGCGCTCCGATCAGCGCCGTGAAAGACTGCCAGCCTTCGCCTTTGGGGACGTCTGTCAGGTCGGTCGAGCGGACGAGTGCGAGCGGATTCTCCGCGACGGCGAGATGCTCCCAGATGCGCGCCACGGTGCGCGCACCGACACGCGGTATGAGCCGCAACACGCGCTTCCAGGCGAGCTCGTCGCGGGGGTTCACCACAAGCCGGAGGTAGGCCATCACGTCCTTCACGTGAGCCTGCTCGAAGAACCTCAGGCCCGAGCGGATCGTGTACGGGATGTTCCGGCGCGACAGCTCGAGTTGCAGTTCGAGGGCGTGCCAGTGCGACCGGTAGAGCACGGCGATGTCTGACAACCGCAGCCCCTCGTCGCGCTGCTCGAGAACGCGCGACGCAACGAACGACGCCTGCTGGTTCGCGTCCCGCAACGGGACCAGTCCCGGCTCGACGCCGCTCGCCGGGCGAACGGCGTGCAGCCGCTTCTGAAGCTGCCGGCGGTTGTGCTCGATGGAGGCGTTCGCCAGCGTGAGAATCTCCGGACGAGAACGGTAGTTCGCCTCGAGGCGGTATTCCTCGGCGTCCGGGTAGCGGTCGCGAAACGAGAGCATGTTCTCGACGTGCGCCCCGCGCCAGCCGTAGATCGACTGCGCGTCGTCTCCTACGACCATGACGTTACGGTGTTTGCTGCCGACGAGGTCGACGAGGTCCGATTGCAGGGCGTTCGTGTCCTGGTACTCGTCGACGAGGACGTGCTGGAACTGTTCGCGGATGCCGTCGGCGATCTCCTTGTGCTCGAGCATCAATCGCCGCCAGCTCGACAGCAGGTCGTCATAGTCCATCGCGTTTCGCTGATGCTTGCGCTCGGCGTAGAGGTAAGCGACGCGTTCGATCTGCGACGTGAGCACATGAAAGTACGGATAGTTGCGGGCGACGAGGTCGGCGACGGAGTGTCCGGTGTTCGTCGCGAGGCTGATGATCTCGCGCACGACCGCGGCCTTCGGGAATCGCCTCGTCCGGGTGTCGATCGCCGCGCCGTCGATGCAGGCATCGAGGAGGTCGGAGGCGTCCTCCGAATCGAGGATCGTGAACTTTGCGCTGTAGCCGAGCGTCTCGGCGTGGCGACGAAGGATGCGGTTGGCGACCGAATGAAACGTCCCGCCCCACACACGCCGCACGTCTGCCCGGACGAGCCCTTCGACGCGCGACAGCATCTCACGCGCGGCACGGTTGGTGAACGTGCAAAGGAGTATTCGGGAAGGTGCGACGCCGGCTTCGATGAGCCGTGCAACGCGGTAGGTGACCGTGCGGGTCTTTCCGGATCCGGCGCCCGCAATCACGAGCTTCGGCCCGTTTCCGGCCGAGACGACGGCGTGCTGTTCTTCGTTGAGGGCTTCCCGGTATGGAACCAGGAAGCGAGGCGCCGTATCCGGCTTGATCGTGTACCGCTTCGTCATCGCTGCGCGAGTATACGGCAGCGGCGTCGGCGATGGTGCGTGCGCGGGGGCAACCGGGGCGCCCGTGGAGGCGAGCGCCCCGAGGGGCTCTTACGCAGCGGCTTCGGTTCCGCCAAAGAGTGCGTCGAACATCGATCGCGCCTCGTTGGCACTTCGCGGCGCACGCTTGAGCGCCGGGGTTGCGAGTGCGGCCTTGGCCTTGGCCTCCACCTTGCGGACGGCTTCCGCCGCTCGCTCGGCCTCGCGTGCTGCGAGATCGGTCGCCTTGACCAGTCTCGGTCGAATGATTGCGGAGGCTGTCACCTGCTCAACTGCCTTATTCTTGTTTTTCATCGTTCTTGCTCCAAGAGGCTGTTCGGGTTCCTGAAACGCCGCTCCAGCCCAACTCTTTCCCGTCAATTGCTGCGTGTATCGCCAGTGCGTGGAATTTGCTTCCTGCACGAACGAGTGCAATCTCCGTGCCGCAGTATGTTCAATCGTCGTACCCAGGGTGCGAATACTCGCAATAGAACCCGTTCGTTCCGGTTTTGTTCGAAAAACCTCGATCGCTTCGTGAAACAAGCCGTTCCCGGGGTGCAGCAAATGCGCACACTTCCGAACGAAATCGTGTCGGACGGGTATTGCACCGCAGTCCCAACGTGGCAATCTGCCACGCCGCCACCGGGGCGAATGACGGTTTTGCATGGACTGAAGAGATTCACGAAACATCCTTTTCACAAGGGAGCCTCGTCGCCGCCTTCTCGTACATGAACCTCGGTTGTATTTTTCGGTTTGTCGCCGGCTCTCTTTCACCGGTACTATGGCGGGTGCGGTGCTCTCCAGCGCCGCGACCACAATCGACAATGCGGTGCCGAATGGAACTTCGGCTGGAGGTTGCAGCGAATCGTGTCGCAGTCCGGCAAATTTCGTCATACGAAGCCATCCTCGGCGCCCTTATGGGAGCCGGACGAGGCGCCCACCGAGCGCGCCCGCTTCGTGACGAATCCGATGTCGGCCCGTCCGCCGGGTGGACCGACGGCCGGCGGACTCTCGAGCCCCTTCGGTACGGCGCCTGCGTCGTCCAGACAGCTTTCGCCGGATTCGCCGACGCCGGCCGTCCCGCTTGCATCGCTGCTCGAGGACACGCAGGAAGACAAACTCTGGGGCGGTTCTGACGGCGAACGAAAAACGGCGCTCGAGGCTGCCGAGCAGGACCTGACGCTCTACCGCCTGGCGATCGACGCAACGAATCTCAATTACGAGCAGTCCTTCACCATCCTCGCGCTGACGGTCGAGTTCTTCCACAAGGGCGAGCACGTCGAGCGCGTCGAGCAGCACGCTCTGCGAGTCGCGGCGGGTGTGATCCTCAGGGTCCAGAAGCAGCTCAACAGCGAGCCGATGCGGATTCTCGCGCCGTTCTACCTGAACCAGCTGCGGAGCATTTTCCAGGCGTGGCATCTCTACCGCGAGCTCGCCAAGGCGATCGACAATCGCGGTGACTTCCTCGTCCGCATGCGGGGCAAGGGCGACCAGCTCATCCTCGACAGTCTTTTCAGTGAGGAAGGCCGGTCGATGCTTGCGGCGCGCGTGGACGGGTTCACGAGTGCCTGCGCTCGGCTGCAGCTGAACTCGGAGGCCCTGAGACGCGCCGAGTGGATCGGCAAGCTTCTGATGTACAAGACCGAGAACGACAATTGGCAGGTGCCGCCGGAAGCGTGCCTCGGCCTGTGCACGCGTCTGCTGCGCGAAATCAACGACGACACGGTGATGGGCGCGATACGCAATCTTGCGGCTGCGTCGTGGGATGGTCTCTGCAAGGAAACCAACTACCTGCGCGACGGATTCACGGACGTCGTGAAGGAGGACACCGGACACGGCGTCATCCTCATACGGACGGCTGTCCCGATGGTGGGAATCCCCGTATTGCCGGAAGCGGACTCGGTCTCGTATTTCCCCGAACACGATGCGTTCCGCGATCCCGAGAAGGATCGAAAGGAGCGCTCGAAGGACGGCGTCTTCCGCCTGATCGTCTGACGGAGTCGGACCATTTCCGCGCGATGCGCGAAGCGCTTTGGAGTGCGGCGTGAAGCGCCGCTTTGGATCGATCCAAAG
>CAZXLQ010000327.1:0-5383 GCA_964641945.1 uncultured Clostridia bacterium
GATGCTACCGTGTCACGCGAGGCGGCGATGGCAATTGATCAGCGTTTCCCTAGTCATATTGCCGCACCCTCGTGTCCGGTAACCCGAGGCGCGAGGGAAGCGCATTCGACACGTGTCCCCGGAGGTTCATTTCGAAGACCTTGTAGTCCTGCATCCGGTAGATCTCGGTGCGCAAGCGGGTCCAGATCCAGCCGACGCGCCCCGCGCGCCATGCACCGACGACGAGCAGATGGTAGAGAAGCAAAAAAACGTATCGCCCCGGGAGCTTCCAGAAGTGCTTCTTCACCCACATTCGGCGCTGAAGCCCGGATCCGAGTAGCGATGGCCTGTCTGAAAGATCTCGCCCCTCAAAGCGAATCAACGCTTCGGCAGCCGAATAGCGATTCTGCTTGTCATACCAATGCGTCAGGCTCGGACTGTCGTGGTGTTCGAGCTCTCCACCGAGAGCCTGCTCCGGTCCATCGACTATTGGATATTCGTTCACCAGCACATCGGTGAATCGACAAGCACCTGTGCGCCAGATTCGAACGAGTCGCTGACACACTGGCAACGGCCGCCCCATGAACCAAAGCCTGCGCGTTATTACGCCTGCGCCGAGATCTCCTCGGCGAAGTGCCGACTCGATGCTCCACTTCAATTCCGGCGTGAGCCGTTCGTCCGGGTCGAGCTTCATCGTCCAGGGCGAAGTGATAGGCAACTCGCGTAGCGCAAAATTCCACTGATCGCCAAACCCCCGAAACCGCCTCTGAACCACGTGGACTCCGTGCCGCAGAGCGATATCCACTGTCTCGTCAGCGCTGTAACTGTCGACCAGGAAGACCTGCTGAGCCCAACCCGCGAGGTTGCGGAGGACCTCCTCCATGTTGTGGCCCTCGTTCAACGAGATCATCACGACGGCGACGGGTACGGGTCCAGGGTGCCATGCCGGCTCCGTCGTAAGAGCCTGCGCGACCGACGGCGTGAGGTTCGCCATTCAACAGGAAGTCCCGAGATGGTTGGCGAGGCGATGAGTGAGGCAAAGGAGCGTGAAGGTCGGGTTCGCCGTACCGGCGCTCGGCAGCACGGCGGTGCTCGTCACCCAGAGATTATCCATTCCCCATACCCTCAGGTCCGGATCGACGACTGCCTCACTGTCCACACCCATCCGGCAGGTGCCGACGGGGTGGTACGCATCATGCGGCGCGACTCCGCTCGCTTCGACCGCTATCGGAGTGATTCCTGGCAGTCCGTTCTTTCTTGCCGGCCAACGCGCAACGATGCGCCGAGCGGTCTCGGACAGGCGGGCCAGATCCGAGTCCGATACCTTCCACGCGATGCTGATTCTCCTGCGGCCGTAGGCATCGCGTTCCGAAGAGAGTCGTACGCGATTGCTCCGCACTGGCTCCTGCTCTACATCGACGTGCAGCCGAACATCCGCATCGGTGGGTACGTAGAGCGCCGACTTCGTGGCGCGAGTCCAAGCGAGTCTGATCAGTTCGCCGGCGCTGCCGGGTAGTGTCGCGAGGGCAACGTGCGGACGTTGTCTTCGTTGCAGCGCGCCGAGCAGTTCCTTCACCAAATCGAATCCCTTTCCAAGACCGGCGAAGACAAAGTGCGCGAACGCGCGAGGAGCGTTCGCAGGCGGGTCGGTCTCGATGAACCTGAATCCGCGTACCCAAGTGCCCGAGAAGCGCGGAGAGAACAACTTCACTGCATCCGAACGATCAGCGAGCGAGAGTTCAGCGATCGGCGCCGAAAGGTGATCTGCGAGGCAAAAACCGACCGAGGAAGCGGATCGAAGCATGGGCTGCGGCGCAGCTTCATTCATCTCGAGGAGGATCCGTGTTGACTCAATTGCGCCCGCGGCAATAACAAACCTTGAACCTTCGACCACGATTTCATTTCCGTTTCTTGTGCGAGCAGTCACTGAAACGACCCGACCATTTCGAGAGCTGCCGCGACCGCAACGCCATGAAGTGACGACCGCATTGACATAAACCCTGAGATTCGCTGAACCACTGTAGTCGTCTTCCAGCAGACCGGCCAGGTTTCTGCGCCGAAAAGGCATCATCAGACCCGCGATTACCTCGAACCCGGCCGAGTTAAGTCGATTACGTACAGCGCCAAGAGACTTCCTAGCGAAGTCTGCGAAGTCTGGACCGCGCGAATAACCCAAGCGTTCCAGCACAGCCTGGGCATTCTCGGAGACGGCGCCCACGATTGCGGTCCATGCCTCACCGAATCGGTCAGCCTCGCGAAGGTCATGACTCGTATGCGGGACCAGAACGCCACCCCACCGGGTAGTCGAACCGCCGAGGCCAAAGTACCTTCCGGTGGTGGCGCCGGAATAGTGTGATTCCTCGTGGCTACAATCGAAATCGAGCGAGCTTGCGTCGACGCTACCGAACGGCCCGGCTTCGAGCAGCACAACCGTTTTGCCCATCGACGCCAATCGCGTTGCCAGATATACCCCCGCGGCCCCGGCTCCGATTACGCAAACGTCGGCCTGAACCTTTGGGTTTGTGCCCTCAGAGACGAGATCAATCGTGGAGCTTCCTTTCACGAAGCCGCCGTTGCGAGGTCGGTGATCCGATCGGCGCGCCGCGTAGAGACGATTACTGAGCCACTCGCGTTACGTTGCAAGGCTGCCCGAATGATTCGCTCCGGTTCAACCGCCACGCCCTGCTGCTTGCGGGATGATAGATAGCCATAGGTAAATTGGAGCGTACGACCAGCGTCAAGAACGAAGTCGGCTTCCCGTTTATCCAGACTGTCGCGTGTTTGCACGACAGCCGCCAAGGGGTGGTTGCTCGACACGAACGGGCAGACGCGTTCCACGGCGCCGGCGATACCCCAGTGTCTGACCCTTCCTTGCGTCACCTCCGACTCGAACCAATACAAGAATTCATCAGTACGGATCACCTCGAGATCCGGTTCATGCATCATCAGGAAGTCGACATAGTCGGTACGGAGACGTGCAAGGCTGTCTTCAAAGCTGGCTCGCGCCCGCGCCAAGGTCCAGTTGACGAGGGGCAAGGAAAAGCCTGGCGCCACTCGACCCAAAACCTTGCGTGCCCAGACGCCGCTTGCATGCGCTGATGCAGACCCCCGCGGGTACAGACCGACCTTCGTGGTCAACGTGAAACCCGCTCTGCGCCCGCGCAGGAATGCACCCAGATCGTCTTCTGCAAGACCGAAACCATAGTAAGGCGCGGTATCGAAGTGCGTAATCCCCGTGCCCGCGGCAATACTCAACAGCCGTGCACGCTCTCGTTTCCAGTAGAGATGATGGAGGGAAGCCGTACCGAAGCCGATCCGCGAGACCTGAATGTCGGTTCCCGCGATGACCGCACGCTGCATCACTCGCTGCGAGTCGCCAATATGTGGCTCGCGTCGGCCCAGGCGACGCGGTAACCGTTCGCGTGCAGTATGCGTTCGATTTCCTGCGGAGCGGTGCGCAATCCGCGCTCCGACAAGATCCGGAAATGTACTTCTATGCCGACGGTACGTAACGACGGCCGCGCCAGATGACCGCGCATTCCGCGAATGACCTCCAATTCAAAGCCTTCCACGTCAATTTTCAACACGTTCGGCGCCGGTATGCCGTCAACATCGATGAGATCGGCGCCGCACCTGATCTCGACGAGTCTGTTTCGGCCCGAATCGGAGACCACGACACGGCTGGTCGCACCAAGTTCATCGGCGCCCTGTTCGAAGGCCATGCGGTCATTCGTCTCCCCCAACCCGATGTTCAACAACCGGATATCGGCACGGTCGGCGCACGCACTGCGCAAGCGAGCGAAGTTAATGGGACTCGGTTCAAAAGCGATTACCCCCCCCCCGCTACTGCCGACACGATCGGCAAACAGCCGCGAATAGTGCCCGACGTTGGCACCGACATCCCAGACGCAGTCGCCATGCGCGAGGGCCGCCAGGAAAGCGCGCTCGTATCGCGTCTCATAACCGGAACCATTCAGCCAAGCGGCAATACGGCGATTCAATCCAAGTGATCGGCCGATCCGCCTGGCAGCCAGAATCGTGTCGCTCGTGTACCAACTCATCCCACTGCCCTCATCAGTCCACTCGAACCCAATCGGGCGCCGGCGCAAAAGGGGCGGCGAGCCAGCGATATGTTTCGGCCATCCGCGAACCGATGCTCGCCCACGAGAATTCCTCTTGCATCCATAGCCGCCCCCTTTCCCCCATCGCAGTTAACTCCTCAGGCGACCGAGACAGCGCATGCCGGAACGAGTCAGCCAATGCCTCGACGCCGATCTCCACCCACCACCCCGCTCGATGATTCTCGAGCCCGACCCACGGAGCGCCCCGAGAGACGATTGCCGGCGTACCCATCGCGAGCGCTTCGGCAACGCTCATCCCGAAGTTCTCGCTGCGCGTCGGCAACACGAACAGGTCCGCGTTACGATAAGCATGGATCTTGTCGATTCCATACAGCGGCCCGACGAATGCGACGCGCTTCACCCCAAGCCCGACGGCAAGCTCTCTGGTTTGGTTCAAGTGTCCACTCGTTCGCCCGTACCCACTATCGGAGCCCGCAATCACCAGATCCCAGGCATCGTAATGGTCCTGAACGCATCGCCACGCATGAAGAAGAAGATCCAACCCCTTTTTTGGATGGATCCGACCCAGGAACAGCATGGTGCGCCGGTTCGATTTCCGCTTTGGCGGTTGGACCGGAATATCGATTCCATTGGGCAATATGGCAACAGGCTGCCTGAACCCCAAGCGGCGAATGTCGGCATACTCCGAATCGGCGGTCGCGTGAAAGCAGTCGGCGCGCGCCAAGGCCGAGCGTTGCAGCAGCGGCCAGAAAATCCGCTTGGCGCGTGAGCCATGGCTCATGGCCCACTCCGAAAGTGCACCGCGCGGCGAATGAATCAACTGTGTTGCTCCACGCTTCTTCGCCCATGCCGGATACACGGCATTCATTTGCCACATGCCGTGGTTGTGCACCACATCGACGGCCGCCGCTTTGCATTGCCGATGCAACCAGCGGCTCAACGTCGGGGAACGTCCGAGCCGTTTTGGGCCTGCGCCGTGAGGGAAGAGTTCGACAAAAGGGAGGGGTCGAGGCAGCCCCCCACAATCCAGCGCAGCCAGCGTCACCGCTTGTCTTTCGGCAATGAGCGACTCGCACAGACGTACCACCGAATAGGACGGGCCGCTCGCCTCTTCCGACAGACCCGGTACGATGTGAATAATTCGCATGTCGGTCGATTGAGACGAAGTGGCGGGTTCGGGCGACTTCACGAAACCTCGCTCTCGTAGATTTTGACAACCTCGCTCACGAGACTCGCTTGCGCGCGCTTGTCTCGCGTGAACCATCGACCCACCGGAATCCCGAACCCCGTCTTCCTCCTGCCCGCGATCTCAGGCGGCAACG
>CAZXLQ010000328.1:0-5341 GCA_964641945.1 uncultured Clostridia bacterium
GCTCCCGCTTCCTACCGCGCAGCGGTTTCGTTCAGCGAGCGTCCCACGGACAGTGGCTGAATTCGCAGACCCGTCGTTGCGTAAGGACAGATGTGATCCTGTCCAGACTAGAACTCCCCGGCGATGACGGTGGTGAGGCGGTCGATGTGGATGTGGCGGCGCAGGGCGGCGTTGACGTCGTCGCGGGTCACGGCGGACACGATCCCCCCGAAGTCGTCCAGGTAACCCGGTCCAAGACCGTAGAACTCCGCGTCGACGAGCCGTCCGACCATTCCAGCGTTCGTCGCGAGCCCCACCTTGAAAGTCCCGATGAAGTTCGACACGTAAGCGTCGACTTCGTCGTCCGTGACGCCGTCATCGAGCGCCCGTCGCAGTTCGTCGAGCGTCGAGGTGATTGCCTGTTCGGCGTTGGATGGCTGGACGGTGACCGAGACGTACCACAATCCGTCGACGAGCGACGCGCCGAAGAACCGCGAGGCAATGCCGTAGGTGAGTCCTTCCCGGTCGCGAACCCGGATCCCGAGGCGCGACGACAGCGTCGACTGGCCGAGCACTGCGTTTCCGAGCATCGATGCGAAGTAGTCGTCGTCCAGTCGCCGCAATCCGCTTGCGAGCCCCATCACGATGTCCGCGTTTGCCTTGTCGCGCATCGGCACGATTTCGCGGCCGCGCGACTCGGCGGGGGTGACGCCGCGCTCGACGTGCGCCGGGGCTGCTCCATTCCAGTCTCCGAAGAGCCGTTCGGCGACGGTGTGAAATCCGTCGCTCGCGACGTCGCCGGCCGCTGCAAGCGTGAGCGTCGCCCCGCCGTAGTGACGCTCGTAGAATCCGCGCACGTCTGCGACCGAGATGTCGGCGAGCTCGGCGAGACGCGCCTCGGCGGGAGTCTCGTGATACGGATGGTCCGGTGGCAGCAGTAGCTCGGTGAGCCGCTCGAAGGCGCGGTCGGAGGTCGAATCCTGTCCGAGGCGTATTTCGGCAGCGACTTCGGCGCGGACCTTCTCCAGCTCGGATTCGGGAAATCGCGGCTCGCGCAGCATCTCGGCCATAGCTTCGAGGACGGTGGCCGTGTCCTCTCGTAGGGCGTGAGCCCGCACGCCGACGGTGAATGCGCCGGCCGACGCATCCAGGTGCGCGCCGAGCGATTCGACGTCCTCCGAGAACGCTGCAGCCGAGCGCCTCAGCGTCCCGCGCCTGAGCATCCGGGCCGTGACGTCGGCGAGCAGTCGGGGTCCCTCGGCGTACGCCGACCCGGCCCGCAGGTTCGCGCGAATCGCGACCGTGGGATCGGCTGCGTGCTCGAGCGACAGCACCGTCGCACCGCTCGCGAGGCTCGACCGCGCCGTTCGCTCGGCAAACGTCCCGTCGCGATGGCTCGCGTGCCCCATCGGCTGTGCGGCAACGATCGGCACGAGCCTCTTCGTATCTCCGGACTCTGCATCCGTGCCTCCGTGTTTCTCTGTGTCTCGGTCGGACTCGGTAGCGTCCGACCCCGTCAGGCTGTCTTCCTCTTCCCCTTCTCCATCCCCCGTCGGTACAAACCAGCCGACCGTCATCTGCGACCTCCGGAATGTCGCCCTCGCTACGCGCTTCACGTCCTCGGCCGTGACCTTCTCTACGGCCTCCGGGAAATCGAAGAACCACTCCCAACCCACCGACGACACCGCCTCGCTCAACTCGTACCCGTAGTTCGTCGCGCCCTCCCGGCTGAACACGATAGACGTCCGCACGATCCGCTTCGCCTTCTCGAGTTCTGCCTCGCTGACAGTTTCATTTCGCAGCTTCTCGAGTGTTTCGAGCATCCGCCGCTCGACCGTCGCGTGCGAGACCTCCGGCAGCAGGAACCCATAGACCTGGAAAACTCCGGGATCGTGAAAGCGCTCCGCACTCGCCGCGGCGTCCGATGCGAGCTGCGTGTCGACGAGGTCGCGGTAGAGCCGGCTCGACCGGCCTGTCCCGAGCAGTGCCGAGACGACGGCGAGCGGCGCGGAGTCGGCGTGCGCCGCCTCGGCCGTGCGGAAGCTGAGCAGAACGATGCCGTCCGCACCGGCGCGCCGCACGACGAAGCGGCGCTCGCCCTGCTGCTCCGGCTCGGTCGTGTAGACGCCGGGAACGGGCTCGGGCGAAGCCGGGATCGTGCCGAAGTGTTTCGCGACGGTGGCAAGCGCTTCTTCGGTAGTGACGTCGCCGACGACGATCGCCGTCGCGTTGTTTGGCCAGTAGAACGTGTCGTAGAAGGCCTTGAGCCGTTCGGTCGAGACGCCCTCTACGTCGGCGCGCCACCCGATAGTGGGGTGGTGGTACGGGTGTTCGCGAAACGCCGTTGCGTGTGCGTAGGTGTCGAGGACCGACAGGGGATCGTTCTCTCCGCGCTCGAGCTCGTTGCGGACGACGGTCATCTCGGACTGGCGGTCGCCGTCGTCGATGAGGGCGTTGCGCATGCGGTCGGCTTCGATGCGGACGGCGAGGTCGAGCTGTCCGGTCGGCACGGTCTCGAAGTAGTTCGTGCGGTCGAGCCACGTTGTCGCATTGAAGTCGGCGCCGACGCGCTCGAGCACGGCGGCGATCTGTGTGCCGCGATCGCGGTGATGCTCGGTCGTGCCCTTGAACATCATGTGCTCGAGCAGATGGGTGGCGCCGGTGTATCCGACGGCCTCGTTGCGCGAGCCGACGCGGTAGAGGACGAGGAAGGCGACGACGGGCGCGGAGCGGTCTTCGCGGACGAGGACTTCGAGGCCGTTCGAGCGCATGAGGAAACGCGAGACGCCGTCGCGTTCGCCTGCAGGTTCAAAGGTGTGGTCGTCGGTCATAGGGGAACGCTCGTCGCTCGGGCTGTTACCGAGCGGGGTGACCCGGATCGTGACGGCGCCGGGAAGTCAGGAGGCGGGCGGTGCGGTGGGCAGGCTGCCGCCGGAGAGCTGGGTGACGCGTGCCATGAGGGCCGCGCCATTTTCGGGAGCGAGGAACTTCGGCTGGAAGTCGACGGCGACGGGCAGGTATTCGACCTGCATCGGCTGTCCGTCCCGGAACGTCAGGCGGACGCCGAGGCCCAGATCCGTCCACGGGTCGAACTGCTTGAAAACGAAGTTGCCGAGCGAATAGAAGATGGGTTTGCCCTTGTACCACTCGACGCCCTGGGTGACGTGTGGGTGGTGGCCGATGACGGCGTCGGCGCCGGCATCGATGCAGGCTCGCGTGAAGGACCGCGTCGGCTCGTCGGGGTCGGGGGAGTATTCGACTCCGCCGTGGTAGCTGACGAGGACGACGTCGACGCCCTGATGGCGCAGTTCCTTGATCTTGAGGGCGACGAGGACGGGGTCGGCCCAGGCTACGTGATCGCGGGCGGGAGACTGTTCGAAGGGAGAATTGAAGACGCCGGTGACGGCGAGGAAACCGACTCGCCAGCCGTTGCGCTCGACGATCGCGGGCGCGTAGGCGGCGTCGAGGGTTTCGCCGGTGCCGACGTGGGCGACATTGACGCGCTTGAGGTTGGCGATGGTCTCGTTGAGGGCGCGCTCGCCGAAGTCCCAGGCGTGGTTGTTGGCGGTCGAGACGACGTCGAAACCGGCGTTGGCGAGCTCGTCGGCGCCCTGCGGCGGGCCGGTGAAGACATAGTTGGACGAGCCTTCGGTCTGGCCCTTCTGTTCGGAGATCTGGGACTCGAGGTTGGCGAAGGCGATGTCGGCGCCGCTGATCTCGGTGCGGACGTTGCGGAAGGGAAGGTCCTTCTGTCCGGCGAGGATGCGTTTGCCGAGCATGCGGCCGAGGTTGATGTCGCCGACGGCGAGGACGGTGAGGTCCTTGCGGGGAGCTCCGGTAGACGGCGCGCCGGTTGTCGTTCCGGAGTTGTCGACAGGCTGAGGTTGTCCACCGCAACTCAGGCCGAGAGCAACGAGGATCGAGAACACGCTGGCGGTGAGGAATCGGGACCGGTGCGGGCTGCGCATCGGCGCGATGATAGCACGGTGCACGCGGACATTACTCCGTGCTCTCCGTGCCTCTGTTGCTCTTTGTACGGCAACGCCATTGCCGTTGGCATACAGAGAGCACGAAGTCACAAAGTTCACAGATCCTCCGTGCTCTCCGTGTCTCTGTGCTCTCCGTACGCCCACGGCAAATCCTCTCCCCAGCGGCATGCCATTCGCATGTCTCATCAGCGAGATCGTCCGGCCCGTATGATTGCCGGACAAGACATTCGCCGCGCATCGTCCCCGGGGTGCCGGCCGTTTTTCAGGAGAATCGAGCCATGTTCACAACTACACGCGCAATCATTGTATCGGCCGCCATCGCGACAACTCTTGCCTGCTCGACGCAGGCCCCGGTCGACGCGGGCACCACCGCAGCGGTCCCGGTTCAGTCCGCGGCAGCAGAGACGCGCAAGACCGCCGTCGGCGTGGTCGAATCCGTCGACGAAACCTCGCGCACCATCGCGGTGAAAACCACCGACGGTGCCGTTGTCACGGCGGAGTGGACGAAAGACACCGCAGTGACGATCGCCGACAAGACTGAAGATGTTGCCGATGCGACCGCTGACAAAACCGTCGAGGTCTCGAAGGACGTCGCCTGGGGCGCGATGAAGGGTGCGAACGTCGCGATCGAATACACCGAGAAGGGCGGCAAGAAGACGGTCAATGCCGTCCAGAATTTCGGTGAGGACGTACCGGAGGTCGTCGAAGGCACGGTCGAGGACGTGACCGACGGTGGCAAGAAGGTCGCGATCAAGACGAAGGACGGTTCGATCAAGGTCTACGACGTGAGCAAGGACTTCACGGTCGACGGCGCAAAGAAGGTGACGAAGGGCGCCAAGGTCGTCGCCGCCGTCTCGACGAAGGCCGCCAGGAAGGTCGCGCACTTCTTCAAGGGGAACTGAGCCCGGCTTCAAGTACAGCCTGCAACTTGCGAGACTCGGAGGCTTCCCACGGCCTCTGAGTCCAAGTGTCTCCGTGCGCGAAGCTCTCCCTCTCGGATATCCATCGCCACCAATGATCGAATCGAAGGCAGCGATCCTCGGCGGAAAGCCGGTGGTGGCGGGAACACGGATCAGCGTCGAAATGACAGTTGCGTGAGTCGAGGATGCTGTACGTTCGCAATGCGATGAACCTTGCGTCTCTCGGGGAAGTTTGCTGGCTTGAAGATTATGGATGACACCGTCGACGGCAATCGGTCTCAGCTCGCGGCGAGTGTCCAGGCGACCCGGCTAACGAAGTTTCGCAGGACGTAACGCGCGGACGCCGACCTGGCGAGGTTGACGGGCGCTCAGAGACGGGCGCGCGATTGTTTACGATCGCGGTTCCGGGTCGGCCTGCGGTCGACGGGGACCGCTCTCCCGACCGCACGTCCC
>CAZXLQ010000329.1:0-5338 GCA_964641945.1 uncultured Clostridia bacterium
GCCGGCGATCCATCACTCGTCTGACATGACGGGTCCTTGAACGTCTCGGCAGCAGCCTTCAGGGCGCAGGCACCAGCTCGCTACGCAGATGGACTTCTGGCCGTGCCGTCGCCAGCTTCGACTCGCCGATCCGTTCCACGAACAGCACGAGCCGGCCGTCTTCCGTGACGAGGTAGCTGCCCGCATCCGTCCGTCCGCTCGCTCGCGTTCTCGTGAACTCACCCTCCGCCGTCATCACCAGTGCCGCGTCGCCGAGAGTGAACGGTCCGTCGAATGCCTCGCCCGTGCCGGCGAACTCCGTCCCGGATCGCGCCGGTTGCGGCTCGAGGTCCGCCGTCTGCCCGGGCACGCCGGCCGGAGGCGTATTCGACAGCAGCGGTTCGGGCGCCTCGCGCGTCCCACCGCACGCTCCAGAAAGCGCAATGGCCAGTAGGAGCGGCAACGCGCGCACGACTTCCGAGGCCCTAGAAGACAAACGAAGCCGTGCTGACGCCATCCACACGCACGACCAGGCGATTGGTACCGACGCCGGGCATCAGCGACAACTGCGTGCGCGTTCCGCGAACCGTCAATCGGCCCTTCGCCGCGCTGAACTCGACCGGCAACACGTTCTGCACGTCATTGATGAAGATCACCGCCGTAGGCGAAAAACGATCACCCGTGACCTTGAGGACGTTCTTCTTGTACTTCACCTTGCGGATCGCCGGCGGATTCGCACCCACGAGCGTCAACTGGAACGTTTCCGAAGACTCGCGCAGACCGTCAGAGGCGGTCACCGTGACCTGAAAGATGCCCGAGCTGTCGACGGGAGGAACGTGAGTCAGCGTCGCCGTGCCGTTACCGGTGTCGCGGAAGAGCGAACCGATCGGCCGGCCAGACACCGAAAAGCGAACCGGGTCGCCGTCCGGATCCGACGCCGAGAACGTCAACTGGAATAGCTGTCCGGTCGCCGCGGTGACATCGGGGAGCGCTGTGAGCACCGGCGCCGAGTTGGCTTCGGTCACGAGGCCGAACACGATGAACACCGCACCGCGGCCACCCGTGGCGCCAGGCGCCGTGACGACAATGTCCTTGGCTCCGTCGCCGTCGACGTCGCCGCTCGTCAGGCGGCTGCCGAGCTTCGCGCCTGATGACGGGCCGAAAACGGTGCCGTTCGCCGGCATCGAGGCCAGGTCAAGCGTTCCGGGCCTGCCGTCGACGACGTAGAGAATGCCGGACTGGGTCCCGTTCGGCCCCGTCGCACCCTCGGAAGTCGCGATGACTTCGCCCTGCCGGTCTCCATCCACGTCGGCCACGACGACGTTGTTTCCGACGAACCGCAGCGGCGCCGGACCAATCACGGTCTGGGTCTGGACGTCGTCGCCGATATCGAGAATCACGGTCGAATCCGTCGGATCGGGCAGTTCCACGACGTAAACCTCGCCGCAATCCGGAAACCGGCCGTTCATTACACCGTCGGCGTCGATCGCCCCCGCCGCAAGGTCCATGCGTCCGTCTCCGGTCACGTCGCCAGCGCCGATGCCACGGCCCAGAAAATCGCCAAAATCGCTGCCGTAGACTCGGACGAAGGCAGCGCCCGTCGCTAGATCCACACGCGCACGGCGAACGAGCCTCGTTCCGTCGAGCACGAACACCTCACCCGCCTTCTCGTGCGTCACGACCCGAATCACGGTCCGATTCGGTGTTCCCATCACCAGGTCGTCGACGCGATCACCGGTCATATCGGCAGCCAGGAGGTCGGTCCCGAGTTGGTCGCCGGCTGCCAGCCCACCCACGATGGCGGAACGGCCGTCGTTTTCGACGTCGATGGCCTGTCCGCCTGGAAAAAACGGATCGCCAAAAACGACGGCAACCCGGCCGGCCTTGTCGGCGCCTGTCAGACCCGTGGCAAGCGGTGCGCCCGCGGCGAGATCCGCGTAACCGTCACCGTCGAAGTCGCCCGTCACCAGCGAGACGCCGATCGGCGCCGCAACGGTCGAGTCGAACGCCGCCGCGTCGGCGACCTCGGTCGATAGGTCGATGTGCGAAACGGCTCGAAGACGCGCGCCGCCCCGGAAGATCAGAACTCCGCCCGACGCACGCCGTCCAAGCGCCGGAAGATATCCGCCTGTCGCGAGCAGCAGTTCATCCGCGCCGTCGCCGTCCATGTCGGCCGCGGCAGCCGATACCCCGAGCCGGGCGTTCGATCCGGCGCCGGCGATGGTCACGTCCGGCGGACTGGCCGCCAGATCGCGCGATACCAGGCCGACGCCCGGCACGCCGAATATCACGTAGGCCTCACCGCGCGTCGCAAGGGCCTCAGGTGCGCACACTACGAGATCGCTCGTTCCATCGCCGTCGAGATCGCCCACCACGATGCCGCCGTCGCCGAAGTCGGCTCCCGTCGCTGGACCGTCTATTCGCACCACGTTCGCTGCCGAAGCGAGATTCACGTCACCCGGCAATCCTGCCGGTGCGCTCGACGCGCTTACGAGGACGATCAGAAGTCCGGCGAAGGCCATTGCCCGGAGATGCGAGGGGTGCGGATGCGACATGCTTGCCGAGTATACCGGGTTTCGGAGTAGCATAGCCGCGATCGCACCGCTCGCCACTCGGTCGCGCCGCCCGTCACGTTCAGATATGCGTCCGTTCAACTCCATCTACGCCCACGGCTTCGTGCGCACGGCGGTATGCCTCCCGTTCGTTCGTGTCGCCGATCCGGCATTCAACGTCGAACGGACCCTGGCCCTCGCCGAGCGCGCGTCGGAGGCCAACGCGGCCGTCGCTCTTTTTCCCGAGCTCGGCCTCACGGCGTATTCGTGCGAGGACCTGTTCCACCAGGACGCGTTGCTCGACGCGGCCGTCAACGCCGTTGCCCGCGTCGTGGAGGCGAGCCGCGACCTCGCGCCCGTCCTGCTCGTAGGGGCGCCGCTGCGATTCGAGGGCAAGCTGTTCAACTGTGCGGTCGTTATCGCGCGTGGACGGATTCTCGGCATCGTGCCGAAGACTTTCCTGCCCAACTATCGCGAGTTCTACGAGAAGCGGCAGTTCGCCCACGCGCGATCCGCAGTTCAACGCGAAGTCCGGTTCCTCGGCGCATACGTCCCGTTCGGCAACGATATCGTTTTCGACGCAACGAACGTCGCCGACTTCGCCCTTCACGTCGAGATCTGCGAAGACGTCTGGACACCGATTCCACCTAGCACGTGGGCTGCCCTGGCCGGCGCGACCGTGCTGACGAACCTTTCGGCGAGCAACATCACGATCGGAAAGGCCGACTACCGCCGGGACCTCTGCGCGTCACAATCCGGCAAGTGCATCGCGGCATATCTCTACGCGGCGGCAGGGCCCGGCGAGTCGACGAGCGATCTTGCATGGGACGGCCACGCGCTCGTCTACGAGAACAACGAGCTTCTGGCCGAATCCGACCGGTTCGCATCGCACGAGCAGGTAGTGCTCGCCGACGTGGACCTCGAGCGGCTCGCCCAGGACCGGATGCGGACCACGAGCTTCACGGATTCGGTGCACGCCCACGTCGACCGGGTTCGCGAAGTCCGCCGGATCGAGTTCCAGCTCGCCGTTCCGGACGGAATCGTTCCACTTTCGCGCCGGGTCGAGCGTTTCCCGTATGTCCCGTCGACGGAGCTTGCGCGCGACGAACGCTGCTTCGAGGCCTACAACATCCAGGTCCACGGACTGATGAAGCGGCTGACGAGTGCGAAACTCGATCGGATCGTCATCGGCGTTTCGGGAGGGCTCGACTCGACGCACGCACTCATCGTCGCGGCGAAGACCTTCGACCGGATCGGACTGCCGCGCGAGAACATCCTCGGTTACACGATGCCCGGGTTCGCGACGAGTGCCTCGACGAAGTCGAACGCTTGGAAACTCATGGAGGCCCTCGGCGTGTCGGCGGCCGAAATCGACATCCGGCCGAGCTGCATGCAGATGTTCGCCGATATCGGACATCCGTTCGCGACAGGCGAACCGCTCTACGACACGACCTTCGAAAACGTGCAGGCCGGAGAGCGAACTTCACACCTCTTTCGACTGGCGAACCGGCATTCCGCGATCGTGCTCGGCACCGGCGACCTCAGTGAACTGGCGCTCGGCTGGTGCACGTACGGCGTTGGCGATCACATGTCGCATTACAACGTGAACGCATCGGTGCCGAAGACACTCATCCAGCACCTCATCCACTGGGTCGCGACGACCGGCCAGTTCGATGAAGCGACGGCGGCGATCCTCGAGTCGATCCGCGGGACTGAAATCTCACCGGAACTGATCCCCGGCGACTCGTCCGAACATCCGGCGCAGAGCACGCAGGCGACTATTGGTCCCTACGAGCTTCAGGACTTCAACATCTACTACATGACGCGATTCGGGTTCCGGCCATCGAAGGTCGCTTTCCTCGCGCACCACGCGTGGTCCGACGTGTCGCGCGGTGCGTGGCCCGCTGGCATTCCGGAAGCACAGCGCAATGCCTACGACCTGGCCACCATTCGGAAGTGGTTGAAGGTCTTTCTCTTCCGGTTCTTCCAGATCAGCCAGTTCAAGCGGACGTGCGTGCCGAACAGCCCGAAGGTCGGGTCGGGTGGCTCGCTTTCGCCGCGGGGCGACTGGCGTGCGCCGAGCGATTCGGAGTCACGTGCGTGGCTCTCCGAGGTCGAGACGATTCCCGAAACCATCGATTCGTAGTTCCCGGTTTTCCGTCGTATTCCAATCCCTGCCGGTTCGAACAGGAGGCTTCAATGAGCAATTTTCCACCGCAAGGCGGTTTTCCATCACCGGGAGGTTCCCCGGATCAAGGCGGCTTTCCGCCGCAAGGCGGTTATGGACAGGGTGGTGCGCCACCGCCGCCGAAGAAGAGCAACATGAAGTGGTTCCTGATCGCCGGAGGCGGGTGCCTTCTGCTGGTCGTCATCGCTGTAATCGGCATCGCCGCGTTGATTGGCGGTGGCGTGTACATGCTGGCAAACAGCGAGGCCTCGCTCGCGGCACAGGCATTCGTGCAGCAGAGCGGGACGCTGAAGGCCGAGCTCGGTGAGCCGCTCGAGACGTCATTCGCCGGCGGAAACATCGAGACGAACAACGGTGTAGGCAAGGCGACGATCGACGTGGCCGTAAAGGGACCCAAGGGTTCGGGGAGCGTCAAGCTTGCGCTTTCCTCGTCGGGTAGCGGGCCGTGGAGCGTCACCGGTGCCGATTACACCGGTCCGACCGGGAAGACTGTGAAGCTGAAATGAAGGTGTAAGCCGACACGTCAGAGCCTCTGCGTCTCTGCGGGTCCTTGGCGTCTCTGCGAGAAACGCGTCCTCGAGACAGTTTCTCGCAGAGACGCAAAGGACCCGCAGAGACG
>CAZXLQ010000330.1:0-5311 GCA_964641945.1 uncultured Clostridia bacterium
TTTCAGGCACCGTCCGTGGGACGCTCGCTACCGCTCGCGGCTCAAAAAACGGGGAACCGGGGACCGGGGTGCCGGCGGAGCTTCCTGCCTGGTAGTGCACTGCATCGACGAATAACTCCCTTCGTCACTTCACCTGTCCGCCTCGACGCGGGTGAGGATTCGGTTCGAGCTCGTATCGACGACGACGAGTGCCCGGTCGAAGATAAATCGCGCCGTGCCGTCCGCCGGCTTCGACAGCAGTTTCGCGAGCTTCTTCGGCACCGGCTGTGCCGCGTCGGCACACGCCGGAGTCCAGATGCGCGACGCCCTCGCGATGCTCGCGACAGACTTCGGCGCCGGCGCGAGATCGTCGAAGTTCTCTTCGAGATAGGCGGCGGCGACCTCGCGGTCATCGTCTGTCAGCCCGCCTTTCGGCACGCACGAGACCGCAAACGTCCGCTTCTCGTCATCTTCCTGCAGAGTGACCCCGGCGAATGCGCCGACGGGCGCCGGTCGCAGTGCAACGAGTATCACCAACGCCGCCAGATTTGTCGTTAGTCGTCGCATGTCGTGCCTCGACTCCTTCCCGCACGTTGTTTGTGCCCTGGCGGTCGCCGAAAGTTGTACGAAGTGCCAGTGAAACTATCGCGGCGGGATTCGTATCAGTACGGGAACCTGCGATGAACCTCAGACGGCTCACACAGTTGCGGACGCGGCTCGCGACCCGGACGGTCGTCGAATCTGCCGGCCCGTGGACGCTCGCGGCCTCGGCCTCGGTCATCCTGCTCATCTTCGCCGACGCGCTCGCCGGACTTCCGGCCGGCTGGCGAGTGGCTGGGCTGGCGGCGGCCGGTTGCCTCTGCGTTACGGCCACAGTCGCGTGTGTCCGTGCCATTGCGAGCCAGGACTGGACCATGACGGGCGTCGCGAGGTGGCGTGCCGCCCACACCGGACGGTCGGTGAACGCCCTGGCGAGCTATCTCGAACTTGGCGCCGGGGGTGCGGCGCCGGCGTACGTCGCCAATCGCCTCGAGGCTGCTGCGGCGGCAGAGGCCGAGTCCGTGGACCCACGTGCCGAAGCCCCGCTTGCCGGAGCGCTCCGTATGTCGGCGGCCGTCTGCATCCTCGGGCTGGCGGCGTTGGCGTCGCCGCTTGCCGGCTACGACCTGACCGGCAGGCTCGTGCCGCCAAGGTTCGAAGTTGCGCCCGGCGGCCCGAACACTGAACTGGTGACCGAAGGCACGCCATTTGTCGACGCTCCGGACAGTTTTTCGGTGGTGGTTACGCCGCCGACCTATGCCGGTCGAGCGGCCGAGCGCTTCGACGCCCCGTCCGAGATCGCAGCCCTTGCCGGCTCGCGCGTCGACGTCGTCCTCGTTCCGGGTCATCCGGCCGTGGCGGCCACGCTCACGGTCGGGGCGATGCCCGACGCCGTGCTTCAGCCCGACGACCGGGGCGCGCTCGCATCGTCCTTCGTCGCGCGCGAACCCGGCAGCATCGCCGTGCGGCCGACCGACGCGCGCGGCGATCGGCGCGTGTTCCTGCTGCCCATGCGCATCATCGAGGACCGAGCGCCGGACGTCCGTATCACCAAACCTGCCGCCGACATGCTCGTCGAGGCAAAGGCCCGGCCGGCGACGCTGGACGTCGAGTTCGAGGCCTCGGACGACCTGGGCCTCGGACCGATGAAGCTGTCGTGGATCCGCAGCATCGGTGAAGGCGACGCCGCTGAGTTCACACGCGGTGAGTTGCCCGTCCAGACCGTGGGACGCACCGGTTCGGGCGCGGTCCGCGGGCAGTGCCGACTCGACCTCGAGCGGCTCGGCATCGTGCCGGGGTCGTCGCTCGTCTTCCACGTCGAGGCACAGGATCGGAACACCGTGACCGGCCCGTCGACCGGAATGTCCGAGAGCCTCGTTTTCGAAGTCTCAGTCCCGGATCCTCCCGCGCCGATCACGCTTGCCGATCTGCAGCCCGAGGACTTCCAGCGCTACCTCGTCTCTCAGCGGATGATCCTCGAAAAAACGCTCAAACTGCACGCGCGCCGCGAGAAAACTCCGGCGCGGCAGTACCAGATCGAGTCGACCAACCTCGCCCGCGAGCAGCGCGAGTTCAAGGAGAGCTTCGATCAGTTCATCGAGATTCACGGGCAGCACGATCACGGTCCGCCCGTGACTTTCACGAACGAGAAGGCCGTCACCGAGGCCCAGAAAGAGGCCGCGCACGCCGCCGGCCACGAAGACGACGAGGAGCACGGCGACGAAGAACCGACGGCTGCTGCCGAAGAGGCACACGACGCCGCAGCGGCAGCGCGTTCCGAGTCGCACGTTCACGGGCCCGGTGACGAGACCGAATCGGCCAACACGCCCTTTCGCGATCTGCTCGTGTCGATTCGCGCGATGTGGGACGCGGAGCGCGCCCTCGGCATCGCCGATACGGCCGAGGCGATCCCGCACGAACGCCGCGCCCTCGAGTTTCTCAAGAAGGCGCAGAAGGCGACGCGCTATTTCTCGAGAGTCCGCGTGACGACGAAGCCGATCGACCTGAAGCGGCGCTACGCGGGCGAACTGGCAGAGATCCGGGGCCGCGTCGAGCGAATGGCGGTCGCGGGGCTTTCTCCCGCCGAGCGCTCGATGCGGGAACAGCTCGCCGCACTCGTCAGGCAGATCGAGATTGCGTCGACGATCGATACCGCATCACCTTCGCAGGCATACGTGGAGCGTGCGGAAGCCATTGCGGGGCGGTCGGCCGAGATCGCCCGTGCACTTCTCGAGCTCGAGACGGGGTTCGACCCGGCGCTCGTGGGGGTTGCGGGCCGCCTGACGGGATCGTCGGGAGAGGCGCGACGCCTGCACGATGCGCTGGCGGCCGGCGATACGGGCCGCGCGAGGTCGGCGCTGACGGCCGTGACCGAAGAACTGGCCGGCGCGGCCACGCAACTCGCGGCACTTCTCGATTCGAAAGCCGCCGTTCGCGGCCCGTCGGCCGGCCGCACAGCTGACGGTGGTCGCGCCGAGGCGTATTTCCGGCGGCTGTCGGAACGGCCGCGATGACGGCATTTTCGCTGTCGGCTCACGGCGCGGCCGGGTGGGTGTTGCTGGCGGCGGCTCCGGTCGCGGCGGTCGGCGCGGCCTGGTGGGCGTGGCGGCGGACCGCAATCCGCGACGCGCGGGCTCGTGCGGGCATTGCGGCACTTCGCGGAGTTTTCGTCTTCCTTGCGGTGATGCTGCTGGCCGACCCCGAGATCACGCGGACGGGCAATCGGCTGCCGCAGCTTTCAGTTCGATGGACTGCTGGAGGATCGCTCGAGGTTCCGGACGCTCCCGGAGGGGCAACTCGCCGCGCTGCGCTCGCAGCGACAATCGAGCGGGCCCGGTCGATTGGACTCGACCGACGCTTCGAGATCGTCGATGGTGAGCGTCGGACGCAGGCCGGTGCCGGCGGCGATTCGTTCGCGACGATTCTAATGTGCGCTCAGGCACCCGCTCCGGAAGCGCTCCCGCCAGGACGCGTCGTTGCCGTGACCCCGCCGCGCGATCCCGCGGTGCCCGACCTGTCCGTGCTCTCGGTACAGCTGCCGGCGCGCGCTGCCAGCGGGTCGCCGGTCGAGGCGATTGCGACAATACGCGCCCGAGGCGCCGCTGGTCGGAAGGTGGTCGTGACACTGTCGGACGGAGCTCGCGTCGCCCGGTCGGTTTCACGCGACATTACCGAACCCGACGAGACGTTCACGCTCGCACTCGGTGCGATACTGCAGAGTGCGGGCTGGCAGAAAGTGACCGTCGAAGCGGCCGGTCTCACCGGTGAAGTGTCGCTTGCCGACAATCGTCTCGAAAGGTGGATCGAGCTGGAGCCCGGCCAGCGGCGCGTACTTTTCGTCGAGAGCGCCCCGTCGTGGGAGGGCAAGTTCGTCCGGCGCGCTCTCGAAAAGGACGAGACGATCCGCGTTGACTACGCGACGAGCGTCAGCAGGGAGGCCGTCGTCGACGTTCGCGCGGCGGACGGCGAGACGGCTTCGTCTGGAAAGGCGAAGCCCTCCGCGACCGGCGCCGGACCTGCCTCGCTGCGGGCGGTCCTCGGCGACGAGCGGCGGCTCTTTGGCTACGATGCAATCGTCCTCGGCCCGCTCGACGCTGCAGCGCTGCCGGAGGCCGACGCGGCGCGTGTTGTCAGGTTCGTGGACTCGAGGGGCGGCGGGCTCGTCGTGCTCGGTGGGAATGCGTTCGCGGGCTCGGCAATCACGGCTCGCGGGCCGCTTGCGAAGTTGCTCCCGGTCGAGATACCAGCGAGCCGTCTCGGCCGAGCCGATGGGCAAGGTGACGACACCGGGGGCTCGGTCGTGCTCGTCCCCGCCGAAGGGTTCAGCGCCCATCCCGCATTCGCCATGCTGGGCGACGAGCCGGCGACGGCGCTCCGGCAACTTCAGAAACTCGGGAACGCATACGTGAAGGTGGGTGCGCTCGCTGCGGGCGCCGAGGCGATCGCCGTCGACGGCGCGTCGGCGAATCGCGCGCCGCTCGTCGTTGCGCAGCGTTACGGGGCCGGGCGCGTGACTTTCGTTGCGGCTCCGGATACCTGGCGGTTGAGCGTCGGCGCGACTGCCGAGCTCGAAGACGTCTCGGCGAAGTTCTGGACGGGACTTGTCGGCTGGACGGCGGCGGGAGCGCGTGAGCGATTTCGCCTGTGGGCCGAGCGGACGGCCGTTTCGACCGGATCGCCGGCGCGCTTGATCCTCGAAGCTCGCGCGGCCGACTGGTCGGCTCTGGCCGCGGCGCGGATTGAAGGCCGTGCGGTGCACGAATCGCCGCTGGAGACGCGAACCGATCCCGGCACGGAATCCGGCGTCGACGTCCGGTTCGTGCCGGACGTAGCTGATCCCGGCAGGTTCGTGGCGAGCGCCGTGTTGCCTTTGCCGGGGACGTGGCTCGTGACGGCGGAGATCGACGGCCGGGAAACGGCGACGGCCCGGGTCGAGGCTGTCACGGACGAAGGAACTGCCGGACGGCCCGATCCGTCGACGGAGGCGGCCGCCGCGACGGCGCTGGCGGCCAGTGGTGGCGGGTTGGTGCGCGACGGCAGTGCTGAGACCCTCCTGGAAACACTCGGGACACCTGCGACTGCCGAGGCGATCGATGCCATCCGGCCAGCCGACGGTATCTGGTGGGCATTCGTGCTGCCGCTGCTTTTTGCCGGCGAGGCATTCCTGCGGCGGCGCTCCGGTGCCGACTCGTCCGAGGTTCCCGGCAACCATCTGGATTGAGGTCTCAAATCCGGCCGTTGCGCGAAGCGCTTTGGAGTGCGGCGTGAAGCGCCGCTTTGGATCGATCCAAAG
>CAZXLQ010000331.1:0-5309 GCA_964641945.1 uncultured Clostridia bacterium
TTTGTGATGGAGCGGATTCCGGGGATCATCCTGCGCCGCGACATGCCTGCGGAGCCGGCTTTTACAGCTGACGACGCCCGTCGACTGTGCGCGAACTTCATCGACACGCTGGTCAGGCTGCACGCCGTTGACGTCGAGACTCCGGCGCTGAAGGAACTGGGCCGGGGAGAGGGCTACGTGCATCGTCAGCTGGACGGGTGGACGGACCGATATCGCAGGGCGCGAACTCCGGACGTCGGCGACTTCGCCGATGTCATTGGCTGGCTCGAAGACCGTCGACCGTCTGTGGATGCCGGGGCGTGCCTGATTCACAACGACTTCAGGTTCGACAACGTTGTCCTCGATCCGGAACGTCCGACCGAGATCGTCGGCGTGCTCGATTGGGAGATGGCGACGGTTGGCGATCCGATGATGGACCTCGGGAACTCGCTGGCCTACTGGATCGAAGCCGGCGACGATCCTGGATTCCGGCGGCTCCGGCGTCAGCCTACGAATGCCCCCGGGATGATGACACGCGCCGAGCTCGTAGAGGCCTACGCAGCCCGTTCGGGTCGGACGATTCGGAACCTCGCGTTCTACGAAGTCTTTGGACTGTTCCGCCTGGCCGGCATCGCGCAGCAGATCTACCGGCGATACGTGGAAGGCTACGCCGCGAACCCGGCGTTCGCGGCCTTCGGCGATGTGGTCAGGGTTCTCGAGGCCCGATGCCGGTCGATGATCGAGGCGTGATCGACGTCACCGATTCCGGGAGCCTGACCAGTGCGCTACCGCGCACGGTACTGATGCGTCGGGCGCGTGTGGCCGAGGCACCTTCGACCCGCGTGCATGACCCGTGCGCGGTAGCGCACTGGTCGATCCCGAGTTTCAATTCGCGGGCTGAGTAGGGTAACCGGATCCCTGCCACGCCGTGAGTCCGCCCCGCAGGACGTGTGCGTCCGTGAACCCTCGCCACCGAAGCTTGAGCGCCGCACGGGCGCCCGCTGAATCGTCCTGGCAGCTGCAGTACGTCACGATGGCCGTGGACTTCGGTATCTTCTCGGACCACGATTCGATGTCGTCTTCGGGCACAACGATCGCGCCCTTGATGAGTGGCTCCGAGTCGCTCGAGCGTGTATTGACGACGAGAACTTTTTCACCCCGGTCGAGTCGGGCCTTGAGCTCCTCGACCGAGATCCAGTGAGCACCGGACGTGTCTCCGTCTCGCTGCCGGGTTTTGTTCCCTCGCTCGGCTCGCGGAGCCGCCGCTTCGTTTCGCGACGACTGCGTATTCACGGAACCTGCCGTCACGGCCGGCCCCGAGTCGTCCCCCATTCCGAAGCGGACGATGATCCAGCCGAGAATCACCGCTGCCGCCAGACCAGCGACGACCGCGGCAGTGAATCGCTTTCGCATTACCTTCGTGACTCCAGCCAAGGGAAGCTCGTCCCGGATTTCCGCATACCGGTCACCGAGCGTATCTCAAGGCGCGTGCTCAATGCACCAGTGCCCTGCGTTGCGCACCGGTCAGTCACTCTCTGGGCCTCTCGCAGTGCGACCGATACATGAGGAATCAGCACGATCGATAGACCTAATACATCCGCCTTGACGAATATGACGTGCGGGCGTAACGTGCGTGTATCGAGATCAAGAACAGCCGGAGGACCACAATGACCGAATCCATTACCGACACAGTCCGAGAGCGTTACGCCAGCGTCGCGCGCAGCGGTATCTCGAGCGAGCACTCTGGCATTCGTGCCGTTGCGGAGGCCTTCGGCTACACACCCGAGGAACTCGCCTCTATTCCCGCCGGCGCCAACATGGGTCTCTCGTGCGGCAACCCGACGGCGACGGCGAACCTGCGAACAGGCGAAGTCGTCGTGGATCTCGGCTCTGGCGGGGGACTCGACGTTTTCCTCGCTGCGCAGAAGGTCGGTCCGACGGGTCGTGCCATCGGGATCGACATGACGCCGGACATGATCGAGCTCGCGCGTCGAAACGCCGAGAAGCGCATCCGGGACGGCGCGGACGCGAATGTCGAGTTCCACCTGTCGACGATCGACGACATTCCGGTCGGTGACGCCTCGGCCGACTGCGTCATCTCGAACTGCGTCATCAACCTCGCGCCGGACAAGTCGAAGGTGTTTCGCGAAATGGCTCGCATCTTGAAGCCGGGTGGCCGCGTTGCGATCTCGGACATTGCCCTGAAGCAGCCGTTGCCTCCCGAAATTGCCGCCGACGTCACCGCTTATGTCGGGTGCATTGCCGGCGCAATTTCGATCGACGATTACCGCGACGGCCTTCTCGCCGCCGGGTTCGAGCACGTCGAGATCCTCGACAGTGGGGCGGACCTGAATGCCTACGGTCTCGCCGACACGGGTCAGTCGTGTTGCGCACCGGCGCCGGAAGCTGCAGCGGCGCCGAGCTCGGACGTTGTCCAGATCTCGAAACCCGCGGGACGATCGCTGCCGGTGTCCGGTTCCTACGAGTGCTGCTCGCCGGAACCTGCGCCCGACGTGTTCAGCGGTCTCGCCGACCTGTTGGCAAAGGCGAACGTGAACGAGTATGCGGCGAGCGTTCGGGTCTTCGCGGTAAAGCCCGCATAGTCAGCCAGGTCCTCCGTGCCTCCGTGGCTCCGCGACTCTGTGTGCGAAGCGTCTGAAGAGCTCCGCACGCAGAGGCACGGAGTCACGGAGGCACGGAGGACCGGAGTCATGGAGAGCGCGCTTACTCTCGTAGCCGCACCAGCATCCCCTCGTTAACGCTCAGCCAGAACGGCGAAAAATCCACGAAGAAACGGACGCTGCCCGGCTCGGCCGCGTCGATCAAGGTCTCACGGCCCTTGCGGAACTCGTCGTACGGGATGTCACTGTTGTCCATGTACACGAATCCGCCAGGTCGCACCTTCCGCACCGCAGTCGCGGCCGTCCGGTCGTATTGCAGTCCATCGACAAGTGCAAGGTCGAACGACGCGTCCGGCACGTCGTCGAGGTCGGCGTAGTCAGCTTCGGTACGGAGCCGGTAGTCCACCTTGCATCGCTGGAACGACTCGAGCTGCGGCTTCATTCTCGAGTACCAGTCAGCGTCCGACTCGATCGAAACCAGTTCCGCGCAGCGAGCCGCGAAGAACCTCGAAGACATGCCCGATCCGAACTCGAGCACCTTCCAGTCGGGACGAATCAACCGAGCGAGCTCGCGGACCCCGCGGTAGCTCAGCCACGGTGACGGCGTCCAATGCCCTCCAACCTTGAGAGCCACCAACGACCAGACCGCACGGGGAAGGTACGCGAGTCCCCCAGCATCGACACGCTTTCCGCCATAGGTGTGAAGGCGCGAGCGGCGAAGTCCGTCACCCGTAACGAGGCGAGACCATAACGTCGGGCTTGCCTTGCTGTGCGCTTCGCCATTCACGGGGGGCGAACGTACCACACGCGCGGCGTCGGCCGATATGTTCGCCTGTATGGTCCTCGTGTGGCCAATGTCGGCGGGCCTCGGCTATACTCGCCGAACCCCCATGCGAATCATTGCGATCGATTATGGACGGCGCCGGACGGGTGTCGCGGTCTCGGATGCGCTCGGCCTGACGGCGCGCGGCGTCACCACGCTGCGGAATCTCTCTGATATCAGCGCCGTCGAGCGCATTGGCGAACTCGCCGTCGAGCTCGAGGCCCAGGCGATCGTAGTCGGCGTGCCATTCAAGCCCGACGGGACGTCGGGAGACGCTGCGGAACGCGTTCTGCGGTTCGTAGCGCGGCTCCGTGGCGCCTTGGCGATTCCGGTCCACACGATCGGCGAGTGGCTGACCAGTGTCGAAGCCGAGGATCGCTTGCGCGCCCAGGGCGTCCCGGCGGCGGAGCGGAAACGCCGCATCGACGAGGCGGCGGCCGTCGTGATCCTCGAGGAGTTCCTCGCCGAACGGGAACGGCTCGCGAAACGGGGTGAACGTGGCTAGACGCCGCGTCGTGGCGACGCTCACCATCGCTACCGTCCTTCTGTTCTTCATTGCCGTCGTCGGCGTGTGGATGCAGGTAGGCCTGACGGCTCGACGGGAGCTGAACAGCGAATTCGTCGCCGTGACCGTTCAACCCGGTATGGGAACGCGCGAGATCGTTGCGGCTCTTGCCAATGTCGGTGTCGTCGGCGACCAGTCGGCAGTGCTCGTGTGGTTGGCCGTGACCGGCCAGGGCAAGTCCCTCAAGGCTGGCGACTACGAGTTCAAGTCGCCGATCAGTCCAGTTGAAGCGCTCGGAAAGATTCAGCGTGGAGAGGTGGCGACGCGGCGCGTCACGATTCCCGAGGGCTTCAATCGATACGACGTTGCCGAGACGCTCGCCGAAAAAACCGGCCTTGGTTCCCGCGATCGATTCCTGGCACTAACGGGCGATCCGACCCTTGTTCGCGACATCGATCCGGATGCGGGAACCCTCGAAGGATATCTGTTTCCGGACACCTACGAGTACACCCCGCGTACCACGCCGGAGGAGCTCGTGACACAGATGGTCGACCGCTTCCGGAAAGTCTATGCATCGATGCCCGAGTTCAGTCAGGTGGCCGCGCAGCGGAACATGACGGTGCACGAGCTCGTGACACTTGCCTCGATGATCGAGGAAGAGGCGCGAATCGACGAGGAGCGGCCGATCATCGCGTCGGTCTTCTACAACCGCCTCGGCAAGAAGATGCGCCTGGCCTCGGACCCGACCTTCGTCTACGCCGCGCTGCTTGCGAACGACTACGACAATAACGTGAACAACCCGAAACACCGGTCGAGGCTCTCGCCCTACAACACGTACGTGTTCGACGGCCTGCCCCCCGGACCGATCGCCAACCCTGGCCTGAAATCGATCGAAGCTGTTCTGTCACCGCAGGAGACGCAGTACCTCTACTTCGTGGTGAGCGGGACGGAGGGCCATCACAAGTTCTCGCGAACAGTGGCCGAGCACGAGGCCGCCGTCGCCGAGTACCGACGGCAGCAGCGGGAGCAGTAGTCGTTCCGGCGTGCGAGCTAATCACGGACGGTCTGCGGCCGACGGGGACCGCTTTCCCGCGCAGTGGTCGTGCCGCACGCCCGATCCGCCTGCATCCGCCACACCCGGCGTGAGCGCTGATCACGGCCGGCCTGTGGCCGACGGGGACCGCTCTCCCGCGCAGCACCTCTGACCGTGTGCACCACCAACTCTGGGACAGGCGCGCGGATTGCCGGTCTCGACGTTCGGGGAGTAGTCTGGAACCAGCATGAAGGGAGGGCACGAAATGACGAGGCTGAGGATTGCGATCGCAACGGTCATCCTGCTCGCGGCGCCCGGCTTGGCCCTGCCGTCGAAGCAAGGCTCCGA
>CAZXLQ010000332.1:0-5277 GCA_964641945.1 uncultured Clostridia bacterium
CCCCCACGTCCCACACCCCCAAACCAGTGCGCGCCCGGCCTTACATCTCCCGCCCAGTGGTCGTACCGCACGCCGGACCGCCTGCATCCGCCGCCACCGACGTGCGAGCTCTGCACGTCCGGCCGCTCACTGCGTTCGCGGTTCCGGGCCCGTCGTCCTACTACCTGCGGGCGATCGTAAAGATCGCCGGAAGCGAGGCAACTACCGTTTCACCGACGATCCTGAGGCTCTCGGCGCTGACCTTGTCCAGCGTGTCGTCCGGAGTGTGCCAGTATGCATTCGTCGGTCCGCCGTCACCATACCGGTCGCGACTCGTTCCGAACCGGAAGTCGATGATATCGACGGCCATGACGCCAGCCGACAGGAACGGGACGTGGTCGTCCTCGATCCAGAACGTTTCGTTGACGAAATGCTTCGAATAGCCGAGAGACGTCGCGGTCTTCCAGATCGCGTCAGTCAATGCTGCCGTCGAGTGGCCTTCGCGCGCGATGACCAGGTCCCGATCGCCGATCATGTCGAGCAGCACCATGCTTCGGATCGTCCCGAGCTTTCCGGCTTTCTGCCGCGACGTGACGAAGTGGCGCGAGCCGTACGTGCTGTCTTCGTCCGACCATTCGATCACCGCTTCCTCTCCGTCGAAGAAGACGAACTGAATCGTGAGCTCCGGCTTTTTCGACTTGGCCTGCCCTGCCAGCACTCGCGCGATCTCGAGCAGCGCGCCGGTCGACGACCCCGCATCGTTCGCACCGACGAAATTCGCCATCCGCTTGGTGTCGTAGTGACTGCCCAGAACGACCACGTCACCCGACAGGCCCGGCAGTTCGGCGATCACGTTCACCATCTCGATCTTGCCGGCCGGTGTCGTCGCGGTGAACGGCTCCTCCGTGACCTGCAGTCCGTACGACGCAAGCTCGGTCACCAGGTACCGGCGGGTCTCGGCAAGCGCCGGGGATCCGGCCGGTCTCGGACCGAACGCCACCTGCTTACGCACGTGCTCGAAGGCCCGGTTTGCATCGAACTCGCTCTTTGCCATCGCGTTCCCGTTCGAATTCGCGACCGGAGAGGTCGCCGCATTCGCGTTGCGCGCGCCCGTGGTGTCGGCCTGCTGCTCTCGGCAACCCGAGTGGGGAACGAGTAGAACGGCGCTCGCGAGAAGTACAGCGCGAGCGCCAGTTCGCCACAGTTGGTCGGCGCTTCGACTCATAGGAATTCGACCGTTGCTACGACTTCGGGCCCCTCGCTTTCGTCGAACGAGCCTGTCAATCCGGTTACGCGCTGCCGCATCTGCTTGGCGTCAAGCCTGTCGATGCGCACGAACGACACGTCCGCGAGACTTGCGAGGAACACCTGAGACATCTCGTGACTATGGCCGTTGTGCGATCGAACGAGCACGAAGCGAGTCTTCTCGGTGATCTGGCCGGCATCGACGGGTTCGCGAAGAATGAACTTCTCGGTCTCGCCGTTGGAGAATCGGATGGTCAGCCGGTAATAGGTGTCGGGATTCGTCATGGTCGGTCCGTTGTCTGGTCGTCAGTTGGTTCGTCCGGCTTCACGGCAGTCTCGGAAGGCACGGACGGCGACGCGTCGCGCTTCTTTGCTTCACGAACGACGCTGGCAGCCTGCTTCATCAGCGAGTCGAGGGCCTCGTTCCCGGCCTTGAACGAGTCCTCGAACACTGTGCCGAAGAAGTCGCCCGCAGCCTTCAGGTTGAGCTCGAGCGCCGTCGCCAGCCTCTCGCCGGCGGGCAATTCACCGAATGCCTCGAGGATACGCCGACGAATGTCGTCGATGTCGGATTCGGTGCCAGCGGACTCGTCAGTCGGCTTCTCGTCGGACGCTCCGGCACCGCACGCCTGTCCGCCTTCGGCTCCCGTTCCCCAGGCCGACTTCCACGACCACGGGTCGAGACCGAACCAGCCGGCGGTTCTGGCGCGATCGCCGGCCTTGTCGCGATCCGCCGATTCATCGGGTTGAGACTGCCCGGCAGCAGCGCCCTCAGGCATCGGTGGACGTTCGGCTGCATCGAGCACGTGGACGGTGCATTCGGCGTCGCCGGTCTTTGCCTGACATCCGAGCCTGAGACTGCCGACTACATCGGCCTCCGAGAGCATTCGCTTCTCGGCGTCCGTAAGCGGAGAAAGCGAGAATGGACCGTCGACGATCCTCACCGCGCACGACGTGCATTCGCCGGCACCGCCGCAGCGCAGCTCGACGTGCACGCCGAGTCGCTCGGCGGCTGCGGCTATCGACGTTCCCGAGGCGACGAGACCGTCCACCCCTTGCGGTTCGAAGCGGATCTGCGAAGCCATCACCTACCTCCGTGGGCCCGTTCATTCGGACCCGAGCCAGCAAGGGAGCCGGTCCCGCCGGGACCGGCTCCTCGCGGAGCTACTTCTTGGCGTCCAGCGACGCCGGCTTGTTCGACGGCATGTCCGCGGGCTTTTCGGCCGACTGACCGCCGGTGGTTTTCGCGAGCCACGTCGCGAGCAGCTTTCGCTGGTCGTCCTCGAGCGGAATGATCGGCATCGTGTTGTCCTTCTCGAGCGATCGCGGGTTCTTCAGATAACCTTCCCACTGTTCGGGTGTGTGCTTGTCCTTGACGGTGAAGAGATTCGGCGCCTTGCCCGAGCCCTTGCCGTCCTGACCGTGGCACAACGCGCATTTCGCCTTGAAGGCAGCGTGCGTTGCTTCGTCCATTCCCGGAAGGGCCGCGATCGCCGGGGCGGCGTTGGTGTTGGCAGGCGCAGCGTTGACGGGCTTGTTGGTGACGTTCGACACATTCGTCGGCGTCGTCGGATTGGAGCAAGCCACACCGGCGACGGCGGCGGCCATGGCGAACACGAGCGCGAGCTTTCTGGTCCTCAAGAGGGAGGTCCTCCTCGAATTGATTGCATCGCCAGGTCGGCGCCGCACGGGCGACGCGCAAGCGATTCGTCTGAGCCTACACGACCGGCAGACCCTACGCCAACCGGCGGTCCGGAAGCCCCGAACGGGAGCGGGCGGCCTGCCGTCGCCCTGTTCCGGTATGCTGTCGGATCAGCAACGGAGGAAGGCGACATGCCGCACGAGATCTTCAAGCCCGTCATTACCTCGACACCCGTCGACGAGATGGACCTGTATCCGCTCGACACGTTTCCCTATGAGTACCCAGGCAAGGAGATCGTCGTTTCCTTCACGATGCCTGAGTTCACCGCGATCTGCCCGTTTTCGGACTTTCCTGATTTCGCGACGATCAAGCTCGATTACGTACCGAATCTCAAGTGCGTCGAGTTGAAGAGCCTGAAACTCTACGTGAACAGTTTCCGGGACGTGAAGATCTTCCACGAGCACGTCGTCAATCGGATGCTCGAGGATTTCGTTTCGGCGCTCGATCCGGTTCGCGTCGAGATCGAAGGCGACTTCAACGTACGGGGTAACATTCACACAGTGGTACGGGCGCGGTACGAACGGCCGATGGGATGACTCGGTGCTCTCCGTGCCTCTGTGCTTCTCCGTATGCCCACGGCAATGGCGTTGCCTTACAGAGAGCACAGAGGCACGGAGTGCGCAGAACTTCGAAGTGGCGATTCGTGAACCCCGCAATTTGCGGGAGCGCCCAATCTGGCGCTCCCACAATCGACATTCCGGCGCCTGCCGTCGCGAGGAACTGCTCATGCAACGCCTGGGCGCCCCGCCGTGCCATCCGCGGATGGGATTCCGCATGCTGGCCCGCGATCGAGACTGCGTCTGAGGAAGTCCGCCGTCTCAAAGGTCCGCGTGGTGGTACGGACCTCTCAAACATCAACGGTCCTATAGACGCGGAACCGCGGTAATTGGGTCCACATTATTTTCCGCGGGCGTCCCGGACAGGACTCGCGGAACGAACAGCTATCGGCGGCGACCCATCAGCGGCTTCCGCGACGAGCCCGGAGTCCGGTCATATAGCCGCGCTCCGGCAATGCCGCCCACCAGATAGCCGACGAGCAGCCCGCCCGTGTTGATCGCGAATACTCGCCAGGTCGAAGAGCCGGTCGCGACTGCCGCCGCAGCATAGAGGTGCGCCAGAATCCACGTCACGACTGCCGCTATCGAGCCCGCGCCTGCTCCGCGGCCGAGCGTCGAGCGCAATGCCGCATACAGCCAGGCAATGAAGACTCCGGCAACGAGGCTTGCGAGAGCCCGGTAGAGCGGCAGCGCGAACGATCCGGTCAGTGCTTCGCCACGCAGCACGGCCGACCACGGCTCCGCGTCCATGAACATTAGCAGCGCGATGTCGCACAGATTGATGAGGGCGCCTGCGAGCAAACCCGCCAGGGCAACGCGTGGGGCGTTGATCGTCGTTGAGAACAGGGCCACGGGCGAGTTCCTTGTCGCCGAAACCGGCTGAATTGCTGGGGTTGGGGGAGTCTAGCCGATTGTTGGCCTTTGCGGGTTCGCGGTCAAGTCTCGTGCCGGCCTTGCGGCCCACTTTCGTTTCGGTGGCACCCTCGAATGTAAACTGTTGCAAAAGTTCGGCATTCAACGGCAGGACCGGTCAGGGACCAGACGCCGACGCGTTGCAGCACTCAAAGACATTCCTGGGAGTGAGGTGAAAAGGTGATCGGATTCTGCCTTGATCGAGTTGTTCTGCTCGCTGGCATTATCGCGTTGGCCGCCACGGCCTTCGCGCAGTCGGCCCCCGGCACGGCCGATGCGAACAAGCTGTATCAGTCGAAGGAATGGGCCGCCGCCGCAAGGGCCTACGAGGCCATCGCCGCGCGAGAGCCGGAGAATGGCCTGGCCTGGTTCCGGATCGGGACGTCGCACCTCCGCCTCCGGGCATTCGACCGGGCGGTCGTGGGACTCGAGAAGGCGGACTCGCTCGGATTCGCGCCGTTCTTCACCAAGTACAACCTCGCGTGCGCGTACGCGGGGCTCGGCCGCATCGACGACGGATTTCGCGCCCTCAATGGAGCAATCGACGGCGGCTACAAGAATGTCGAGGGGCTTGGATCGGATCCCGACCTTGCGAAGCTGCGTGACGACGCGCGATTCCCCGCGGTGATCGAGAAGGCCGAGAAGGTGGCGTTCCCGTGCCGGTTCGATAGCCGATGGCGGGCGATGGATTTCTGGATCGGCGACTGGAACGTATTCAACACGAAGGGCCAGCAGGTCGGGACGAACTCGATCCATCCCGTAGATGGAGGGTGCGTGGTGCAGGAGCGTTGGACCGACGCTCTTGGCGGCACCGGCGGGAGCATGAACTTCTTCGACGCGGCCACGGGGAAAGTCACCCAGGTCTGGGTCGATGCGCAGGGC
>CAZXLQ010000333.1:0-5250 GCA_964641945.1 uncultured Clostridia bacterium
CGCGTGTGCTCGTTGCACCCGCCCCCGCGACCCCCGGCTATTACCTTCGACCGCCCCGCGGACGGACCGACTGCGGAGACGTCGACTCAGTAGGCCAAACCCCAGGGCGACCGCGAAGCGGTCGCCTCGAGTGCGTGGCGTCATTCGTGCGAAAGCACACCGTGACGTTAATAGACCGACCCTTCCGGCGGCTGCCGGGAGTTAGCTTCACGTGCCAGGTGGGCCTCCCGACCGGGTACCGGTGACATTGCCGGCACCGAATTCGGCGGACCACGAGCCGGTCACCCTGGATCCCGAAACGACCAACCGGAACTTGACGCGATTCTGGCCGCGCACAGCAGTCGCCCAGAAACGGTCGCCGACGGCTGACACGCCCTCGAGCGCGTATTCAGGCACCGCGTCGGACAGCATTCGACCGGTGTATCGACCGCTCGAGCCAGTCACCTCGAGACGCAACGGGATTACCTTGAACGCCCCGTTCATTAGCATTCGCACCTCGAACGCGTAAACCCCGACCGGGTCGAATGACGGAGCAACTCGATCTGGAGCACTCTCGAGTAGCCGACGCGCGCGATCGTTGCCGGGATCGATCGCCAGCGACCGTTCGATGGCCGCCATCGCCTCACGTAAGTCTCGTCGAGCCAGCCACGCCGCACCGAGCGCTGCGTGCACCGCGGCCGATTCCGGAAACGCCGTTGCCGCGATTCGAAGCACGGCCACGGCATCCCGAGTCATCCTCGCGTCGATCAGGAGGTCACCGAGCGTGACGAGCGACGATTCTCGACCGACGAGCGCGACAAACCCGCTGCCTTCGAGTCGCCGCGCGTCACGAACCGCCGACCGCAGCACCGCGGGAAAATCGGCGTCGGCAAGACCTCCGTCATCCGCATAGACCCTGGCGACACTCGAGAGCATTTCTTCGATCGCCTCCGGAGGCATCCAGATGCCTCTCACCATCACTCCCTTTTTCTGCCTGAGGTTCACGACAGTCTCGAGCGGGTTCTTCGAGGCAAGAACGCAATCAGCCCGCATACCCACGTCGATCGAGCCGAACTCGCGCTCTCGACGCATTGCCGCAGCTGCTTCGATCGTCGACGATCGCAGGACGTCGATCGCCGGCATCCCGAGCGATTCCATAGTCTCGAGCTCGTGCTGGAGCGCATAGCCCGGCACGTGGTTCCGGTAGCCGCCGCCCGAGTCCGTGCCCGTCAGGAACCGTGCGCGAATCGCGAGCAGTTCCTTGAATGCAGCCGTAGACCGTTCGTAGATGGTCTCGGTCGTGGCGTCCGGTATTTCCTTCGCCTCTTCCAGCCAGCGCCGCTTGTCCTCCGCCGGCACGAAACGCATCTCGTCGCTCGTCGCGATGAGCCGCTCGAGCTCCGATCTCGCGATGCCGGTCCTGCGCGTGTAGAAAGTCGGACAATTCCAGACCTGGGCATCCTTCGTCAGGCCAACGTAGTCCTCGGTCGTCATCTTCAGGGTCCTGTCGTAGTAGTAACCCTTCATGTGCTCGAGGGTCCGCTGGCCCTGCTTTATCGCCTCACCGAGACGAACGTCGTGCGGAACGTGTCCGACGACGTCGATGGACTGGCGCCGCGCTTCTTCAGTGACCGCGCGGTAGAGCTCGACGGGAAGGACGTTGTGAACCTTGATGAAGTCGTAGCCGTTCCGTTTCTGCTCGATTACGGCCGCGCGCGCCTCGTCTGGACTTGTCACGACACGCGCATAGTCCTCCATCGGCATCGCGGCCAGAATCGTGCCGGCGACGTACATCGTCGGGCCGAGGAGCCGGTTCTCGCGAATCGCCTGACGCTCACGAAGCAGGTAGGGGAAGCCGTCCATCTCGCGAATGGTCGTGACACCGTTCGCGAGGTTCAGGAGCTTCTGGCTGTTGCTGACCATCGAGTGTACGTGCATGTCGGTCAGGCCGGGCACGAGGAACCGGCCCTGGCCGTTGATCCGAAGTGCGCCGCGCGGGACGCGTACGTCACGGACACTTCCGACTGCGGTGAACAGGCCGTTCTCGACTACGACCGTCTGATGCTCGTGGAGCGTTCCGTCGCGAACCGAAACCACGGTAACGTCGACGAACGCGGCGTTTCGAGGCCGGTGGCGGCTTGTCGCGTCCTGCAGGATCCATGTCACCGCGTTGTCCTGAACGACCCGCGATAGGTCCGCGTATTTCCGGCCCGACTTCTCTTCCCTCGCGGTCCCGGCACCTGCGCCGTTCGAGCTCGCGGAAACAGGCGTCAGCAGTGATGCCACACAGAGGACGATTCCGAACGCTCGTTTCATCCAAGCCTCCAGTTCACAGTCTGTGCAGTACACGTGACGCCGCGGATAATCGTTTCAGGAAATCGCCGGGCGCAGACATATTCTGCGTCCGCTTTCGCGTGCGACGCGGCCGGGGATCTTACGGTTGAGCGCCGTCCGGCGAGTCAAAGTGTCGCCGCTGAATTCTGTTGCGACGAGATCGTCTCACTGAGATCGGTGCCGTTGGCGAGTGCGAAGGCGTACGCGCCACAAGCGCCGGCGCAATAGACCCACTACACGGCGCCCGCCGAGCGGATCGCTTCCGCGTTTTTCTCGGCGTGGTCGGACGGGCGAAGCAGTGCGGACGCCTCCATCGCCTCGATCGACACGATGCCAAGCTCGTTCAAAGCGCGGGCGAGGCAGAAAAGCGCGACCGCTCCTTTTGCGGGCCGGGTCGGGGCCGTCGCGGGATCGATCACGTGTTTCGTGGCGCGTGTCTCCACTTCGGCGAATTCGGGCAAGGTGAACACGTGGTCCTCGGGCTGCATTACGGCGAGCTGGTGGCCGACCTTCGACAGCCCGTCGCGACTGAGCAGGATCAACGCGTCCGGACGTGCAATAGCGGTGTAATCGATCTCGCGAGGGCTCAAGACGATCTCGGCGATGCTGTGTCCGGTCATCACGGTTATCGGATAGTCGTCGCGCTGCGCCGCCCAAAGTCCTGATAGTAGTGCCGCCTCTCCGGCCACGTGCGCCGCCGATCTGATCTTGCCTCCGGCCGAACCGGCAACGACGAGGTGGAACGGCCGGTCCAGCGGCGAGTCGAATCGCGGCGCGATCGGGCGCGGCGACAGGGTCGGCTTTCCGCGCTGCGACGACGAAGCCTCGCGGTAGGCCGCCGCGTATTCGGGATAGTCGGCCCGGTGCAGCAATCCCGCTTTCAGGCTCAGGCCGTCGAGGATCGACGTCAGCGTCTTGCGCGAAGCCTTGTTCTTCGGGACGTAGTAGGCCGTGCACAGTTCCCAGATGTCGAGCAGGGCGAAACACTCGGACCGCACCGCCTCGGCCATGCGCTCCGCAACGTCGTCGTCGAAGCTCGTTCCGCGCCAGACGTAGCCCGCTCCGTTCGCCGCGACGGTCGCGCAGATGTCCAGCGGCCGCTCGAGGTTTCCGCCCGGTGTCGTGCTGGTGAACGCGCCGGCCGGTGTCGTCGTCGAATGCTGGCCACCGGTCATGCCGAAATTGAAGTTGTTGAAGACGAGCACGGTCAGGCCGATGTTGCGGCGCGCGGCGTTGAGCAGGTGCGCGCCCCCGATGCCGGTTCCGCCGTCGCCCATGATGACGATCACCTTGAGGTCGGGTCGCGCGAGTTTGATCCCGGTGGCGTAGGTGATGCTGCGTCCGTGCAGTCCGTGAAACGCGCTCGTGACGAAATACTGATCCGAGAGGCCCGAGCAGCCGATGTCGCTGACGAGCACCACCTTCTGCGGATCGATATCGAGCGCCTTGAGCGCCGCACTCAGGTGATCGAGGATCGCGTGGTGCCCGCAGCCGGGGCAGAACGGGTACGGCGTCTCGTTGCGATAGGTGGACAGCGTTGTGACGGTGGTGCCTGCAGTCATCGGATTGCCTCCACGAACGACTCGGGCGCGATCAGCTCACCGTCGACGCGGTGCAGTCCGACGACCTCGAGTCCGTAGGCGACGCGCTCGATTTCGCGCCGATACTGCCCGTGATTGAGCTCGGCGACCACGATGCGCGTGATCCCGTCGAGTGCCGAGCGGATCGCGACTTCCGGAACGGGCCAGAGGCTCTGAAGCGTCAGTGCGGACACCGACTTTCCGGACGCGCGGATCTGTGCGACAGCTTCGCGCATCCCGCCCGCCGTGATTCCGTAGCTGACGAGAAGCGTCGTGGCGCCAGGCTGCAGGTCCTTCACGACGAGCTCGATCTCGTCGGCGTGGTCCTCGATCTTGGCGCGGAGGTGTTCGTTCATCTCGGCCACCTTCGCGGGCGACTTCGTGATGATTGCGCGCTCGTCGTGCGTCGAGCCCGTGAAGCGGACCGCGCCGTCGCCTCCGTACTGCGCGAGCGGTGGCACGTCGTCCGCCGGAAGGTACCGATACGGCTTCTCGGTCGCCGGAAGGACGGCGCGTTCGCGTACCGCGGGCTTTTCGTATTCGTCCACTTCCACGGTGGTCGTCGTCGTGTTCAGTTCCTTGTCGGTCAGCAGGAACACCGGGCAGCGAAATCTCTCGGCAAGGTCGAAGGCCCGCATCGTCAGCGAATAA
This sequence comes from uncultured Clostridia bacterium, assembly GCA_964641945.1. Taxonomy (GTDB): domain Bacteria; phylum Acidobacteriota; class Blastocatellia; order UBA7656; family JADIYM01; genus JADIYM01. The sequence continues at coordinate 4,545 of CAZXLQ010000333.1, forward strand.
CATTCCGCGACCGACGAAGGCGCCAGGGCAATAATCGGGTAACCGCCCGCCGTTCCCCACCGTGCGAACTGCACGTCGCCCTGTCCGACGGTCGTGGCGCCGCCCGTCGCCGGACCGAGGCGCTGAACGTCGACGATCACGAGGGGGACTTCGCCGATGATCGCGAGGCCGATGTTCTCACTGTATAGCGAAAGCCCCGGCCCGCTCGTGGCGGTCATGGCGCGTGCGCCGGCAAGCGTTGCGCCGATGCACATGCCGATCGACGCGATCTCGTCTTCGCCCTGCACCGCGACTCCGTCGACTTTTGGCAGCTCGCGCATCATCTGCATGAGGATCGCGGATGCAGGAGTGATCGGATACCCGGCGAAGAACGTGCACCCGGCATCGAGCGCGCCGCGGACAATTGCCGTCGACCCGTCAGTGAATTCGCGCATGGGCTCTCCTGTCCTCTTCCGTCCAGACCTCACACACCGGATCTTCGGCCGCAGCCGGACGGGCGGTCAAGGACCAGAACCCGCTCTCCCGACCGCACGTCCCAGAACCACGAACGCAGTGAGCGGCCGGCCGTGCATCTCCCGCCAAGTGGTTGTACCGCAAGTCCGATCCGTTTGTGTCCGCTACCGCCAGCTCGAGAGCTCGGTCGGCCCCTTAGGTGGCGCTCGGGACGGCCGGCCGCTCACTGCGTTCGCGGTTCCGGGTCGGCCTG
>CAZXLQ010000334.1:0-5203 GCA_964641945.1 uncultured Clostridia bacterium
ACGAGTCTGTGGTTTCAGGCACTGTCCGTGGGACGCTCGCTACCGCTCGCGGCTCGAAAAACGGGGACCCGACGCGAACGACCGTCTCTTCAGGTCACGGCTGTCGCTGGTACCACACGATGTGGTCGCCGTCATCCGCCTTCGACGAATACACCACCGTCGTGTACCCGGCAGAGCGCATTGGCGTCGCCGGTAACTCGTAGAGCGCATTGTTCGAAAGCAGGATCCCGCCGGGTCGCAACATGGCCGCGACGTTCGAGAGCGCGAGCGACTGCTCGAAAACGTCGTAGTAGACGAGGATGTTCGTCGCGATAACCAGATCGTAACGCTCCGTCGCCGCAAGTCCCTCAGGACGTTGGAGAACGACGTTGAGATCTGCCGGCCGGATCATCCTCACGACGTCGGGTCGAATGTGAACGGAGCGGATTCGCACGGTCGTGAGGCCCTCGGGCGACGCAACCGGCACGTCCTTGCCGATCCGGTCGCCGAATCGCTCCCAGTACGAAACGAGCCCGGCATCCCAGCCGGCCTCCATATCTCGTGGCAAATGAACGACATACGGACTTCCAGCCGCAGCTCGGCTGCCGGCGGACGCCAGATGTGCGTTGATCCTGTCGCTCAGGTCGAAAGTCGTCAACCGGAGGTCACCTTCCTTCGCCAGGCCGAGACGCCGGAGAGAGTCGATCACAGCGAACGGCTGGATCGTCTGCTGGGGATAGACGTCGTACCCCTCACCCTTGTCGGTAAAGTCGAGCCCCGGGCCGACGATCGCCACGCGACGGACGCTTCCGGGAGCGAAAATGCCCTTGGCCTTCAAATCCTCGAGCGCGCGCTCGATGCCGTAATCGGGAGAAAGCGATGTGTCAGACGACAATCCGCGCTCCCGGTACAACGTCGATCGCTCGGCAAAAACCGCCGAGGCATCGCCGGCGAGCCGCGCGGCTTCAATGGCGCGACTGTAAGAATCGCCTTCCTTCAGAAAACGCTTCGTCGCCTCGAGCAGGTAATCCTGCGTCGACTCGAATCCGGCAGGCGTCGCCGGATTGATCCCCCTGCGTTCCACGACCGACCGCGCAAACTGCAGCCGCTCGTTCTGGCCCGGTTTCGCGATCCCCTTCGCAAGATCCTCGATCCGGGCAAGCAGAACTTCCTCGGGAGTCCGTCCCGCCTCCACGACGCGTGCGATCTCGCGCGGCGTCGCGCGCGGCTGCTTCGTGAAGCTCACGCCGAAGAGCATGAAGTTTATGATCGAATCTTCGTCGCCCTGCTCCAGTCGCTTGCGGATGTCCGCGTCGCGTCTGGAAACCCAACCGGCCCATTCGGTTGCCAGCGCCTCCATCGACTTGCCCTGCAATCCGGCCGGCAGTCGGGCGGCGAAGGCCTCGAGGATCGGCTTTGCAGCGGCGAACGGCGTGTTCACGGTTCCGACCGGCGTGATTCCCCGGCCGGGCGCCGGCTTCGCAGTCCTCGGCTTCTGCGACGCCGCCCGCTCAGGTATGCCGAGAAGGCAGCCGGTAACGAGCGCGACGATCAAGAGCCTTCCGGGAATCGGGAACCGATTTTTCCTCATGGCGCGGCAGGATACACCGGCGCGCGACCGCTCGGCGAGTCGAGCGGCTCGACCTCGACGGCCTGGGCGCCTCCGGGACCGTCACCGATCTCGTAACGGACGCGCTGGTCGGTTTCGAGCGCCCGGTATCCCTCGCCGACGATCTGCGAGTAGTGCACGTAGATGTCGCTGCCACCGTCCTCGCGGATGAATCCGTAGCCCTTCGCCCGGCTGAACCATCGCACGACTCCGAAATGCGCCACAGTTCCCCCTTCAGCGCGGCGCCGAACCCCGCACCACGCCGCGACCAAGTCGGCCGGCTTCGAGCACTGCCGCAGCGGCCCGGCGAATGCCGTCGACCGGCAACGACCCGACGCGCTCGCCATATCGTTCCACGGTGTCGAGCGGGAGGCCGAACGCCGATGCCCGAACGTAGGCGACCGCCATATCCGAACACCTCGAAGTCGAAAGCGACCAAGCCACCGTGGCACAACGCCGGCCCGCCTCGATCTCTTCGGCCGACCAGGCCGCGCTTGCCGTGCGTCCGACCTCAGCCAGGACGGCCGCGCGAGCCGCCGACTCGCCCGCGACCGGCGACTCGACGGTGCAGATGGCCGCTCCCGCCTGACGCCGCCGCTCGACTCCGCATGAGATCCGCTGGAACGATGCGCCCGCCGACGATGACCCGATCCGCAACTGCACCGACCGGATCGCTATCTCGATCGCCTCGAGCGCATCCCAGCTCCCTCCCGGCGTGATGGCCGCGATGGCTGCAACGGTCGACGGCTCCGGCGAGTCGACGGAGACCTCGGAAACCGGGCTCGGTGCGGGCAGCGCGGGAGAACTGAGCCGGTCTCCCTCGGGTCTGTCGAAACCATCGACGACGTATTTCGAAACGAGAGACGAACCGTCGGTATCACCTACGATCCCGACGAGCGGATACAGGGCCCGCACACTTGCGGCGTACCATCCCCGAACTGACTCATCCGTGAGCTTAGCGACCGTTTCAGGCAGCCCGATCGCAGCCACGCCATAGGAATGCGTCGGATAGCGGCCCTGCCAGAACAGGTTCACAGCCGCATCATGCGACGCGACTCGCGACGGGCGCTGGTCCGCGAGCAGCCGATCCCGCTCGCCGAGGACCGAGACCGTTTCGAGCTGGGGCGCCTCGACGAGATCGATCGCAACAGGCATTACGAGATCCGCATTTCTCGACGGCATCTCGACGACAAAGCCGAAGAAGTCCGGCTCGTTGACGATCCGAACGCGTCCTCCGAAGCGCTCGATTCCGAAAAGCAGCGCGTCGCCTGGATAGCCCTTCGAGCCGCGCAGCATGGCGCGCAGGGTGAGCTCGGTGATTCCCCGGTTTCCCGATGTCTCTGCGGCGCGCCCCGACGGAAAGAAGAACCCGACGGCCACGACGGGCTGCGATGCGTCCTCGCGGACGAAGGCCTTCGGCCCGTTGAGAGTGGAAAAGTCCCGAACCGGAATTGGAACCGGGACCAGCACGACGTCGCCGCGCTCTCCGGACCGCTCGCGCTCCGCTCCCTCCGCAACGGCCGGCACCGGCGGCCGTTCACGGACGTCGCCGGCCGCAACTTCGCGCTGAATGCCCGGCGCCCACGCGGCCACCCGCGAGATATACGCGTCGGCATTCGACGGTCTCGCGGGAGCCGCTATCGGCACCGACTCGACGATCGATGCCCGCGCAAGGCTGAAGAGCCGCGAGGCGAGAACCTGAACCTCCGCCGCGGTCACGCCTCGCAATCGGGTACGCCGAGTCCACGACGCCTTTACGTCACGAGTCTCGATCTCGTGCCGGACGAGCTCGGCTACGTCGTCGTCCGGGCGCGATCCGCGAATGACGTCAGCGAGCTCAGCCTGATTTCGCGCGCGCTGCAACTCGGCCTCGCTCAGTCGCTCGCGCCTGAGGCGGTCCAGCTCTCGCCACACCGTCGCCGAGGCGTCATCGAGGCGCGCGGAATCGGCCGCGAGCGTCACCTCGAATCCTGGTCCCGATGCCGTCCAGACGGAGCGCGCCGTCGCGTCGCCAACGATCGCGGATTCCCGAAGCGCGAGCTGGCATCGCGATGTCCGCCCGACTCCAAGTGCCGCTGCAAGCACTGCGGCGACCGCGCCGTCAGCGATGGCGTGCGGTACCGGGTCGAATGAAATGGTCACGTTCGACGATCCCGCTGCGCCGACGCGTCGCAAGTACCGGGTGGGAGGACTGACGACGACCGGTGCCTGTGGCTGCGGGGGCGCAACCTGTGGAACGGGCGGCCGGCCGCCTGAACGATTCGCCGGAGCCGGAGGCGGCGGCGAAGCGACACGTCGGCTGAGCGCACCGAACTCCCGCTGCACGGTGGTCATTACGGCGTAGGCGTTCACTCGGCCGCTGATCCCGACAGTCGTGCGGTCTGCGGCGAGGAGCGACTGTTCGACGGCATCCCGCTGTCCTCCGATGATCGCGGCGTGCGCCGCCAGCACCGTGTCGACGTCCCGGCCCAGTGCGCTCGTCGCAAACGTGAGCACGCCTCCGTCGATCGCGACGTCGATCATCGCGCCAACGGACGCAACACGCTGGGCCGGCGAACCGGTTCCCGCAAGCGACGCTGCCCGACCGACTTCGATCGCACGTCGCGGGTCTGCACCGTCCGGAAGGCGAACGGCTGTGAGCACGGCGACCACATCCGAAGCCGGGTTCTCGCGCACCACGAGTACCGTGCCAATCGCGAGCTCGGTTCTGACGATGGCGCCGGCGGAGGTCTGCGCGACGACGTCGCCCCCGGGCGGAATCGGCGGCGGCGACGAGGGGGCTCCCGGTGTCGCCGGCGGCTGAGCGCTGGGTGTCGGCGCAGGCGCTACGGGCGCGGGCGGAACCGTCTTGCGTTCGCGAACGCGACCGCTCTGCGCGATAACGTCCGTACACGCACCGACGGCAAGGACCGCCGCGAGCCCAACAGCCCAGAACCGCCCAGGCAAGCTAGAACGGTTGCTGCTTCGTCGTCTGCTCGACGACCCAATCATACTCGGTCACGATCAGATCAATCTTCTGCACGGTGTGAAGCGAGACCGAGAGTCCTCGACCCTCCTGCTCGACCTTGATGTCCTGCAAGGGTATCTCGTATTTGCGCGCCAGCTCATCCGCACGCGGCCGGACACGGTCGACCGTGAGTCCTCGAGCTCCAGACGTGCGGCCGAGATCCTCGAGGTCAGTCTTGAGGTTGTGCATGTACAAGTACTTCGGGACGTTCATGACTCCGAGATAACCGACGATACCCAACACGAGGAGGTAGACGATGAGCTTGGCGTTCCCCTCGCCGCGCTCGGAGCGTTTGCCGCGGATCTGACGTCGTGTCGTCATTGTTGTTCTCCAATAGTGGGTACTTGCTGCAGTGCCGCCTATCTTGCGACAAGTCGGGCATTCTGGCCAGAGGCGAGTTGCATTTTGAACAGTGGCGGAGAGTTGACAGGTTTTCAACTACAGAGCCGTTCATGGACGTGTCACATAGTTGATGAAGACGCTGGCATCGCACGCCCCACATTTCAGTACCGGGCCCGGTAGCGCACGGGACGATAACCACAGACGGTGACGAAACAAGGCGAGGGGACAAGGCGCGCAGGACACGCTCTCAAACCCGCCCGGTAAAT
>CAZXLQ010000335.1:0-5179 GCA_964641945.1 uncultured Clostridia bacterium
GAGGCGTGCGATGCAAGCGTCTCCATCAATCGTGTGACACGTCCTTGATCGTCTCTTCATGAAACCCGGCCCGCGCCTTCGGTCGTATCCACTCTCGTTCCCAACAACATCCCGGAGATGACCTCGATGAAACGCGCATTGCTCCTATTCCTTTCGGCGGCGATGGTCCTGCCGCTCTCCACGCCGGGCCCCGCATTTGGCCAATCGGCGCCCGCGCCCACAGTGGCGAAGGCCGCCGCTCCGAGCCTCGATGCGCAGCTCGCCGCCATCGAGAAGGCCATCGACGCCAGGCGACAGGAGCTGGGTATTCCCGGCGTCTCGCTCGCCATCGTGAAGGACGACCGCATCGTCTACATTAAGGGCCTCGGCCTGCGAAACGTCGAGAAGAACCTCCCGGTCACCGCCGACACCCTGTTCGCCATCGGATCCTCGACCAAGGCTTTCACGGCAATGTCCGTCGTCATGTCCGCCGACGACGGAAAACTCTCGCTCGACGACGCGCCGAAGAAGTACCTCCCCTTCTTCAAGCTCCAGGATCCCGATGCAGACGCCAGGATCACCATCCGGGATCTTCTCTCACATCGATCCGGCCTCAATCGCACCGATCTCGCCTGGATCACCGGCAAGCTCAACCGCCTCGAGATCATCGAGGTCGCCGCGCGCGCCAAGCCGGCGGCCAAGCTCGGCGAGAAATTCCAGTATCAGAACGTGATGTTCCTTGCGGCGGGCGAAATCGTGGCTCGGGTCCAGAAGGCTCCGTGGGAGTCGTTCGTCACGTCGCGAATCCTCAAGCCGCTCGGAATGAACCGAACGGTCTGGACGGTCAGGCAGATGCAGGCCTCGAAGGATCACGCACTCGGGTACAGCTACAACTTCGCGACCAAGGAGCTCAAGAACCTGCCGACGCGCGACATCGAGACGATGGCCGCGGCGGGCGGGATCAACTCGAGCGCGAGGGAGATGGCCGAATGGGTCCGACTGATGCTCGGGGGTGGAGTACGCGACGGAAAACGGTTCGTCTCCGAGAAGGGGTTCGAGCAGCTCGTAGCTCCGCATATCACCATCGGAGGAACGACGGCATACGGACTAGGGTGGTTCCTCCGCGATTGGCAGGGTCACAAGGTCGTCGAGCACGGCGGCAACATCGACGGGTTCAACGCACAGGTTGCGTTGTTGCCGGATCAGAAGCTCGGATTCGTCCTGCTGACCAACGTGACGGCGTCGCCGCTCGGCAATTTCGCGATGGAGACCATCTGGTCGAACCTCGCGGGAACCAGGGACGTCGCGGCTGCACCGGCGGCACCGGCGGACGCCACGACCGGTGCGTCGACGGCTCCGAAGGCGCCGACCGGAACCGTGACCGAGGACCTCATCGGCCAATACGCGGGCCCGGGAGGTTCGGGCCGCATCGAGGTCGAGAAAGTGGACGGCAAGATCTCGCTCGTGGTTCCGGGACAGCCCCCTTACGCGCTGCAGCCGATATCGAAGGACGTCTTCTCGCTCGCCAACCTGCCGCCGGCGTTCGAGATCACGTTTAAGCGCGACCCCGCGGGAGCCGTCGCGGGCTTCAGCATCAAGCAGCCGCAGGGGACGTTCGAGTTCACGCGGACGGTCAGCGAACCGGTGGGAATCACCATCGAGGACCTGATGGCGAAACATGTCGAAGCCCTCGGCGGTGAGGCTGCAATTCGATCGAGAACCTCGTCCGAGGCAACCATCGATATCGACTTCGAGAATCAGGGACTGGCCGGCACCGGGACCGTCTGGACGAAAGCTCCGAACTTGGCGGGCTCCGACTTCCGGCTCGTGGCCTTCGGAAAGACCATCGCCACGATTCGGAACTACTTCGACGGCTCGGCGGGCGGCGAACAGGTCAGTTTCGCCCCCGAGACGACGCTGTCCGGCAAGCGCCTGGAAGACGCGAAGGTCGAGTCGGCGTTCTACGAACCGCTCGAGTGGAAGACGCTCTACTCGAAGATCGTCGTAGCAAGAAAGCAGAAGGTCGGCGACGAGGAGTGTTACGTCGTCGTGAAGACGCCTCCGAGCGGCAACGCGATCACCGACTACTACTCGACCAAGTCCTTCATGATCGTGCGCCGCGAATCGATCACGTGGGACGACACGACGAACACCGGCATTCCATCGACGGTCACGTTCTCGGACTACCGTAAGGTGGACGGATTGATGGCTCCGTACCGTGTCACGATCGCAAACGCAGGAAACGGCAACATCGTCATCACGACGAAAACGGTGAAGACGAACGTCGATGTTCCGGACTCGGTTTTCAGGAAGTAGGCGATTTCACCCCTGGCGGGGGCGGTGAGGCACGCCGTCCGCCCTCGCCACTCGATTGGTGATCGCAAGTCTTCGGCTAAACTTTCGCCCGGGCCCCTCGTAGCATGCAGGCGCGCCGGAGGAGGTGGGTAACGGGTGGGTTCTGATCGAATGGTTTTCGTCGCGGCACCGACGCCTTTTCTGGCGAGTGGCGCTTTCGACCCCGATGCTCTCCGGCAGAACATCGGACTCTGGCTCGAAGCCGGAATTGACGGCATCCTCGTCCTGGGCACCACCGGCGAGGCGATCCATCTCGACGACGCCGAGTCCGACGCGGTGATAGCCGTCGCGCGGGCTGCGGTACCGGCAGGTCGAAGGCTGCTCGTCGGAACGGGACGGCCCACGACGGCCGCGACGATTCGGGCCACGGGGCGCGCAGCGGATCTCGGCGCGGACCTCGCGCTCGTGCTGACTCCGCACTATTACAAGAACGAGATGACAGCCGATGTACTCGGCCGGCATTACCGCGAGGTCGCAGACGTCTCGGCCATTCCGATCCTCCTGTACTCGATGCCGGCGTTGACCGGAGTCCAGATCTCTGCCGAGCTTGGCGCCGATCTCGGCCGGCATCCGCGGATCTTCGGTATCAAGGACAGCTCCGGCGACGTGGCAATGCTCTTCGATCGAGTCGAGAGGTCCAATGAGAGTTTTCGGATCCTCAGCGGAAGTGGACGGACGGTGCTTCCGGCGCTCGCAGCCGGAGTCCGGGGTTGCATCCTCGCCATTGCGGCCGTCGCTCCGGATGTCGCAGTAGCGGCGCATCGCGCATTTTCGGCTGGCGACGAAGCCGCGGCGCGCCGGGCCGCGTCGCTGCTTTTGCGGTTGACGGACCGGCTGGCGCCTTACGGTCTCGGTGGACTGAAGGCGGCGATGACGGTGCGGGGGCTTCGAGGCGGCATGTGTCGCTCGCCGCTCGCCTTCGATCCGACGGCGGTGCGGCTCATTGAATCTGCGTTGGCCGACGCGGGGCTCCTGACCCCCGCCCTGAGAAAAACATGACGAATTCCCGTGTCTCGTCGCCGGTTCAGCTCACCAGAACCGTCCCGTTCACGTCCCTGCCGAAGACTTCGGCGCTGCAGGCGGACTACGCGTATGCGCCTGAACGCCTCGACCGGTTCTTCGAGCACAGGTGGGACGGGGTCGACTCGCTTGAGCGCATTGCACCGGATATTGCAGCGCGGGCGGTGAACCGGGAGAGCGTAGCCGACGTGCTCGCGGCCCAGAATCGGATGTTCGGGTCCTCAGAACGGACCTTCGAGCATATCGAGCTGCTTCGGCATCGCGACGCCGTTGCCGTCGTGACGGGTCAGCAGGCCGGCCTCTTCGGCGGCCCGCTCTTCACGATCTACAAGGCACTCACGGCGATCGAGCTTGCGGCTCGCCTGCGCGAGCGCGGAACGCCGGCAGTTCCGGTCTTCTGGATCGCGAGCGAAGATCACGACTTCGAGGAGGTGAACCACACCACTGTTGCCGCGCGTGGTGCGGGGCTCGCCACCGTTCGTGTCGAACCGTGCGCCTACGAGCCCGACCGCCCGGTCGGTCACGTGACGTTGTGCGCAGAGATCGGACAGTGGGTCGACGAGCTCTTCGAGAAGCTGCCGCGGACGATCTACACCGAGCAGCTCCGATCGGACCTGAATGCTTGCTACGCGCCGTCGGCCGGGTTTGCGGAAGGATTCGCGCGGCTGATGGCCAGGTTGTTCGCCCCGTTCGGGGTCATCCTCCTGGACCCGTTGCGGCCGGAGATGAAGGCGCTTGCCGCGCCGACGTACGCCCGGGCGATCGAGCGGACTCCCGAGATCGCCGAGGCGCTGGTCCATCGGAGCGAAGAGCTGGTTGCCGCCGGCTATCACGCACAGGTGTTCACGTCTCCGGATATGGTGCCGCTGCTGGTGCTCGACGAAGGCCGGCGCCGCGCGATGGTTCGCCGGGATGGCCGGTTCGAGCTCAAGGCCGGCGGCGCGTCGTTCTCGGAGGAAGAGCTGTTGGAGTTTGCCGGGTCGGATCCCGAGCGGCTCAGCCCGAACGTGACACTGCGGCCTGTCGTTCAGGACACGCTCCTGCCGACGGTCGGTTACGTCGGGGGGCCCGCTGAAGTCGCCTACTTCGCGCAGATCCACCCGGTCTACGCGATTCTCGACCGTCCGATGCCGGTGATAGTTCCGAGGGCGAGCGCGACGATCGTCGATCGCGACACACGGAAGACGCTCGAGCGTTATGGACTTTCGCTCGAGGAGCTCGTTGGTGATCGCGAGACGCGAATGCGACACATCGTCGAGCGGTCCCTCGAGGGCTCGACGGCGGCGCTGTTCGACGAGACCGAGTCGAACCTGGCGCGCGACCTCGACCGTCTTCGGGCCGCGCTCGAAGCGTCGGATCCGACACTTGCGTCGTCGCTCGATGGCAGCCGGCGCAAGATGTTCTATCAGGTCAACAAGTTGCGGAATCGGTTCATCCGGGCGGCGGCCGGGAGAGACGAGACGTTGCGGCGCCGGCTCGAGATGGCCGAGGCGTTTCTGCATCCGCAGGACGTTCTACAGGAACGAGTCCTCAACGTGTTCAGCTATCTCGTGTTGACGGGGTACGGGATCGTGGAGGATCTCGCCGAGGTGCTCGACCCCGAGTGTCGGGACCATCAGGTCATCGACCTCGGCGGAATCGCCGGAGATGTGATGATCCGGGCATAGCCACGGTGTCTCGTTGTCTCCGCGACCGCGGAGCGGTCGATGAAATAGCCGTGGGTCGCGCGCGGGCGAGTGCAACGAGCCCTCGCGTGACCCGCGGAACCGCCGGCCGTAACGCACCGACCGCGGAGCGGTCGCATCTTCAGTCCCAAAGATAACGT
>CAZXLQ010000336.1:0-5092 GCA_964641945.1 uncultured Clostridia bacterium
CGCATCGCGAGGCCCGCCTCCGCGCAGAGCTGGGAGACCGCGAGTTCACGGCGCATCGTGACGCCGGCCGCGCGCTCGGTCTCGCCGCCGCTATCGCCGAGGCCCTGAGTGATTACGGCGGCGTTCACGGATCTTTCGCCTGAAAGCTGGCGACACTGAGACCGCGCCCCTCACGCATCGGTACCGTGCGCGGTAGCGCACGGGTCGCTCCCATGAATCCAATCGACCTGACACCCGCGTAGGCGTCGTAGTTCTTTTTTGGGTAGTTCTGCCCCGTTTTACTTGCGCCCGATCCGATTATGGGCTAGAACTGCGCAGAATTTTGAGGACGCCGCGTTCGCTTCAACCACATCGCGCGCTGTCCGTGACAAAAACCAACCGGTGCCTGCAACAGGAACCGTTCATCGCTCCCTAACCGGGTAGCGTTCAGGAAATTTCGAGACAACTTATGAAGAGGATGCCCCCGTATCAAATCCTCATCCGCAGCATTTCTGCGCGTCTGGCCCTGCTCACCCTGATTCTGGCTGTCGTCGGCCTTTCATTGGCGCCGGCGTCGATGGCAGCCGCGACGCTTCGTGCGAGACCGTGATCGTCCGTCACGCTCCGCAGATCAGCGGCACGGTGGATGGCACCATCCGCCAGCTCCTCCCCGAGAGCACGTCCATCAACGGATCGGGCGTCGTTACCGGCGACCTGCTGATTCCGGGTTCGCCGACGGTTCGCCTGAACGGCAATCCGGACTATGACGGCACCGTCGACGAAGCGGGTGCCGCCTCGCCGACGAACCATCGCGTCACGCTCAACGGCAACGCGCAGCTCCGTCACACGATCCGGCGCGTCGACGCGATTCCGATGCCGACGGTCGCTGCTCCGACGGCGCCTACCGGAGTTCTCGACGTCACGTTCACGAATCCCAGCCAGACGGTCGGATCGTGGGCCGACGTTCGCAACCTGACGCTGAGCGGACAGGCCGACGTTCGCGCCGTTCCGCCCGGCAGCTACGGCACGTTCCGGGCAAACGCCGGCACGGGCTTCATCCTGGGCATCGCGGGCTCGACGACTCCGTCGGCATATTCGTTCACCTCGCTCGTCCTGAGCGGCCAGAGCTCGCTTCAGGTTGTCGGACCTGTCGTCGTCACACTTGGCACGGGCCTGACGCTCAACGCGAGCGCCGGCAATTCCGAGAATGCCCAGTGGTTCACCCTCAACATCGCGAACGGCGGAGTGACCCTCAACGGCGGCAGCTCGCTCTCGGCCGTCGTGACGGCGCCCAACGGCACGGTCACGGTCAACGGAAACAGCCAGCTCTGCGGCAGGGTCACCTCGGACCGCCTGCGGGTCAACGGTAACGGCGTCGTCGTCTGCTGTATCTCGGACGTCGAGGAGCCCCCGGTGGATCCGCCGGGACCGACGCCGATTTTCCCGTACCAGTCGCCCTGGAAGTACATGGTGTTCGAGGACATGGGTGCCGTTCCGGCGAACTGGTTCGCCGTTAACTTCGACGATTCGGCGTGGCCGGTCGCCAACGGCGCGTTCGCGAGCGGCGGGTACTGCGATCTCCAGGCCACGGGGCAGACATTCTGGCCGCTCAATTCGGATATCGTCATCCGCCGGACGTTCACGCTGCCGGCCGGTGTCATCACGCTCAGGATTTCGGGCACGGTCGACAACGACGTGCAGATCTACCTGAACGGCAACCTGATCACCGACTGGGTCACGCACGACGGTTGTGCGCAGCCCGACGACGTTTCGTTCACGGCTCCGGTCGGGACGTACCACATCGGTACTAACCTGCTCACGATCCGCGCTCGCGATCGCGGCGACCAGAGCTTCGTCGATTACCGGGTCTCGATCAACGACTGATCGCCGATCCCACATTGGCGCGAAAACGAGCGGCGCCGGGATATCCCCGGCGCCGCTACCCGTTTCAGACCAGGATGCTCATACAGCTGAGGCCGCCCTCGGCTTTCTGGAACTCGGAGATGTCGAGGGTGACGACTGGGAAGCCCTCCGCCTCGAGCCTCGCAACGGTGCGGGGAAACGCCTCCGACAGGACGACCGTATCGCCAACGACGACGGTGTTGGCCGCCCAGGGCTCACCCGGATCCACTTCGATGACGCGCAAGCCGTCGAGCTCGGCAATGTCGACCCACGCCGGATTCGCGAGCACGGTGTCGCGGCCGAGGTAGGAAGCTCCGCTCTTGTAGTGAAGACAGCCGTCGACACGCACGGGCCGGACGGTGACACCGTGCGGCGCGGCAAGCGAAGCGAGCTCGAGGATTCCGGCGTCGGTGCTGCGCGGAGTGCGCCCGACGTAGAGCGTGCTCCCGACGTGCATCACGTCGCCGCCGTCGACCGTGCCGGCTCCGCTCATGCGTTCGACATTCAAGTGTCTGGCGAGCGCATCGGCAACGGCGTCGACCTCGGGTCGGCGCGACGCGGCGCCGGGCTTCGTCACGATGGCGACAGTGCCAAGGACGACGGCCGTGTCCTCGACGAAAACCGCATCGGGCAGCTCTGGCGCTTCGGGAAGCACCTCGACCGTTGCGCCGAGCGATTCGAGGCATGCGACGTAGGCGCGGTGCTGCTCGCGCGCGCGTTCGACATCAATCGGCTCGCGGCCGATGTACGAAAGCTCGCAGTCGTTGATCGAGGCACTGACCTGGCGGGCGATGGCAATCATGTTTACTCCGTGACTCTGCGACTCTGTGCCTCCGTGTGCGAAGCGTCTGAAGAGCTTCGCACACTGAGGCACTGAGTCACAGAGCCGCGGAGGGCAGACAAGGCTCGTTCCGCCAGATGCTTCACCTCAGAAACTGTACTTGAGCGCGAACTGGATGACTCGGGCGGGACTGGCGGTTTCGACGGCGCTGCCGAAGCCCGGGTTTCCGAGAACGCGGACCGGCAATCCGTAATTCGCCCGGTTCAGGACGTTGAACATCTCCGTCCGCAGCTCGAGCCGCTGCGTGTCCGAAAACCGGAACAACTTGTTCACCGACAGGTCCACGTTCACGTACCCGTCGCCGCGAACGCTGTTGCGCCCGACCGATCCAGGACCGAGGAACTCGCTCCCGGTCACGCCATCCGCGATCCGCACGCGCTCGGGGCCGTGCTCGTCAATGAAGATGAGCCCGTTCTCGGTCGCCGGCCGGTCCGTCAGATTACCGTCGAGGTTGATGTCGATCGGCAGGTTCAGCGTGAACGGCTGACCGGTGTGGCCCTGCGCGATCGACGCGATCTGCCAGCCGCCGAGCCAGAACGCCGCGTCGTCGAGGTCGCCCGTCGTCACTCCCCGCCAGAAGGGCAGTTCCCAGATGACCGACGCCGCAATCCGATGCCGCACGTCGTACCCCGCGTCCGCGCGCTCGAGCCTGAGGTTTCGATGGTCGGCCGGCAGCACCGGCGCGCCCGCGATCGGGAAGACGTCAGACACGTCGTCGATGGCGTGCGACCACGTGTAGGCGATCGTGAAGGCGTAGCCGTGGCTCATCCGCTTGCGCGCCTCGAGCTGCAACGCGTGGTAGTTCGACGACGCCGAGTTCTCGAACACCCGGTACGAACCGAGGAACGGCGTCACCGGCCGGTTCGGCGGCAGGTCGTTGAAGTCTTCCGAGAAGATGACGATCGGGATGCGGTTGCGCTTGAAGAGCACCGGAATCACCGGCGTGATGCCGGGTCCGTTGTTCGGCGTCAACATCCGCGTGAGCTTCGAGCCCTTCGTTCCGACGTAGGCCGCCGATACCGCAATGTCACCGGCGATCTCGCGCTCGACCGTCAGGTGCCACTGCTGGGCGTACGGTGTCGCGAGGTCCTTCGCCGGAAGCGTGTAGGCGAGCCCGCCGGCCGCGCGGCTGCGGCGGAAGACCCGGCCAAAAACCGCGACGAAGTCTTCCGGCGCGCCGCCGAACTGGTTCACCGTCCCGGGCGCGACGAACTGGAGCTCCGGCCCACCGTCGCTTCCAAAGACGAGTTGGGACGGCAGCGGCAGAAAGAACGAAAGGAAGGGCAGCAGCGACGGCGCGATGTTGAGCGGCACCTCG
Source organism: uncultured Clostridia bacterium (assembly GCA_964641945.1). Classification (GTDB taxonomy): domain Bacteria; phylum Acidobacteriota; class Blastocatellia; order UBA7656; family JADIYM01; genus JADIYM01. The sequence continues at coordinate 4,041 of CAZXLQ010000336.1, forward strand.
GTCGGAAAGACGTTGCGCGACTGGCTGACGACGGCTCCGAGGATCGCGTCGAACGACACCCCGTATCCGCCGCGAATCGACGTGCGCCCGTCCGACTGCGGATCCCACGCAAACCCGAAGTGCGGCGCGAAGTTGTTCGGATCGTCGTCGTAGATGGAAGTCCGATCGGCGAGCAGCCGGTCGTATTGCCCGGCCGAGAGCATGAATGCGTTCGTGGCGGCTTCCGAGTCGAACTGCGAGCCTCCCGCGACCGGCAGGTTCGTAAGATCGATGGCGTTCTCGATTCGCGAGTTGACCTCGGCGGGAACCGTGTTGAACTCGTAGCGGACGCCGAGATCGAGCGTCAGGTTCGGGCGCACCCGCCACGAGTCGTTCACGAACCCCGCCATCTCCCAGTAGCGCAACCCAATCGTGGAATTCGGCTCGCCGGCCGTGAGCGTCTGGAAGATCGACGACGGCAGTCCGATCGTCGCCAGCTGGACGCCCGTCAGATACGAAATCTGGCTCGCCGCCGGGTTGTCCTCGTCGATGTCCAGGCGCAGCCCGTTGTTGTAGACGACCTGCGGACGATAGTTGCGGTCCTGGAAGCTGTTGAGCTGCAGACGCCGCACGTCGCCGCCGGCCTTTAACGAATGATGACCCATCGTCCACGCCACCGTGTCAGCCATCTGGAAGACGTTGTTCACCCGCCCCTGCGGGAACGTCCGGACGTCGACGCCGACCGGGCTGTAGGGCTCGACGATGAGCTCGCCGATCGGCGTAGTCGTCGCCGTGAACGTGAGCGGGCCGCCGGGACTGCCGTCGGGGCCCGGCAGGAAAAGGACGTTCGACGTGACGGCAGACTCGAACAGGAACGGGCTCGTCGCGAACTCCGGAAACTGCAGGTTCGTGCGGCCGAACGAGAAGCGCGCCTGGTTGAAGACAGTTGCGGACAGCGCGGAGTCGAAGATGACCGAGAGGTTCTGTGTGCGCGTTTCTACGCCGATCGTCGAGCGTATGGCGCGATTGACGCTCGGCAGCGTGCGGTTGTCGTCGCCGAAGTTGTAGCGGAC
>CAZXLQ010000337.1:0-5040 GCA_964641945.1 uncultured Clostridia bacterium
ATCGACGTCGAGCGCGCCATCAGGGCGCGTGACCGGGCCGAGAAGCTCGTGTCGCAATCGCTCACCGATCCCGAGGTCGACGCCGACGCGGCGTCTCGCGCGCTGGCTCGTGCAGCCGCCCGCCTCGAGGCCGCGAAGAAGAAGTAGGACCGCCCGTCCGTATTGAGCTTGTCGCCTGGCTCAACAAAGAGCGCGCGACGACTCGCGATCGCTGCGTTGTCGTCACGTCGGTAGCGCTCAGGTTACTGGTCGGTGGTGGACGCAATCGGAGCGGGCGTCAGGTACAACCACCTCGCGGGGGATGTGCAGCCGGCCGCTCACTGCGTTCGCGGTTCTGGGACGTGCGGTAGGGAGAGCCGTCCCCGTCGGCCGCATGCCGACCCGGTCAGCCCTACTGAGCGGTCACGTCGGTGGTGAGGAAGAGTACGACTGCCTCGAGCAGTTTCGGACCGCCGGTCACAAACAGATCGTCGTGATTGGCGCCTTCGACCGGCAGTAGCGTGACCGGGCCAGTTGCGGCGGCCGCGAGACGTTCCGACATCGAGTACGGAATCATGCGATCCGACGTCCCGTGCGCGAGAAACACCGGACACGTCAGCTGTCGCAACTTGGCTTCACTCTCGAACCGGTGTGCGAGGAGCCACGACACGGGAATGAACGGATAAGTCCGCTGCGCCATGTCCACCAGACTGGTGAACGCGCTGAACGCGACGATTCCCGCGACACGGCGGCGACCCGCCAGATCCACGGCAACGCCCGACCCCAGCGACCAGCCCGCCGCAAAGATACGACTGGCATCGACGTCTGGACGCGACGCCAGATGATCGAACACGACCTCGGCCGTCTCACGGCAACCGATCTCGCCCGGCTTCCCTCCACTCATTCCGAATCCGGCGTATTCGGCGATCGCAACGTTGATGCCGCGCCGGCGAAAGTCCTCGAAGAGCGTGACGTTGTTCGCAAGGCAGTCGCCATTTCCGTAGAAGAACAGCAGTGTCGGCCTTGAAGCGGGGTCGGAGACGGGCAGGCCGCGAACATCCAGCGCCCCGCCGAATAGCGCAACCACCGCATCCCCGCTAGCCGTGGTGAGACGCACGAGCTCGGCCCGATTCCCGGGTTCAACCTGGGCTGCCGCGCGCCCCTGCGACAACCGACCCGGGAAGATCAGCCACGACTGCGCCACGTACAGGAATCCGAGCACTGCCACGTAGGATAAAACGGCAAGCCTGAGAATTCGCAGCGCCCAGAATCGGGCTCCGGATCGCCGATCAGTCCGAATGCTCTCCGCGGTCGCCGTCATTCACGTCCATTCGTGAAGCTCCGGGTCACAGCTCCACGAGCCGAAATTCCTCAGCGTCGGCAATGCCGATCACGTCGCCAGGCTTCAATCGCCGGGTGCCCGACAAACGCTCGCCGTTGACGAAGGTTCCATTGGCGCTCTCGAGATCCGCGAGCTCGACCTGGTCTCCCGTTACCGAGAACCTCGCGTGATGCCGGCTGACCAGTGCTTCACCGATCGCTATATCGTTCTCGTCGGAGCGTCCGACGGTCGTCACACCCGGGCCCAGTTCGTGCCTTCGGAGGGCGTCGGTTCGCGAGATTAGCACCATGCCCTTAGCTTCAGCGCCGGACGCCACGGCGGCGGCTATGTCGGCGGCATTCAAGCCACCGCGAACGAGCGTCTTCGCCGAAGCCGACGTCGGCGCCTTCTGCTCCCAGTCCGACGTGAAGACGCCGGATAGCGCCTTGACGAGGTGCTCGTCCCTGACAATGACGGCGACCTCGCGTCTTCGATCGAAGCTCTGTGTCCGCAGGTTCATGCTGCCGATCGAAGCCGTTTCGCCGTCGACTAGAACGCACTTCGCATGCAGCTTGAAGCGCGTGATCGCACGAAATCCGGGCTCACCGGAACCCGTGCCGAAAGGCGATTTTTCGTCGCCGAGCACCCGGACGTCGAGTCCTGCCGCAACCTTTTCACGAAGGATCTTGAGAATCGCCGGATCTTCGACCTTCGCATCCCACAAGTGAATCGACTTCCGGGCGCTCCGGAGCAGCGCTTCCATCCCGGCGCGGCTCGTGTACGGGCTCACGAGCAGATTCGACGCAGGACGCGGCGTGAACGCCGAGTCGTTCCAGTCGGCGTCGAAGAGCCGGTTCAACTCGGAGGTCGTTTCGTCGTCGTACAGAATCACGCCGAAGTCGCGCGTGTAGTGCAGATTCTCGCGCGTCGGATTGAATGTGAAGACGAGAGACTGCCGCCCATCGACCATCATGATCTTGTAGTGGAAACGGGTCTTCTTGCTGTCGCCGGCCGGCTCCTTGATCTCGATTCCCGCCTTGCGCGCGTCCTTGAGCAGCTTTCGATTTGCCTCGCCCCAGCCTCGCGCGCTCGTGGCGATCAAGGCGCGCACGCGCACTCCACGGCGCACGGCCTCGACCATTGCCTGCTGAATGATCGGATCGTCCATGCGAAAGACCGTTACGTTTACCGATGACTGCGCCTTGTCGATGGCGTTGACGATCGGGAAGAAACTGTCTCCGGGCTGGACGATCAGTGAGACTTTGGTGGGCGGCATATTCTGGCTCCTGGCAATGGTTCGACCCCGTTCCGGGTCCGCCTCCAGGCGGCCGAAACGCGACATATCTTGTACCGTAAACATGCGACTTCAGGGAATTCGATCGGTGAGCCACTCGGTGATTTCTTTCCCGAAACCTCCGCACCGGTTCCTTCGAACGATCACGATGACCCGCGCACTTCCCGTCCCATGCAGCGAACCCGCATGACCCTCGGTCGATACAGGCGGTCGAGCGCCGCTTTCGGCGCGAGGCCGAGGGCGCTCGCGCTGGTCCTGCTCTTGGCCGCGACGGCATGTTCGACCGATTCGCGGACCCCACTCGTCGTCTATTCGCCACACGGCCAGTCGTTGCTCGATGCCTTCGAGGTGCGATTCGAGTCCGAGCACCCCGAATACGACCTTCAGACTTTCGATCTGCCGTCGCAGAACATTCCCGACCGGCTGCGAGCCGAGCGCGCGAATCCACAGGCAGACGTCTGGTTCGGAGCGAGCGCCGTCACTTTCGCCGACGCAGCGCACGAAGGGTTGCTCGAGCCGTACGTGCCCTCCTACGCGGCGGCGATCGCCGACGACGCCCGCGACGTCGAATGGCGATGGGCTGGGCTCTACGAGACGCCCGAGATCATTGCGTACAGTACGGCGGTCATTCCGGAGGCCGAGGCGCCTCGCGATTGGGACGACCTCCTCGACCCGAAGTGGCGACAGCGCATCCTGATTCGCGACCCGAATCCATCGGACACGATGAGAACGATTTTCGGCGCGATGATCCTGCGCCGTTGGAACGAATCGAACGGTCCGGACGCCGGCTTCGAGTGGCTTCGCGGACTCGCGCGGAACACGAAGGACTATCCCACGAGCTGGGACGGGCTCCTGCTGCGAATCAACCGGCAGGAAGCCGACGTTACCGTATGGAATCTGCCGGACGTCAGCCGGGTAATCCGCGAGCGCGGTTACGCACTGGCAATCGTCTTCCCGAAGTCGGGCTCGCCCGTCGTCACCGATGCCATCGCGATCGTTCGCGGCGCGCCGCGCGCCGAGGGAGCGCGGCTCTTCTATGAATTCTGCGGCCGGCCCGACAACCTCGCGTACGCCGCCGAAGCGTTCTACCGTATCCCGGCACGCAGTGACCTGGATCGGACGACGCTGCCCGAATGGGCGCGCAACCTCGAATACAAGAAGATGCCAATGGACTGGAACCTCTACCGGGCGAACATCAAGACATGGATGACCTACTGGGCAAGCGACATCCGATCGGAGAGCGCGAAGTGAGCTCGGCAGCCTTTCTCGAGCTCGATCGCCTGTCGTTGCGATACCCGGGCGCCACGGCGGACGCAGTTTCCGACATGACGATCGAGATCGCTCGCGGAGACGTCGTTACGTTTCTCGGTCCGTCCGGGTGCGGCAAGACTTCGGCGCTTCGAATGATCGCCGGTCTCGAGAAACCGACGGCGGGCTCGTTGCGACTCGACGGAGCCGATATTACCCGCTGGCCCCCGGAGCGCCGCCTGATGGGCCTCGTCTTCCAGAACTACGCGCTCTTTCCGCACATGACCGTCGGCGAGAATGTGGCCTTCGGCTTGAAAATGCGTCGCGCGTCGAAGGCCGACATAGCGAAGTCGGTCGCTGAGACGCTCGAACTGGTGCAACTCACCGGACTCGACGACCGTCGCCCCGACCAACTCTCGGGTGGGCAGCAGCAACGCGTCGCGCTTGCGCGTGCACTGGCGATTCGGCCGAACGTCCTCCTGCTCGACGAGCCGCTTTCGAATCTCGATGCCGGGTTGCGGGAAGCCACTCGCGAGGCGCTTCGCGGCCTGCTTCGCGAATTGGGAGTCACTACGGTGTTCGTTACGCACGACCAGTCCGAGGCGCTGGCCTTCTCGGATCGGATCGTGCTCATGCGGGCTGGCCGCGTCGTGGAATGCGGCCCTCCGGCCTCGCTCTATCGCTCGCCGTCCACGCGTTTCGCGGCAGAGTTTCTCGGCGGAACGAACCTCCTGGACGCGACGGCGGCGGGCGACGGATCGCACGTCACGATCGGCGCCGGCGTTGCGATTCGGCTTGCCGTGGGATCGTGGTCAGGCGGGCTTCGGGACTCTGCTCACGGGACGCCGCTCTGCGTGATCGGGCGCCCCGGGAACCTGCGATTTGCGGATGCACCTGGTCCGAACTGCGTCGCAGGAGACGTAGTGGAAGACGTGTTCCTCGGAGACGTGCATCGGGTGTCAATTCGGGTTGAAGGACTCGAAGACTTGCTGCGAATCGACGTCAGGGACCGCCCTCCGTCGGGTGCCTGCATCGTCGAGCTGCCGGCCGAATCGCTGCACGCGGTCGCTCCCGAGCACGGGGGTTGACTCCCTACAGGGACGACCATAGGTTCGTCTGACCATTCCCAGGGACGTCTCAAGAACGGGATACGCATCAGTACCGGGCCCGGTAGCACTCGGGTCAGCCCCACGCGCTC
>CAZXLQ010000338.1:0-5008 GCA_964641945.1 uncultured Clostridia bacterium
TGTAGCTGACCACCGCCGCGCACGTCCCCGTCGCCGCCGCCACCGTGATCGGCGCCGGACACGTAGCCACAGGCGCCTGCGTGTCCTGGACCGTCACCGTGAACGAACACGATCCCGTGTTCGACGATGCGTCGGTTGCAGTACAGGTGATCGTGGACACCCCGACCGGGAAGGTCGAGCCCGACGCGGGCACGCACACCACCGTCGCTCCAGGACAGTTGTCCGACGCCGTCGGCGTCGTGTAGTTCACCACTGCAGAGCACTGGCCCGCCGTCGCCGGTGCAACGACGTTCGCCGGACACGCCACCGTCGGCGCCTGCGTGTCGTTGATCGTCACCGCAAAGGTACACGTTCCGTCCGCGCTGTTCGCCGAACCGTCCGACGCCGTGCACGTCACCGTCGTCGTCCCTACAGGGAAGGTCGAGCCCGATGCCGGCACGCACACGACCGTCACGGGACCCGGGCAGTTATCCGTCCCCGTCGGAGTCGCGTAGTTGACCACCGCCGAGCACTGTCCCGCCGTGTTCGCCTGCGTGATGTTTGCCGGGCACGAGACCGTCGGCGCCTGCGTGTCCTGCACCGTCACCGTGAACGAGCACGTCCCCGTGTTCGCCGAGCCGTCCGTCGCCGTGCACGTCACCGTCGTCGTCCCGACAGGGAACGTCGAACCCGACGCCGGAACGCACGCGACTGTCGCGCCCGGGCAGTTGTCCGACGCCGTCGGCGTCGTGAAGTTCACCACCGCCGAACACTGGCCCGCCGTGTTGCCCACCGTGACGTTCGCCGGACACGCGACCGCAGGCGCCTGCGTGTCCGTGACCGTCACCGTGAACGAGCAGCCCGGCCCGGCCGTCGTCGTGCAGTTGACCGTCGTCGTGCCCACCGGGAAACTCGATCCCGAGGCCGGCGTGCACGTCACCGTCCCGCAGCTGCCGGTGGTCGTCGGAGCCGCGTAGGCCGCCGGCGCGCTGCACTGACCGGCGGCCGCCGGCACCGTGACGTTCGCCGGGCACGTGATGGTGCAAACGGCGGCACATGTCGTGGCGCAGGTCGACGCCGATGCCGTGATTGTGACCTGCCAGCCCCCTGAGATACTTCCAACGTCACCAGCGGTGTCATCCACGACGAAGAGCCGCCAGTTGCCATTGGGCGCCGTCCCATTGAAGACCGAGAGCGTTGATCCGTATGGCCCGGCCGGCGCCGGGGCGGCAAACGTGTCGCCGCCTCCGATGTTCGTCGGCTTGAACGTGCCCGACACGATCTGGGTCCCGTCCGGCAGGCTCGGGGCGGCCGCGTCGTCGAACGTGATCGAGACGTTGCTGATGGCGGAACTGCCTCCGGTGTCCGAGGCGAGGATCACCGACTGACCGGCTGGACCAATGAGAACCACGTCGACGTCGTCGGGAAAAGTGTGCGACCAGCCGACGAGGCGAGCCGTCACTTTCGTGATCGTGCCGCTCAGTCCCGATACCGCGATCGTCGACGGGTAAGGACTGGCCACGCCCGAAGTGCCGGTCGCCGGGATCGTGATGGACCCGGTGTTCGAAAACGTCGTCGTCACGGGTGATACGGTTCCAAGCGTGAAGGTGAACGTCACGGTACCGAGATTCGTGGCGCCGTCCTGAAGCTGGAACGTCGCCGTCACGGTCGCGCCGCAGGCGAGCCCGGAGTCCACGGTGAACGTGAACGGCCGCGTGATCGCCGGCCCACCCGCAACGACCGCACCGTAGTTCTGCGGACCGCTCGGCGACGTTACGCCGCCGGTCGCCTGAAGCGTTGCGACGAGGCTCGTCGTGTTCCCAGTCCCGACGTTCTGAAGACCGAAGTTGAGCGTCACAGTCTCGCCAGGGTCAAGGGCAGAGTTCGCGGGCGCGCAGCTCTCCGCCGTGAGTGTGGATCCGGCCGCCGCGATCACAGGAGCGACTCCCTCGACACCGTTCGACACGACGAGGGCGAAGTCCTGGTCCAGCGCCCCGCCCGAGTTCGGAACGCCGTCCGACACGATGTTCGTTGCCGTGACCGTGATGAGATACGGACCCGTGACACCCGCCGGAATGAACACGCTCTCCATGTTGTTCCGGACGTCCGCCGTCCCGCCGGTCATCGAATTCGCTCCAGTGAAAACGTTGCCTCGATAGGTCATTCCGCCGACCGTGACCGTCAGGTCGAGGTTGTTGTTGAACGCATTCCCGGTCGTGGAGCCCGGCGCGTCGGTCCAGGCGATCGTGACCCGAAACGGGCGAGTGTTGTCCGGCACGGTTCCGGTGAACGTCCTCGTCTGTCCGGTCGCCGTGAACATGTCGGCCGGCACCTGGTCGCGAAGGACGCGGGCCGTCGAATCGAACGCCATCCCCAGGTTCATCATCCCCATGCCCTGGTTGTTCGACCAGAGCGTGTCGTTCGCGCCCGTCCCGTTCATGTACCGCGCGGCGTTCGAGAGGTACGCCTTCGTCATCGCCGGACTCGGCGGCGTCATGGACTGGTTGATGAAGAACTGCCGGAGGAGCGCCGCGCCGCCCGCGACGGCCGGGCACGAATGGCTCGTCCCGGACGACGCCGTGTACCACTGCTGGCCCGCCGGGAAGTGGTTGGCGCCCGAAAGGCCGCCGCACACGCCGGTGGCGTTGAAACACGCGATCGCCATTCCGTTTACGCCCGGCGTGCTGTTCTGGGCGACGCCGCCGGAAATGTGCGTGCCGGGCGCGACGATCTCAGGCTTGAGGCGCCCGTCATCGCACGGGCCGCGGCTCGAAAACCCGATGATGTCGTTGGCGCTGTCCGCGCCTGTATCAGCGATCCCGCAGCCGTCGGCGCCGCCGAAGGCCTGCACACCCTCCGATGCTCCAACCGTGATGACGTTTTTCCCGGTTCCAGGGCTGCCGACCGTGTTTGCGCCAGACCCGCTGTTGCCCGCGGCGAAGAGGATGACCATTTCCTGATTTCCGGCAGCGGGAACTGTCGAGCCTGCAGGCTGCGCGTCGCGCACGAGTGCGTCGTAGGCCTGCGAGTCGACGTTGTAGGCGCCTCCAACGGCCGCTCCCCAGCTGTTCGTGCTGATGCGCGCCCCGCTGTTGTATGCCTGCGACTGAAGGCTTGCATAGTTCGGAAACGTGAAGCTGTTCGGGTCGAAAATGACCGACGAACCGACACGAACGTACGGCGCGACGCCGAGGCCGTACCTGAAGCCGCTGGCGTCAGCGTGCGGGAATCCGGAAAGGTCGTTGTATCCCGCAACGATGTGCGCGTTGAGGTTGCCGTGGCCGTCGCAGCCCTGCAGCGTGCTGCCGGCGTTCGGGGTGCCCACCAGCCGGTTGTACACGACCCGGCTCGTGCCCGGGCGGACGCCGTTCACGTACAGGCCGAAGTGGTTCGGAAATGTCGTGGCATTGTCGATGCCGCTGTCGGTCACGTCGACGGCGAACCCTGATGCCGTGAATTGGGCCTGGGTGAATCCCCAAGTGCTGACCTGGTTGAGGTAGCCCGTCGAGCTCGGGATATTGCCCGAGAGATGGCCGGCCACGATCTGGTCCTGGCGCTCGTCGCGACGGGTCGGCGTGAAGTACGGTTGAATCGATACGACGTCCGGGCGAGCCGCAATGTCGGCGATGGCACGCTCCGGCAACCGGACAACCGTGTTCTCGTAGTGCAGCGTCTCGAACCGGTTGAGCGCGGGCGCCAGCTGCAGTCCCTCGATGAGCGCGAATGTCCTCTCGTTCTCGTCCTTGTCCTTGATCACCTGCACGACGAACTGGTCCGTCCCGATGTCGCGAGGGTTGCCCTTCTCGTCGACGGAGCGGGCATCCGGATGAATGCGATCTTCCGCTAGGTAGGCGCCTTCCCACTGCACGAAGGACGAGGAGCGACTCAGTCCACGCAGGCCCTCGAGGCTGTCGTCGTCGCCGTACACGAGGTAGGCGTTGTTCGGGATGTAGCAGACGATCTCGACACCGGTGGCCTCGAGCGCGGCGACCCACGACGGGACAATCGGGCCAATGAACTGGACCAGACGCATGTTCTTGCCGCGGAAGCTGCCTGCGGCCGTACTGCGATCCGCCGCTTCCGCCGATCGCGTGTCGATCGTGCCCGCATTCAGGTATATGAAGTCGAGGTCGGCGTCGAACTCGACACTGGCCTTCCCGGCGAACGCGCCGACCTGGTCTTCGGGAACTTCGTAGAGCCTGAACGCGCCGTAGTCGACGAGCATCCGTCCGCCGGCTTCTTCGAGCTGGCGCGCCGTTTCCGGGTCGGCGACACGGGCACGGTGCCGTGGCGCGGACTCTCCCGGTTCGTCGCCCCGTACTCCGCCTGCCGGAGAGGCATTGGTGGTGAAGGCGACGGCTGCTGCCGACACCAGGAGGACAAAAGTCGAGAGGACGCGCGTTCTGTTCATGGTTCGGGGTCCCATGAAGGGGTTTCGGACGAGATGTCGCTATTCTTGCTCGGGTTCGGATCGTCGCAAAGCGCAGTCAGGACGACTCGCCGGAACCGAGTCTCGACGGGGCGATGGCGGCTGTCAAGCGGAGTCGTGCCACTCCTTGCTGCCGAGACGGTCCGGGCGGCAGCGGCAATCCGCCGACGTCAAAGGTCCACCAATCAATACGGATGAAACAGATCCGATCTGTGTCCATCCGTGTTGATCGGCGGACTGTCTCCTACGGGCAGACGCTGTCGGCGAGGTTGCGGTCGCGCAGCGTCAGCCGGATCGTCCCGCTCACGTTGCGCACCGTCACCGTTCCGGCCGTCGTCTTGAAGTTCGCGTCCATGAAGAACGTCGGGTTCTCCGCGCTGTAGTCGTTGTCGTACGCCCTCAGCCGGATTCCCGGCACGTAGTTGATGTAGTTCGCACGTCCGCAGTACCTCGTGTTCGTCGCCACGACCGTGAACCGCCACACTCCGTACGACGGACTCGCCGGGTTCACCACCATCTGGAACCGGTTCCCCGTCGCGTCGTCCACCGAGCAGAACCCGAACGCCGCCCCAACCGTCACCGTGAACGTGCACGCCGCCG
>CAZXLQ010000339.1:0-5002 GCA_964641945.1 uncultured Clostridia bacterium
GGCGCCCGAACGAACCGCCGTCATCGAGCACCGAACCGGCCCGGTCAGTTCGACGCCGCGGCTGCGCCAGTACTTTCCGGAAACCGTCTACTGGAACCCCGAGCTCGTGACCGACAGGAGCGGACGGGCCAGGATCGAGTTTCTGCTCGCCGACTCGATCACGACGTGGCAGCTCTCCGTGCTCGCGTCGACCGAGGATGGCCGCGTGGCCTTCGGATCGGCGAGCGTGCTTTCCTATCAGCCCTTCTTCGTCGAACACGATCCGCCACGCGTGTTGACCAAAGGCGATCGGATCGGACTGCCCGTCGTCGTCCGCAACTACCTGGATTCGGCGCAGTCCGTGGATGTGTCGATGACTCCCGCGCCCTGGTACGCCAATGACGGTCCATCGAACCGGAAGGTACGCGTGGATGCCGGCGCGTCGTCGAGGCAGATTTTCGACGTGCGGGCCGTCGCCTCGGTGGACGACGGTGCGCAGCGCGTGACCGCTCTGGGGAATCGCGCCTCGGACGCCATCGAGAAACCCGTCGACGTGCATCCGGACGGAAGGGAGTCGGTCGTAACCGCGTCGACGCTTTTCAACGGCGCCGGATCGATGGTGCTCGAGCTGCCGGCGGACACGATCGATCAACCGCGCGCAACGCTGAAGCTCTATCCGAACCTGATGTCGCACGTGGTCGAAAGCGTGGAGGGCATTCTAGAACGACCGCACGGCTGCGGCGAACAGACGATCTCGTCGACCTATCCCAGCCTTCTCGTCCTGAGAAACTCGTCGGACGGAGTCGGTCAGGCGCTGGAGGCGAAGGCCACCCGCTATCTCGAGGAGGGGTACGAGCGGCTGAAGTCGTATCGCGCCCCGGACGGGGGCATCGCCTACTGGCCGGGCTCGACATCGGACACGGCGCTGACGGCGTATGCGCTCCAGTTCCTGCTCGAGGCGGACACCGTTATCGACGTCGACAGCGAGCACATCACCAGCCTTCGCGACAGATTGCTCGCGACGCAGCACGCGGACGGCGCCTGGACCGATTCGACGGGCGCATCCACGAGTGAACTGCCGCGACACGCGATGCAGGCGGCCTACGTCGCGTGTGCCCTTTCGCGGCTGCAGGGCATTCCTTCGCAGGCCAGTACCAGGGTCGCCGAGGCCGTTTCACGGGCGCTGGCGTTTGCCGGGTCGTCCGCGACGGCGTCAGGCGAGCCCTACCTGCTGGCGTGCGTGGCCCTGGCGGCCATGGAAATCGGCGACGACGCGACCGCGGACGCCACCGTCCGCCACCTCGTGGCGATGGCTCGTGATCGGGGCGAAGAGTCGTTCTGGGAGCTCAAGACGTCGAGCCCTTTCCACGGATGGGGAGAGGCGGGCACCATCGAGGCAACGGCTCGCGCCGTCCGGGCAATCACGCGCCAGGCGCGCCGGAGTCCGGACGCGGCCTTGTCCCGCGAAGCGCGACGGCTCGCCAGTCGCGGCACGCTCTTCCTGCTACGCAAGAAGGACCGGTACGGCGTCTGGTACTCGACTCAGGCCACGGTCTCGGTGCTCGACGCGCTGCGCGAGCAGGACGCTGGCGACGGCAGCACGAATGGTACGGAGCGTCAGGCAACGATCCGGGTCGATGGCAAGGACGTTGCGACGGTCGTCCTGCCCGCGGCGGGCGGCGTTGCAGAACCGCAGCTCGTCGACGTTTCGAGTGCCTTCGGGGCGGGCCGTCATGTGGTCGAGGTTGTCGCACCGGATGAGATGGTGCTCTTCGCACAGATGGTCGCGCGCCATTACGTGCCGTGGGTCGACGCCGGTCGCGACGCTGCGAAGCCGAATCGGGCGGAGAAACGCGAAGAGTCGCTTCGGCTCGCAGTCGAATACGACAGGCTGGATGCGTCCGTCGGTCAGCCGGTGACGTGTACCGTCACGGCCGAGCGTATCGGGCACCGAGGGTACGGCATGCTCGTCGCCGAGATCGGGCTGCCGCCGGGGAACGACGTCGATCGGACGTCGCTCGATCGAGCGGTCCGGAATGGTGGCGGTCTCGTGTGCCGGTACGACGTGTTGCCGGATCGGGTGGTCGTGTACCTGTGGCCGAGGGCCGGGAGCGTGACGTTTTCGTTCCGGTTTACGACGCGGTACGGGATCGAGGCAATGGCGGCGCCGTCGTCGGTTTACGACTACTACAACCCGGAGTCGAGCGTCGTGCTGCAGCCGCCGCGGTTCGTGTCGGTGGAGCGCTAGGTCCTGCTGAACTCTGTGTCGCGGCGCCTCCGTTTCTCGGTGTCCTACGCTCCTTTCGGTGCAGTGTTTCCCACACAGACACACGGAGGCGCCGAGACACAGAGTTAATTGCACCGACAGGTCCTCTGAACAGCCCGTTCGTGTATCCTCCTCGCCCATGCGACTCATCTTCATGGGCACGCCGGCCATCGCGGTGCCTGCGCTCGGGGCCCTCGTCGACGCCGGCCACGACGTCGCGGCGGTGTTCACGCAACCCGACCGCCCCGTCGGCCGCAAGCAGACTCTCCACCCGCCCGAAGTGAAGGTCGCCGCCGAACGACTCGGCATCCCGGTGCATCAACCGTCGAAGGTCCGCACCGACGAGACTCGCGACCTCATTGCGTCCTTCGCTCCGGACGCAGCAGTCGTCTTCGCCTACGGCCGCATCCTCCCCCAGACCCTGCTCGACATTCCGAAGCGCGGCTGCATCAACGTCCACACCTCCCTGCTTCCGAAGTACCGCGGCGCCGCGCCGATCCAGTGGGCGATCGCCGAAGGAGAGACCGAAACCGGCGTGACCACGATGATCATGGACGCCGGCCTCGATACCGGCCCGATGCTCCTGCGACGGTCGACACCAATCGGGGCGGCCGAGACGGCGATCGAGGTCTCGGAACGACTCGCACCGCTCGGCGCCCAGCTCATCGTCGAAACGCTGTCGCGCCTCGACGACATCGTGCCCGAGGCCCAGGACGAAGCGCTCGCCACGCACGCGCCGATTCTCACACGCGACCACGGGCGGATCGACTGGACTGCAAACGCGACGTCGATCGCAAATCGCTGCCGCGGGTTTCAGCCTTGGCCCGGCACGTGGACGACGCTCGACGGCGCGCGACTGCATGTCTGGACGTGCGAGGCGCTGCCGGCCGACACGGCTGCGACGTCCGCTCCCGCAGGCACCGTCATCGAAGCGGAGCGCGACCGGCTCGTCGTTTCGTGCGGCGCCGGCACGCGACTGCGCGCGCTGGAGCTGCAGCTCGAAGGCAAACGCCGCATGTCCGTCCGCGACTTCCAGAACGGCATCCGGCTCGAGTTCGGCCACCGCCTCGGCACTGCGGAGGCCCGGTGAAACACTCGCGCTCCGCTCGTGAAGGCACGCCCGCCGTGTCGCCGTCGCGGCTCGCCGCGGCGTCGATCCTCCATCGCGTGCTGCGTGACGACTCGTATGCGTCGCCGCTCCTGGCGGCCGAGTCGCTCGATGACCTTTCGCCCGAGGACCGACGGCTCGTACAGGAGCTCGTTCTCGGAGTGCTCAGGTGGCGCGGAGAGCTCGACTACGTCATCAACGCGAAGACGAATCGGCCCGCCGAAAAACTCGACGCGCCGTTGCGTGTCGCGTTGTGGCTTGGCCTCTATCAGCTCCGGCACCTCGAACGCGTTCCGGAGCACGCCGCCGTAAACGAATCGGTCGAGCTCGTGAAGAACAGCCGTGCCTGGCGGGGTGCGTCGCTCGTGAACGCCACGCTTCGGGCCGAGACGCGCGAGCGAACCGCCGCGCCGGACGACCGGGTCAAGCAGCCGGCGAACCGGCTCGCGATCGAGTTCTCGCACCCGAAGTGGCTGCTCGAGCGCTGGATCGAGCGCCTCGGCGTCGACGAAGCGACGAACCTCGCGCGTGCCAACAACGAACACGCGCCGGTCGCGTTGCGAATCAATCCGCTGCGTGCTCCCTCGCTCGCCCGCGTGCTCGAGGAACTGTCGGCAACCGGCGTCGAAGTCCGGAAGTCGGAGCTCGCGCCAGGCGCGTTCGTCGTTGCGGGCGGCCACCTCACGCCGTCGTCGCGGGCCATTCGCGAGGGATGGGTTTACGTGCAGGACGAGGCGTCGCAGCTCATCGCACACCTGGTTGGCGCCCGCGCGAGCGAACGCGTGCTCGACATCGGCGCGGCGCCGGGCGGCAAGACCTCGGCGCTCGCTGCATCGATGGGCAACACCGGGCGGATCGTCGCCGTCGACGTGTATCCGTCGCGTCTGGCCACCTTGAGTGCGACATGCCATCGCCTCGCCGCGAACAACGTGTCGCCCGTCGCCGCGGACGCGGCATTCGGCTTGCCGTTCGGGCAGTCCGTGACGTTCGACCGTGTGCTCGTCGATGCGCCGTGCAGCGGAACCGGAACGTTGAGGCGCAATCCCGAGATCAAGTGGCGCCTCGCGACCGTCGACCTCGAACGTTTCGCGGGACTGCAGGCGGCGCTGCTCGACACGGCGTCCGGACGCGTGCGTGCCGGCGGGCGGCTCGTGTACTCCACCTGCTCCGTCGAGGCCGAGGAGGACGAAGCCGTCGCCGACGCGTTCCTCGCCGCGCATCCGGAGTTCGTGCGCATCGATCTGGACGTGCCCGATGCCGTCCGCACACGCGACGGTTACGTCAGGACGTTTCCGCACCTTCACGGCGCCGACGGGTTCTTTGCGGCAGTGTTCGAACGCACGGAGGGGACGGAATCGCGTTCGCAGGCTTGACCGGGCTCGGGCGCGGTCTCCAGAATCGTCGCCATGACACGACCCTGTCCGACGTGCGGCACACCCGCCGAGTGGGAGAACAATCCCGACCGACCGTTCTGCTCTGAACGGTGCCGGCTGCTCGACCTTGGGGCCTGGGTGGACGAGCGCTACGTCGTCGAGACGGACGGCGCGGAGGACGACGGCGCGTCGTCGTCGATCGTGGAAGACCTGGCCCGGAACCCCGAGCGGTAGCGAAGGGAATCCGCGACTTCAGGCAGTCCCCGTCGGCCGCAG
>CAZXLQ010000340.1:0-4965 GCA_964641945.1 uncultured Clostridia bacterium
GTTGCACTCGCCCCCGCGACCCACGGCTATTACCTTCGACCGCTCCGCGGTCGAACGGAGGTTGGCGGTGGTACCGCGGCGACATTCCGGAATCGGTGCGATTTCCGTGAATCGGTGTACTAGTGCGTCGGAATCTTGCCGGTCGTTTTCAGCTCTTCGAGGCTCTTCCGAAGGGGTCCGAGCGAAGGATTGCTTGCGTTGACGGCGGCGAGCCGCACGAGCGCATCCTCGGCCCGCGCCTTGTCTCCCTTCTGTATCGACACCACGACGAGGTTCTGAAGTGTGTATTCGTGCTTCGGATCCATCTTCAGCGAACCCTCGAACAGTTCGATGGCCTTGTCGAGATCCCCGAGCTGGAAAAGCGTCGTCCCGAGATCGGTCCGCACATCCACCTTGTCCGGCTTGATCGAGAGAGCCTTCTCGTAGAGCGGTTTCGCGTCGGAATAGAGACCGACGTCGAACGTCTTGTTCGCGAGGATCACGAGCGCGTCGTAATCGTCGGGCCGCAACTCGTGCGCGCGCTTCAGGTAGAAGATCGCCCGGTCGTCGTTCTTGATGCGATGGAACATCGCGGCCGCTTCCATCTGGGCCTCGAAGTTCTTCGGGTTCTCGTCGGCTGCCTTCAGCTTGGCCTGAACCTCCGGCATTGCGGCACCGGCGTCATCCGCCGGGTGCTCGCCCGGCGGATGGTTGTGGCCCTCGTGGTCGTCCGCGGCCGCGCCGGCCGCAGCAGCCGTCTGCGTTGCGGGAACGGCGCTGGCGTTCAGCCAGTTGGCGCCAAAGAAGCCCACGATGAGGCCTGCGACCAGGCCGATGAGCAGGTGAACGAGTTTGTCCTTCTTCTGAGTTTCGAGCCGTGCACGCAGCAGCTCGTTCTCGATATTGGACGGTGGAATAGCTTTCTCGTCAGACATCGGAACCTGGCCTCAAGCGTAAGAGTGAAGTCCCGGCAACAGGTAGCTGACGCCGAGGTATGTGAAGATGACGAGGAGGAAGCCGACTATCGCGAAATACGCGCTGCGGCGTCCCGTCCATCCGTGTGCGATGCGAGTGTGCAGGAAGCCGGCATACGCCAGCCACGCCACGAGCGCTCCGGTCTCCTTCGAGTCCCAGCCCCAGTATCGGCCCCAGGATTCGTTCGCCCAGACGGCACCCGTGATGAGGAGCATGGCGAGGCCGATGAACGAGATCGCACCGGTCTTGTACATGAGGTCATCGAGTCGATCGAGGGCCGGCAGGCGCTCGACGACGCGTTCGGTGCGGAAGGCGAAGATGAGCACGAGCCCGGTCAGTGCAGCGAGCGTGAACAACGCTCCAAGCTCCACCGGATTCGAGTTCATCGTTACGGTTAGATCCTTGTTGTTCGCGACGAGCCACTGGTTCGCCTGCGACGCCGGAGCGCCACCGAGCCACTCGGCCACCTTCGGGTAGGCGGACTGCGAGGCGACGTTGATTGCGGACGCGAGATTCCCCTTGAGCGCGCCCATCTGGTAGATGATGGCGCCGATCGAAGCCACCTGCAGAAGGAACGAGGCTCCCATGGCCCTGAACGCGTGTTTTCGGTTCGTGGTCTGGTCGGCGTAGAGGTCTCGGGCCAGTATGACGAGTGCGACGATCAGAAGCGCGAGCGCGCCGAGCATCAATGGACCCACGAGCGGCATCGTCGCGCGAAGCGGGAGCGGGGCACGTTGGCCACTGGCCGGATCGGTCAGGATCACGTTCATCCCGTAGGCTGCCGTGAAGAGCAGGTCCGCGCGATTGATGAAGGCGTAGATGCCCAGCCCGGTAAGAGCCACGAAGACTCCCATCGCCTCGATCCTGAACCCGTCCTTTATCAGGTAGAGAGTGGCGATACTGAAGCAGACGAGCACGACACCGTAGCTGAGCGAGGCAATGCCGACGTGTATCGGACGCCAATAGCTGTCGAGCACGGGCGGCAGGTCGATGAACTCGCGACCGAGGAACATGGCGAGCGTGAGGATCAGCGCAGACATGAGCATCGAGACGCCCATCACGACTCTCGCCTCTTTCTTGCGGCAGATGACGACCGTGGCAAGCGCCGCACCCATCGCGAAGGCGATCGACAGGTCGTAGAGGTTCGCGAAAGGAACGTATCGGAATGCCCAGCGGATCCAGCCTTCGCGGTCGCCGGCGGCGATCCAGCGCGTGCCCCACGCCGCGGCATTCAAGCCGAGGCCGGATGCGGCCATCCACAGTCCCCACCGGCCGAGTACCTGCCGATCCGCATAGAGTTCCATCAGGCCGATGATCGCTGCGAACAAGTAGCAGATCAGCGCGAGAATAATTAGCGCGCCGTCGAGGTGAACGTCTTTCGGAAGAAAGCTCGGTTCCCCAAACTGCAGCCGCGCATATACGACCAGCAAGGCAGCGATGATCGGAACTGCGACCGGCGCCCATTCGAGCAGGCGCGCGGCCGGTCCGAGGTTACGGCCCGGAAGGACCCTGACGTCAACTGGACTGATGGTACTCATGACTTTTCCTCACGACCCGTTGTCGGACCACCGAGCGCCGAAACGAGTTCTGCGAAGCGTCGGCCGAAGGCCGGACGGTTCCGATTCGTGTGACCACCGACGAACAGCTTTCGCTGACCGTCGGCATCCCTATCCATGACGACCCACACGCGCTGGTGCGACGCGAAGAAAACCGATGCGAGCGCCGCGATAAGGAGTACCGAGCCTATGTAGAAAATCCACGCGCCCGGATCGTACTGCACCGAGAGGGTATGGCTGGCGCCGACCTTCTCGAAATCGGTCAGTACCGCCTGCAGGCCGGAGGCCGTGACGGCGGCGGTCGCGGAGGCCGGACGCACATCGACGCTTATGGGTTCGGTTGCGCCCGGGGCCAGAACCTGGACACGCGCCACGGGGTCCGTGTAGTCCTCGCCGCCCGGGCCGGCTTTCGAATTTCCCATGAAGTCTGCGAACCGGACCTTCGTGCCGTCGGCCAGGGTTGCCACTCCGCCGCGCATCAACGTGACCGATTCGGTCGAGCCGCCCATTGGCGTGAGATCAAGGGTCACGGCGCGCGCCTTGGCCACGGGCTGGTAGCTCGACTGGAAGAACCGATAGCCGCGATAGTCCACCGGCTTGTTCATGTGGACGTCGCCGTCCATCGTCTGACCGAGCTGCTGATCCGTGATTCGAATGCGGGTGAACCAGTCGACGGTGTTGTTGGCTTCGAGGGAGCCTTCCTTGCGGATGAGCGTCTGCTGGATGTCGGTGCACTCGACGAGGAAGGGAAGCGCGAACTGTCCGACCTTGACCTTGTCGAGATCGTAGACGAGCCCCTGAATCGTCGCCGACTCGCCGCCCGGCTGCAGGGTCATGCTGCCGTTGAACGAGAACTTCGCGGTCGCGAACCCGGCCACGAAGATCGTCAGAAGACCCACGTGGACGAAATACGCTCCGAGGCGATTCCATCCGTTACGCTCCGCAAAGACGGTGGTGCGAGAGCCTTCGTGCGTGATCGTGGGCTTCATCCCTACGGACCGGCACGCGGCTGCCACGCGCAGGGCTTCGTCACCGGCACCGTCGCCGGGAAGGACGGCGTTGAAGTCCCGCGTCTTTGCGTATTGGCGGGTCGCCGAGAGTTTCTTCTTCCGGACGTACCGCCAGGCACCGGGAAAGTGATCGATCGAAGCGAGAACGATGTTCAGGCTGAGGACCGCCAGAAGCGCGATGAACGTCCACGACCTGTAGATGTCCACGAGCGACAGGATGTTCAGATCACGGAGTTCGGCGCCGGTCCAGTTACGCAGGATGCGCACGATCGGGTCCGTGTACATGATCTGCTTGGACGGCGTCAGCGAAGCGTAATACTTGTCGAACCCGTCGACGTTGATCTGCATGATCAACATGCCGGTCATGCTCATGAGGATGAGCAGGATCAGCATCGCGATCCCGAACGGGACAGAGCTCAGTCGCCTGAGGATCCGGTCGAGAAGTCCGGGCTTGTTCGCGGTCGCCACGGGAGCAGGAAGTTTTTCGGCAGAGAGTTCGAGATCCGGGTTTCGGGACGTCGTCATAGGTTCATGATGCTACCAGATCGTCCGTCCGGAATCCGGGAGCCGCGCCGCGATCGCGGCTCCCCGGAACGGACTTACTTCGCCTGGTGACAACCCGCGCACGACGTCACAGCCGTCGAGTTCGGGTTCTTCTTCATTTCAGCCTCGTGGCAGTTGATGCAGCCAGCGACGCCGATGTGGAAAGCGTTCTTGACGTTCAGTTCTTCGCCGTCCGCGTTGGACGGGTTCTTCTCGTCACCTTCGGCCTTGTGGCAGTTCACGCAGCGTTCGACGTCTTCGTTGATTGCCGCATTGTCCTTGCCGTTGGTGTGATGGCAGGTTGCGCACGAGACCTTGTACTTCTCCGAGTGATTCTGGTGCGTGAGGTTCGAGATGCCCCATTTGTCGTCGAGTCCCCACTGGTCGCTGGTTGCGGGGTCGCCGAGCGGAATGGGATTCGGGAGATCGAGGTGCGAAGCGCCGGGCGCCTTGGGAGGGTAGCCCTTCGAATAGTCGACCTTGGCCTGCACGGGGGCCGAGGCCGATGTCGAAACGGCGTAGTGAATGGAAAGCCCGACGAGGAGGACGAGCGTGCAAGCGCAGAAGGCGGCCTTGAATTTCATCGAGTCTGGTCTCCGGCTAGGAAGTGATGCGCTCGACAGTGGCAGATGCCATGTCGGTAGCGGAGCTACGACGCGAACTGCGTCGCTCGCGTGGCCTCCGCCTGTTTCGTTGGGTCCGGTCTTGGGGGACGCTTGTGCGACCTTCCCGGCATGCTAGGGGTGCATCTTGAAGAATGTCAACTTCGAGTTCTTTCGGGAGGGCGCATGACCGCGCCATTCGTCCTCCGTGTCTCTGCGTCTCGGTGTCTCTGTGTGCGCTGCTCTCGCTGAACTGAACGCTACGCACACTGAGACACCGAGACGCAGAGACACGGAGAG
>CAZXLQ010000341.1:0-4921 GCA_964641945.1 uncultured Clostridia bacterium
TATTTCCTACCACCGCGCCGCGTTCGTCCTCTCAGTCGGCAAACCTACCGCCGTGCGCGTTAGCGCACGGGTCCATCCCGGGATCATGCGACCGCTCTACGACGGACCATCCGTAAGTCTGCCACGTGCGCAACCGCGCACGGTACCGATGCGTTGAGCGGGCGTCCTTTAGACACATTCAAGACAATCCTGGGATCGTCAATGTAACTAGCCTGCCGCGGGTCGTGGCGGGAACTCGCCGTAGCTCTTCCCGTCACGGACCCACTGTCCCGCGGACGGCCTGACGTGTCCGGTATCGGACAGCGACGTACGTTCGCGAACAGTCGAGCGGCGCGGACTTGCTGTAAAAGCACAACTTAAGGCGGCACACCGATTGCCATTCGACTTCGCTGGAGGATGGCCATGGACCGACCCGTCGACATAGGTGTGAAACAGAAACGGATCGCGAAGCGCGTGGTCATCGGAGTTGTCACGGCTGGACTCGTAGTTGCCGCGATTCTTGTTGGACCGTCGCTTATCACGCCCTCGCTGAGTCGGACGCGGATCCGCACTGCGGTGGTGGACAGCGGTCCGATCGAGTCCGTGACGAGCGCGTCCGGCACCGTCGTTCCCGAAGTGGAAGGCGTCGTGTCGACCCCGATCGATGCGCGCGTGGTGAGCATCCTCAAGCGACCGGGAGCAGAGCTGCGAAAGGGCGATCCAATCGTCGTACTCGACACGGCCGCATCGCAACTCGAAATCGAACGACTCGACGGCGCGATCACGCTCAAGAAAAACGCCCAGCATCAGGTCGAGCTCGAGCTCGAGCGCACGCTCATGGACCTGCAGGCGCGGGTCGATGCCAAGCGCCTCGATCTGCAGTCTCTCGGCTCGAAGACCGCGCAGAACCGGAAGCTTGGCGCGGCGGGGCTGCTCTCGGCCGATGCCGTGCACGACTCCGAGTTGACGGAGGCGAAATCGCGAATCGAGCTCGAAGCGCTGGAATCGGCGATGCGCAATTCCAAGGTGACGTCCAAGGCGAAGCTGGCGGGTCTTGACCTCGAAATGCATACGCTAATCGGCGAGCGCGACGAGGCGCGACGGCAACTCGAGCTCGCGACGATGACCTCCGATCGCGACGGCGTCCTGACGTGGGTCGTGGCGGAGGAAGGCGCGACCCTGACGCGAGGCGCGATCGTCGCTCGCATTGCGGACCTCGGGTCGTTTCGAGTGGACGCCACCATCTCGGACGTGCACGCGCAGCAGCTCTCCGTCGGATTGCCCGTTCGCGTGAAGATCGGCGACGACCTGCTTCCCGGCGTCGTCTCGAACGTTCTGCCGGCCATTCAGAACGGGACGATCACGCTGTCCGTCCGTCTCGACGATCCGTCGAATCCGCTGTTGCGGTCGAATCTGAGGGTGGATGTCCTGATCGTCACCGATCGTCGAGAAAGTGCCTTGCGAATTCGGAAGGGGGCATTTGCAACGGCGAGCGGATCCGTCGAAGCCTTCGTGATTTCCGGCAACCGCGCCGACCGGAGAACGGTTCGGCTGGGCATGTCCGGCGTCGATTCGTACGAAGTGGTCGATGGCATGGCCGAAGGCGACGAAGTGATCGTCTCGGACACTCGCGACATCGCGCCCTTCAAGTCCGTAACGATCAAGTGAGCAAGGAGACTCGATGATTCAGCTCGAGAATGTGGAAAAGGTGTACCGAACGGATGCGATCGAGACGGTGGCGCTCGAGCGCGTCAATCTCACCGTCGACGAGGGCGAGTTCGTTTCGGTCATGGGCCCGTCGGGCTCGGGAAAGAGCACGCTGCTCAACATCATCGGTCTGCTCGACGCTCCTTCGAGCGGCCGCGTGGTGCTCAACGGACGCGAGGTTCGCTCGTTTCGGGATCGCAAGCTGGCGAAGGTGCGGAACAGCGAGGTCGGCTTCATCTTCCAGACCTTCCACCTGATCGGTGACCTGACCGTCGTCGATAACGTTGAGATCCCGCTGCTCTACCGCCGTCTCGGGGGAGCCGAGCGTCGCAAGCGCGCGCTCGACGCGCTCGAGCGCGTGGGGTTGACGGCGCGCGCGCATCACTTTCCGTCACAGCTGTCGGGAGGCCAGCAGCAACGCGTGGCGATCGCGCGGGCCATCGTCGGGACGCCGCGGATCCTGCTCGCCGACGAGCCGACCGGCAATCTCGACAGCCAGATGGGAGACGAGATTCTCGAACTTCTGCAGGCGCTGAACACCGAGGAAAGAACGACGATCGTGATGGTCACGCACGACCAGCGTCAGGCCGACAAGACCGGCCGCATCGTCCGGATCTTCGATGGCCGTCAGGTGAATTAAGGGGGCGGCATGCTTCGGAACTACCTCAAGATCGCGTTCAGAGTGCTGCTTCGCCGGAAGTTCTTCACGTTCGTGAGCCTCTTCGCGATCAGCTTCACGCTCGTCGTGCTGATGGTCGTGGTGGCACTGCTCGACTCCACCTTCGGTCCGCAGGCACCTGAGACACGGCTCGATCGCACGATCGGCATCTATGGCGCCCAGCTTCGCGGGCCCGAGAGCCGGATTTCCGGACTCGCCGGCTACCGGCTGCTCGACACCTGTGCCCGCGGCCTTCCTGGCGTCGAAGCCGAATCGTTCTTCACGTCGTTCGGCACGGCGACGTGTTTCAGGGACGACGCGTCGATCAAGCTCTCCCTCCGGCGCACCGACGGAGCATATTGGCGGATCCTCGACTTCACTTACCTCGAAGGCGGGCCGTTGACCGACGAGGACGAACGCCAGGCGAACATGGTCGCGGTCATCAGCGCGTCCACGCGACAGAAGCTCTTCGACGGCGCAGAGGCAGTCGGAAAATCGATCGCCATCGACGGGCAGAACTTCCGGGTCTGCGGCGTCGTCGCCGACGTCTCGAGTATCCGGATCGTCCCGTTCTCGGATGTCTGGGTGCCGTTGAGCACCGCAAAGTCGGACACGTACAAGAGGGAAGTCGTCGGCAACATGATGGCCATGCTGCTTGCCCGCGACGCCGCCGACATCCCGATGATCAAGGCCGAATACGCGGCCCGCGTGCGCGAGCTGGAGCCCGAGGATCGGAAGACCTTCGACGAGATCCGGAGCAGCGCCTCGACGTTCTTCGAATTCACCGCGAACCAGATCTTCGGCGACGAAGGCGGCGCCTCCGCGCAGTTGCTCGCGGTCTTCATCATCCTGATGGCGCTCTTCATGGTCTTGCCGGCGGTCAACCTCATCAACCTGAACGAGGGCCGGATCATGGAGCGAGCCTCCGAGATCGGCGTTCGAAAGGCCTTTGGCGCCTCGTCGCGAACGCTGGCCGGTCAGTTCATCGTGGAGAATCTCGTGATCACGCTCGCAGGCGGCGTGCTGGCATTTTTCCTTTCGCTGATGGTGCTCAAGTTCCTTTCGGCGAGCGGTCAGATCCCCCACCTGGTCGCCCAGCCGAATCTCCGCATTTTCCTTTACGGATTGGTACTGGCCGTGGCTTTCGGACTCGTGTCGGGCGTGTATCCGGCGTGGAAGATGTCGCGACTCGATCCCGTGCACGCGCTCAACGGAGGCTTCTGATGATTCGGCACCTGCTCAAGCTCGCGTGGAATCGAAAGCGGCAGAACGCGCTCGTCATGATCGAGATCACTATCTCGTTCATCGTTCTCTTCACGGTCGTGGCCTTCGCCACGCTGTACGCGAACAACTACCGGCGCCCGCTTGGCTTCGATCTTCACCAGGTCTGGAAGGTCACGATCGACACTAAGGTAACGACCGACGACTACTGGACGCCGGAAATGGCGGAACAGATCCGCCAGCTTAACCTCGCCGTGCGCGACATGCCCGAGATCGAACGATCGGCAGGAGCACTCGTCTCGCCGTACGAATTTGGCGGGAGTTACACACAGACGAAAGTCGACGGCCGGGACATTCCTTACCAGCAGGACGAGGTCACCGACGACTTTGCCGATGTCCTCGGCCTCGAGATCGTTCGTGGGCGCTGGTTCTCGCGCGAAGACGATGGCGTATCGCCGCCACCGATGGTAATCAACGCCCACCTGGCCAACGAGCTGTTCGGGGTGGAGGATCCCGTCGGCAGGATCGTCGGGCAAGGGGACGGCGACCCGGGAAGCCGCGTCATCGGCGTTGTATCGGAGTTTCGAAAGGACGGCGAATTCTCGTCGCCGTCGAGCTTCGCCTTCTATCGTGCGAACCTGAACGACCCGAAGAGCCGGCCGCCGCGCCAGATGCTCATCAAGGTCCAGCCCGGCACGAGCGCGGCGTTCGAAGAGAAACTCGTCGAACGGCTGCAGCAGGTTGCCCGCGGGTGGTCGTTCGAGGTCGAACCGGTGTCAGACGCCCGCGACCGGATGCTCCGCGTGTGGCTCTCGCCGCTTGCGACCGGCGGTCTCGTCGCACTCTTCCTGCTGCTGATGGTCGGGCTCGGTCTCACCGGCGTGTTGTGGCAGAACGTGACGCGGCGTACGCGAGAGATCGGCCTCCGGCGCGTCCAGGGCGCGACCGTATGGGACATCCACCGACAGATTCTCGGTGAGCTGCTCGTCGTGACGACCCTCGCGCTTATCGTGGGCTCGGTGATCGTGCTGCAGATTCCCCTGATCGATCCGTTCGGCATCGTCAACGTCGGCGACCTTGCCACGGCGATCCTGGTGTCCGCCGGACTCATCTATGCACTCACACTTCTCTGCGGGTTGTACCCGAGTGTCCTTGCGGCCCGAGTGCAGCCGGTCGATGCGCTGGCCATGATCGTTCATGCCGACGACGCCTATCACCGCGGGCAGCGCCTCGTCTCCGAACTGAAGGACCTTATCCCCCGCCAGATGTACGAAGTACCCATCCAGGCCGCGACAAGCAAGCGCGTCATCAGCCGGGCCAATGTTAAGGCGTTACGCAAGGATGTGCTGGCAAAAT
>CAZXLQ010000342.1:0-4899 GCA_964641945.1 uncultured Clostridia bacterium
CCAAAGAGGATCCGTTCGTCAGTTCGGCTTCCGTCATGGCGGCCAATCTCATGAAACAACTCGTGGCGGTTCCGCAGATGAGCCGAGCGACATGGGTTCGGTCGAAGCTCAATGGCCTGTGGCCGGGCATGGGAGACGAAGCACTGCTTCAGTTTCGGCGCAACGTGGCCGCTGGCAAGAGCCACAACCAGTCGCTCTTTGATGCGGTGCGTTTGGTTCTCGCCAATCGACTGGTCGAGTGGGCCGGGACGCAGGCAGCGCGTCGTTCCGGTGGCACTTCCGGCCTTGGCGATTTCGCCAGGGACGCGAGAACATTCGCCTGCACGAGCGCGTCGGTGTCTGCACAAGCGGGCGGATGGGTCGGCGCGTTTCGGACCGGCGCGGACACATCGGTGATTGGCGGCGCTCAGGCCGGTGCGGCGATCGCGAACTGCGGCTTGGAGACGCTGGAAGCACAGGCGCGTATCGCACGAGAGAACGCGAACGCTGCGGCTTCGGCTGACCTGGCCCGAGCAACTGCTGCATCGGCGGGTGCTCAGCGGACCGTGATGTACGTGGCCGCCGGAGCTGGATCTCTCCTGGTTCTCGCGGTTGTCGCCAAGATGCTGATGAAGTGAAGGCATGAACTCGCAGGTCGCAATCGGCACGAGGGCCCAGCACGATCCGGTGCTGGCGCGTGCTTCGCTCATGGCGTCGGAGATTCTTCTCGATGCCACTCGGGCGCCTCTCGCTCGGCGAGAAGAGATCGTCGCGAGAAGACTGAACCGTATCACTCCAGGTCTTGGTGTCTGGGCCGTGAAGAAGCGGGCCGCGCTTCAGTCTCGTGGGACCCCGCGCGATCAGGCGATTTTCGATTCGCTTCGGCTGGGGATCGCGAATGCGATGATCGAGCGCGGGCTTGAGCACCTGAACCTCAAGATCGCCGGAGAGTACGGGTTCGATGTCGTCGATGGCGGCCTTGGCCAGATGTCCTCGAACGACCGAGCGACTGCCTGTACTGTGGCGGGTACCGCGGCAGTGGTTGGCGGTGTGGCGAATGTCGTTCCGCTCTACGGACAGATCGTCGGCGCTGTCGTTGGCATCGGAAGTCAGATTGCCGGTGCCGCCCTCGACTGCGGTAGGGAGACACGTGACGCGGCGGCAGCGGCAGCACAAGCCCAGGCGAATCTGGAAGCAGCTCAGCGCGCCGCAGCCGAGCGTGCAGCGATGGAACAGGCGGCGTCCGGTTCGAGGCGGATGAGGACGGTCCTCATCGGCGGCGCGATCGCGGTGGCGGCTCTTGGGGCCGGTTGGATCATCCTGAGCGACTGAGATGAAGTCGGACCCGCTCATCAATCGAGCCCGAGGCGGAGCAGCCCAGATTTTGCGTGGGCTGGCCACGCTTCCTCGTGAGCGCCGTCTTGCGGCGTTGAACGAGCAGCTTGCTCAGATCGATCGGTCAGCGCCGGCCCGTCTCGCGGCAGAGGTCAGACTGCTCGCGCAGCAAGGATACGAAGCGGAGTCGGCGGTCACCGAAGGCCTGGCTCGCGTCCTTGCGGACCGCCTGCTCGGCGGTGGACCTCCGATTCCTGTTTCGGGACTAGGCCAGGTTGATCCCGGTACGACCGTGACGGATGTGCTGAGGGGCATCGCGTGCGCTCCTGGAGTCGCTTCGTTCGTGGCTGAGACAGCAACCAGGTCGTCTCCGGAGATGCGTTCGTCGGTCGAGTCCAGTTGGGCATCGGCGGCGAATGCGAGCGGAATGTGCGTGGGCGTGACCCCGCCTCCGCCGACTCTCCCTCCTCCTTTGCCGCCATCCCGTCAAAGTGGTCCGGACATCTTCACTCCGGTGGCGATCAGTGTCGGAATCCTGGTTTTGGCAGGGGTCGCTGCGTTTGCCTTCAATCCGCGATAGGCTGGGGCACTCCCAGGAGCACATGAGATGAGCAACGAGTTCGACATCTTCGACGATGACGGTGAGCTGGAGCTTCCGACGATGCGCGGGAGCGCGAACCTGGATCCCCAGGACTACGCTCGCGACATCGACGGTCGAGGCTCGGACATCCTGGACGACGATCTCGAAGAGGACACGCCATCGACGCCCGGCCGCAACCCCGGAGCAGCTTCTGCTCCGGATGTGGATGGCACGAGCGACTGGACCATCCAGACGCCGGAGGCCGGCCCCGGCATGGTGCAGACGACGTACGGGGCTCATCCGTGGCCGCCTGGCAGCGGGACGGGCTATCGGCCGTACTCCCAGCAGCGAACAGACATGGACCTCTCCGGTCTGGATGAATCGCGTACCCCCAAGCCGACGAAGCGAGACAGCATGCACTCCGAACCCGAGGTCATCGACGCGGTGGACGTGGACGAGGTGGCTGAGGCCAAGTGGTCCGGCAACCGAAACCAGATGCCGTCGAATGCCGGCATCCCGCGTGACACCATCTACGACCGCACTTCGTACGAGTACGACGACTCGTCGCAGGACACGATCGGTTCGGGCATCTTCGACATGGAAGAGGGCGTCACCTGGCATGCTCGTGATGGGTCCTTCGCCAACCAGTACGCCCTGCCCGCCTACATCGCGGATGAGGACGATCTGGGAGTGCAGCAGAGCGAGATGTTCGACACCGTCGCCAACGAGTGGCGAGTTGTGCAGCCATCGGCGGGTGGCGTGACCCTGAAGACCAGGGTGCCGAGGCTCAAGCGGGCGTACTCCCCGTTTGTCGATGCGGCTCCTCCGCCTGAGATGCGTGCGGAGTCGACGGGTCCCAGGTCGCACATCGAAGCCTTCGGTCGGAAGGTTGCAACGCTCGTGATGGTCGAGACGAATGGACAGTCTCCGGCCGTGCGTTCCCAGTTCCTCGTGCACGCGCTGGAAGCGCTCGACCCGGGCATGGCGTCGCGTGCGAAGGGCGTCGCAGACCGCCTCGTCTCGATGGGCTACGACCCGGCTCGGGCGATGGAGGATGTGGTCGCGCACTGCGTGATGCACGCAGCGGTGCAGGACCTGAGGTCTGCGAAGCGCGTGAACGGCAGCTTGCCTCGGCTGGATCGTCTGGCGACCGTCTCGCGTCGTACGCGGGGGAAGATGCAGGCGGCTGCGGCAAAGCACATCGCTCCGCTGACACGCAACAGCGCGAAGCTGAAGAGCGACCTCGGAGCGCTCTACGGATCGTCGGCCGGTCGCGGTATGGGGCAGGTGGCGACCGAGACGACGACGACCGCAGTCGTTCCGGCCGCTGCGGGACTTCTGACGCCCAAGAACCTGATCATCGCCGGTGCTGTGGGCGGTCTGGGCTATCTGATCTGGGCCAACCGGAAGTCGATCAGGCGCAACGCGAGGAAGCTCGCGAGGAAGGTCGGGTTCTGAGTCATGCCGAAGCCAGCCAACGCATTCGTGACGCCCGAAGCCAGGTACGCCGAGGCAGCGCAGGACATGTCCGGCGTGCGTGGCAACGCGCCAGGTATGGCGCCGTACCCGCTCTACGGGCTCGGCCAGGAGATCGCGACCCTAGATGTGTGGTACCGGAGGCCTCTGGTCGTTTTGCCGGTCGGGATCGCGCTCGGCATCGGCATCGGCTGGGGGATCTGGGGCTGGTTCATGCCACGGCTCCGCAAGAACGTGCGCAAGAGCATGAAGCGGAACGAGGAGGACTGATCGTGTCCTACAAGGTCAACCGAGCTGAGGGCTATCAGCCGTGGGGCGTGACGAACCCGTGGGTGTTCGCGGATCTATCGCAACCGCAGCGGCAGCGCGGTCGCGTCTCGCCGCTCGTCTACAAGACACAGCCTCCGTATCTTCGGAGTCCGCATCTGGGCCAGATCGATCTGAGCCGCATCGTGGGTCCCATCGCAACCACGGCTGCCGATGCTGACGCTCGTGCGATTCGTATGGAGCGCTACGCGCTCGTCGGTCTGGCCTTCTCGGTCGGCAGTTTCGCGCTGTTCGCATGGAACACCTTCCGTCCGAAGCTCAAGGCCAATCGCTCTCGAAGAAAGGGTCGCTGAACATGTCGTACGCACTCTCGGGCCTCGGGGCCCTCGCGCCGGAGACCTACAATGCGGGTACCCAACTCGCGGCAGGCTACCGTATCGACGGGCTCGTGAATCCGGCAGGCGAGGTGCCAGGCCTACTCAGGCAGGCCATGGAGTACGGCTTCCGCGGTCGAACGGTGCGAACCGGATGGGGAGGTGGAAGCGATGCGGCTGGGATTCCGTCTGGCATTGCGTACGCGATCGTGGAGACCGCGCGCGATGGTGTCACGGCGGACGAGATGAATCGCATCTTCGCAAACGTCGGAGCGAATCTTCAGACCAGGCTTCGCGGAGGTCGTGTCTCGAACACCCACGCTCACGTCGCTCGACGTGCTGGCGGGTCTGCGGCGACAGCGCCGAGCGCTCCTGCTCCCGCTGGTGCCGGCGCAGGCAAGGGATCGCCGAGCGGCAGTTCGCCGAGCGACTTCCTCACGGCGTTCACAACGCCAGGAACTCCGTCGACCCCGTACGTTCCCGACGGTTCGATGACGCCGAGCTACTACCCGACGGAAGAGTCCTTCTTCACGACCACCTATGGCGGGATTCCCGGGTGGGGCTTGCTCGTTGGCGGCGCTCTACTCGTCGGCGGCATCGGGTACATGGCGCTTCAGTCGCGTCGCCCGGCAGCAGTGAAGGCGAACCGTCCGCGTCGTCGTCGGAGGTCGAGGCGTCGTCGCGCAGCGCGCGGTCAGTCGACAGGCAAGCGCCGGCCAGGTCTGTCGCGCAACACGAGTCCGCCCTTCTGGTACATCCAGGGCTCGGCCGTCGGACCCGTCGCTGATGCGTTCTCGTCGATGCCCTCCGAAGACAGGCGCCTGCTGGAAGGGCGCTACAAGACCGAGGTGCAGGCTCAGCGCGCCATGGACCGTCTCAAGAGGAAGT
>CAZXLQ010000343.1:0-4811 GCA_964641945.1 uncultured Clostridia bacterium
TTTGCGCTCCAAGAACTCGCCATAGGGTACCGCGCTAGTCATAGAGATCCGGCCGCAGCCGCTTCTTCGCGATCCGCGTCATCTCGGCGACGGCGCGGACGTGCTGCTCCGGGACGCGCCGCCACTGGTAGACCGCGACGCGATGGATCCCTAGCCGCTCGGCCAGGGCGCGGACGCCGCCGGCGCGCTCGAAAACGAGAGCTAGAACGGCGTCCTTCGGAGTTTCGGAGGATCTCGGCATAGGGGCGGACGTTACCCGAGAACCGGCCCCGTGTAAAGCCGGGGCTTAAACCATTGATTTTCGTGGAGTAAAATAGGGGTTTACAAGCGCCACTTTTTCTGGCCTAATACGCCTGCGGTCGACGTGATCGCTTCGGAACGGAGAGCCGAAAATGCTCAAGATCACCTTCTACGTCTTCTCGAAAGTTCTCGGGAAGGAGTTCCGTAACGTCGAGCTTCATCGCTCGATCGACGACGCGCGTCTTCGCGCGCTCGCTCTCGGATGGACGATCGAGAAGATCGAGGCCGCCTAGATCGTGCCCTCCCGTCGGCTTCGCGAGAGGCCGACGGAGGGGCCGGCGATCCCGCCGCCCGCAACCAGACACGGAACGGAGAAAACCATGTCGCACATGATCGACCACTCGAAAGGCCGCGCCGCCTTCGCATTCTCGGGCGAGCCCGCGTGGCACCGCCTCGGCACCCAGCTCCTCCCGACGGACACGCACGAGGAGCAGCTCCAGAAGGCCGGACTCGATTACACGGTCTACGAGGCCGAGACGATGTTCCGGCGCCTGCTCAAGCGCGGCGCGACCGCCGACCAGGACGAGTTCGAGATCGTCCCCTTCGACGGCAAGAAGACGCTCTACCGCTCGGACACGGGCGCGCCGCTCTCGATCATGAGCGACGGCTACCACCCGGTCCAGCCGCGCCAGATCTTCGCGCTCTACCAGGAGATCGCGCGCGCGACCGGCTTCACGCTGGAGACCGCCGGCGGTCTCGACGACGGGAAGCGGATCTGGTGCCTCCTCCGCGTGAGCGACGGCGCCGACATCGTCAACGCCGACCGCGTCCGCCCCTACATCCTCCTCGCGACCTCCTACGACGGAACGATGGCGACGATCGCGAAGTTCACCTGCATCCGGGTCGTATGCCACAACACGATCTCGATGAGCCTCGGCTACTACAACGCGCGGACCGGAACGATGGACGGCGGCGAGGTCGACTCGACCGCGCCGGGCCGCGAGCAGGTCGTCCGCGTGCTCCATTCGACGAAGTGGACGGACGAGGTCGCGAAGAACGTCCGGATGACGCTCGGGATCGCGGCCGACGCGTTCGAGCGGTTCACGATCGAGGCGCGCGCGCTCGCCGGGATCACGATGACCGACGAGCAGGCCGACGAGTTCGTCCGCGAGCTTCTGGAGCCCTACTTCGCCGGCCCGTCGAAGAAGCCGAACGCGCGCGTGAAGGACATCCGGGACACGAAGGGCTACCGCCGGATCATGGCGCTCTTCGGCGGCGAGGCGGCCGGGAGCGAGCTGGTCGGCAAGGACCGCTGGGCGATGCTGAACGCCGTCACGCAGTTCGTCGACCACGAGCGCGGCCTGACCGATTCCTCGCGCGTCGATCAAGCGTGGTTCGGGCGCGGGAACGAGATGAAGAACCGCGCCTTCGCGCTCCTGCGCCGCCGCGAGCCGAGGATGCGCGTCGTCGAGGCCGAGGAGATGGCCGCCTAGCAGCGAACCCGCCCGGGGCTCCGGCCCCGGGCAGAACCGAACGGAGACCGCAATGCTGATCGAACTGCAAGCCCACTATCTCGACCTGATCGTCGCCGGCTGCGAGGAGGCGGGTCACGCATGCCTGCTCTCGAAGAGCGCCGCGAACGTCGGGCGGATCTACGTCACCGCTTCCGAGACGAACACGGTCGCCCTGATGGTGATCGCCTTCAACTTCCAGGACACGTCGGCGACGCTCGGCGTAGAGTTCCGCGACGGCCGCGCGCCGTTCGCGCTCACGCTGCCGTACGTCGAAGGTCTCGAACGGTTCCTCGTCGCGCTCACGCAGGCTCTCAAGGGGAACCGGATCGAGGACAAGCGCGCGGCGTGACGGCGCGCGGGGAACGCGTCGGGCGCCTTCGCGAGAGGACGCCCGGCGGGCAACCCCCACCAACCGAACGGAGATGACCATGCAACTTACACCGCTTCAGCAGAAGGCAGTCGAGTACGTTCGCGCGCACCCCGGATCCACGACGACCCAGATCGGGTCGGGCATAGGCTTCCAGGGAGGGTCCGTGTCGGCGGCGCTCTCGCAAGTCGTGTCCCAGTGGCCCGGGCTCCTCCGGCGCGAGAAGCTCCCGAGAAAAGGACCCCGGGGCGGGGTCACGTTCTCCTACCACGTCAACGGCGTGATCCCGCTGCCCGTGAAGAACGAGGAGCCGCGCAAGATCTCCCCCTACAAGAAGAAGCGCCGGAGCCCGGCGAGGGCGAGCGACGTCGACGTGCTGCTCACGCTCAAGGTCGGGAAGCGCGAGGCGCTCACGGTGACGATCGCGGAGGCGCGCGACCTGCTCCACCAGCTCCTCTCGCTCCAGCGCTTCTTCGGGAACGCGTCGTGAGCGGCGACCGGAAGACGCTCTCCGGGAATCTGCCGGCCGAGTTCGCGGAGCGCGCGAGCGATCCGGTCGACTTCGCCGATCAGCTCGCGTGGAGCCGCGCCCGCAACCGTTACCAACCCGGAGGCCGCTACGTGCCGAAGATCACTCACGTCCTTCTCGACGTCACCCGCCACTTCCTCGTCGTCGACGGGACGCGTGGTCCCGTCTGCGAGTTCGCCGGGATGCCGGCGACGCACCCGGCCGGGTTCATGCGCTACCGTTCGGACGCCTACGGCATCCCGACGGCGTTGCTCGGGAAGCTCCTCTGCGTCTCGAAGCACGAGGTCGAGGAGCGCGAGCAGGAGCGGCCGGCAGAGGTCTCAGCGCGCTGGGTCGAGTTCGCGCACGCGTCGCAGGCGGCGATCGACGAGATCATCGCGCGGTATCCGGAGGCGAAGTGAACGTCGAGGAATTGAGCGTGGAGAGCATCGAGATCAAGCCGGTCGAGGAGAACGATCGCCGCGCGCGCCTGGGCGGGTCCGACATAGCCGCCGTCGTTGGGCTAGACCCGCGCCGGACGCCGCTCGACCTCTGGTTCGCGAAGACCGCGAGCGAGCCGCCGGCGCCGCCGGACCCGAAGCTCGCCCGCTTCTTCGCCCGCCGGAAGCGGCAGGAGCCGGTCGTCGCCGAGATGCTCCGCGACGAAGGGATCGAGGTCACGAAGCTCTCGTGGGGCGAGGAGGAGAACAGGTACCGGGACGCGGAGCATCCGTGGATGGTCGCCGAGGTCGACTTCGAGTTCCGAATGAACGACGCGGCGCGCGCGCGCTTCGAGGACCGCCCGGAATGGCGCGAGATCCCGGACGGCGAGACGCTGAACGGCGAGATCAAGACGGCGAGCGTCTTCACGAAGTGGAAGTTCGGGGAGGAGGGGACGGAGGAGATGCCGGTCGAGCACGCCGCGCAGATGCAGTGGGGGATGATGGTCGCCCGCCGCCGCGCCTGCCTCGGGGCGGTCCTCGTAGGCGTCGACGACCTCTCGCTCTACCCGATGATGCGCGACGACGCGACGATCGCGTGGCTGCGCGGCGAGGCGCTCCAGTTCTGGCACGCGCACGTCCTCGCGCGCGTCGCGCCGGAGCCGAGGAACAACGAGGACTTCCTGAACCTCTACCGGCGCTTCGCCGGGAAGCCGGTCGAGCTGGACGACGCGGCGGAGGCGGCGGTCGCGGACCTCTTCGCCCTCCGCTCGCAGATCGCGCTCGCGAAGGAGAAGGAGGAGGACGCGAAGTTCCGGCTCTTCGAGCACGTCCGGAAGGCGTGGGGCATCCCTGCCGACCCGACAGCCGAGATGCCGGGCGACGACGCCGTCCTCATGCGGAACGGCCGCCCGGTCGCGGTCTGGCGGCGGCAGAACGGGTCGAGCCTCGACCAGAAGCGGATCGCGGCGGAGCACCCGGAGATCATCGAGCAGTACACGCGGCGGACGACGTTCCGCGTCCTCGCCGCACCACCCAAACCGAAACGGAGGAAAGCATGACGCAGCAGAACGAGAACGTCTCCCAGCTCCCGGCCGCCGTCCCGGCGCCGCGAGCGGCCGCCGGCATGGTCTACACGCGGGAGGGCGGGATCACGCCAACGAACTTCGACGAGGCGTGGCGCGTCGCGCAGCTCTTCTCGCGCTCCGCCCTCGTCCCGAAGGACTACCGCGACCAGCCGGAGAATTGCCTCGTCGCGATGCAGATGGGCGCCGAGGTCGGCCTGAAGCCGCTCCAGGCGCTTCAGGGGATCGCGGTGATCAACGGCCGCCCGTCGATCTGGGGCGACGCAATGTGGGCGCTCGTTCAGGGGCATCCGGTCGTCGAGGACGCGCACGAGAACTTCGACGCGGAGACGATGACGGCGACCTGCACGATCCGGAGGAAGGGGCGGGCGCAGCCCTACGTCCAGAACTTCTCGAAGGCGGACGCCGTGACCGCCGGGCTTTGGGGGAAGGCGGGACCGTGGACGACGAACCCGCGCCGGATGCTTCAAATGCGCGCCCGCGCCTTCTGCGCCCGCGACGCCGTCCCGGACGTCCTGAAGGGGCTCTCCGTCGCCGAGGAGGCGCTCGACATCCCGCCGGAGCGGGAGATCAACCCGGCGCCGGCGACGTCCGAGCCGGTTCGCGGGACCGCCGCGCTCGCCGCCGCCCGGGAGCGCGCGAAGGCTGCGGAGACCG
>CAZXLQ010000344.1:0-4790 GCA_964641945.1 uncultured Clostridia bacterium
GCCTGCGGACGATCATCCGCAAGGTGGTGGTCGGACTTCCCACATGGAGAGCGCAGCTGGACTCGAGTCTGTCCGCCGGCCTGCGCGCTACCGCTCGCGGTTCTGCTGCTGCGTTGGCACCAGAATGGCTCGGTCGGGGACACAATCCCGACGTCGTCTCGCCTACACGTCGATGACGGCGACGGCTGTTTCTCCTCCGCCAGCCGAAATGTTGCTCAACGCTGTGCCCGACAACCGGACCATGCCGCCTTCCACGATTCCGTCGAACACGAACGGATCGAAGTCGACCGTCAGTTCCGATACCTCGACGCGGCCGGCGGCATCGAAATGCGGCACGGCCTCGGTTCGCACCGGGATGCGGCGCTGCACGATCCATGATCCGGAAAACGCCTGTTCTGTCACGGACTGCCACGTCTCGTCATCCGTGGCATAGCCGACAGTGACGCCGTGACCGCCATAGTCGTCATTGGGCTTCAGCACCAGGTTCTTGCGTTCAGTCATCAGCAGATCGCGCATCGGAACAGGCTCGCCCGAATAGTCCACGATTCCCTCGCGCACGCGGCGGGTCCAGGGGACGTGCGCCCTTGCGATCTCGATCTGTTCCTCGGTGAACAGATGCTCGAACCGCGGATCGCTCAGCACGGCAAAGCTGGCCTTCTTGTGTGCGACCTTGCAGCGAAATGAATTAGCCATGAAGATCCGACCATCGCCGTAGGCTCTGGTCAGGGCATGCGTGTGATCCGTCTGAGTCAGGAACTCGTGAATGATGACCCGCTTGTAGACGATATCGATCGTGCGATCGCCGACGCGGACCGTGGAGCCATCGAAGGTCAGTTCTCCCGGATCGGCGATCAGCGCCGGATATCCGAGCGACTCGAACGCATCGCGGAGCACGTAGAACTCGGATTGCGTTGGCACACCTGCCCAGTCGAGGATCGCAATGGTCGGCTCGCTCGACGTGCCGCCCCATTCCCGGTATCCCGAAACCAGCGACTCGAGGAGTCTCCGGCGCGGATTCAGCTCGACCCGGGTGCGTGATTCCAGAAACGCACGGACCTCAGGAAGCTCGAATAGCATCTGCTCGAGCTGCAGCTGGTCGCCGATTCCAGCAGGCGATTCGCCGTTGTACTCGAGAAAGCCGAAACCGCTGTCAGACAGATACGTGTCGAGGCGCGTAGTAAGACCGGCCCGCCGGTATCCGGGATCGATTCGCGCCATGGCGAGCTCGCGTTCCGTGAGGTCCAGCTCGGCAAGCACCTCGTCGTTCTCGAGCGCGTGATCGATGAGACGTTCCATTGCCGACGTGACGACCTCGGCTGCCTGCGCGACTGCCCGGTATTCAGTGCGAGAGAGAAACAGCGGGCGGAGAAACGGACAGATCGGCCGATCTCCGTGCAGCAGTCCGGCATCGCGCTGAATCGCCGTGAGTCGCTCGTACCGTTCCGGCGTATTGCCTGGATCTGCCAGGATACGACGATCCAGCTCCGAAACGAGTTCCCGAAGGGCTGCGTCGGCCATTGCGGGCAATTCACCTCCGACAGGAATCGCGGCCGCGGTAGGCGCCGCAGTCAGGCACCTTGTCAGAAACACGCATTCGCGGCAAGGCGCGATGGCCGTCTCGTGTCGACCGGCGGCAGGGGTTCTGCTACGTTGCGGTCCATCGTTGCAACCCGGGTCCGTGAGAGGTTCTGTGCGATACGAAGAGTTTCCCGTCGAACCTGAATTGCGGCATCTTGTCGTGAACTTCTGGCTCTTCGCGACCGACGAGCGTGATCCACCCCGATTCGAGCATACGATCGTGCCGGACGGGACTTCGGCGATAGGATTCAGCCGTCCCAGTCGATTCGCGGACGGCTTCGCCGTTTTTGTCGGTCCGCGGGTGACAGCGGCGAAAGTCGAAGTCGTGGCCGGAGGGCGCTACTGCGGCATCCGTTTTCAGCCCGGTGCTGGTGGAGCCGCGCTCAGACTTCGGATCGACTCGCTGAGGGATCGCCACGGATTGCTGTCGATGGTGTCGCCCGATGCCGCCAATGTCGTGGTCGATGCAATGCGCGGGGCGGCAGGCGATGGTGACGAGCTGGATGCTCTCCGTCGGATCGCGTCAAATCTCGCGAAAGACGCCCAACCGGTAGACGCGATTGTCGCGAGGGCGGTCGAGAACATCGTCGATTCCGACGGGTTGGCTCGCGTCTCGGAGGTCGCCGACGGAATCGGAGTCGGCGAGCGAACCCTTCAGCGCCGGTTTCGGGCGGCGGTAGGCCTGACGCCAAAGGAGTTCGCGCGAATGCGCCGAATCCGTAGAGCCTGCCTGCTGGCCCTGAATGACCGGGAATCCGGTCTCGCAGGCGTTTCGAGCGACGCGGGATTCGCCGATCAGGCGCACCTGACGCGCGAATTCGGCGGCGTTTTCGGATGGTCGCCTCGTCTCACGCTCGCGTACCTCGACCGCATCGAGCACGGGAACATCACGTGAGACCATCGCGTCGGGATTGTTCAAGACAGCGGCCATCAGCCTGAGTAGAGTGGCGGCATGAAAAACGCACTGTTGTCGCTCGTAGTCCTGGCGCTCGTGGCCATCGTGCCCGTTCGCGCCGCGGAGCAACCCGGAATGAGTCAGAACCCCATGGCCGCACGCACCGCCGTTCACCAGGAGGCAATGAAGAAGCTCGAGTTCCTGGCCGGCACGTGGAAGGGCAAGGCGTGGTTTCAGATGGGACCGGACCAGAAACACGAGGTCGACCAGACCGAAGTCGTGCAGTTCAGGCAGGAGGGAGTCATCGTTCTGATCGAAGGACTCGGCAAGGATGCCAAGAGCGGTTCGATCGTGCACGACGCGCTGGCTGTGGTCTCCTATGACGATTCCAATCAGAAGTACACCTTTACGAGTTGGGCGGGTGCCGGTCGATCCGGCGAGTTCGAGGCGAAGGTTGGCCCGAACCGGCTCGAGTGGTTCATGAAGAACGCTGGCGGCACGATTCGATACACGATCGTGCTCAACGAAAAGGGCGAGTGGTTCGAGATCGGAGAGCGATCGATCGACGGTGTCGCCTGGACGAA
The DNA here is from genome assembly GCA_964641945.1 of uncultured Clostridia bacterium. Lineage (GTDB taxonomy): Bacteria > Acidobacteriota > Blastocatellia > UBA7656 > JADIYM01 > JADIYM01. Next base: position 3,058 of record CAZXLQ010000344.1, read on the forward strand.
GTTCTTCGAGATGACGCTCAAGAAGGTGCAGTAGGGTTGCTTCCAGTCCAGTGCAACCGGCCTCTGGCGCAGGCGGACGATTGGCCCTTTCCGATTGTCCGCATGCGCCTGTAGTGTCGAGTGAATCGACGACGAGGAGGCCCTGGAATGTCCGATCTGCTGACGCGACCCGATGAAACCGAATATGCGGCCTATTACGGCAACTACGTCAATTGCGTAGAGGGCAGCGACGTGCTCGCTGTCCTTCGTTCCCAGCTGCTCGACTCGCTTGAGCTCTACGGTGGAATATCCGAAGAGCAGGCAAACACGACCTACGCTCCAGGTAAGTGGACGATCAAGGAGTTGGTCGGACACGTCATCGACGCGGAGCGTGTTTTCGGCTATCGGGCGCTGCGGTTCTCACGTGGTGATGCGACGCCGATCGAGGGGTTTGAGCAGAATCTGTGGGTGACGAACTCCCGGCTCGACGACATTCGCTTCGATGTTCTCGTGCAGGAGTTCGAGCACGTACGGGAGAGTACGGTGCTGATGCTCGACCGGCTCGATACGGCCGGATGGCTGTGCCGGGGAGTGGCCAGCGACGCGGAGGTCACGGTGCGTGCGCTGGCGTTCATTATCGCCGGCCACGAGATCCATCACATCCGGATGCTGCGCGAGCGGTACTTGTAGGAGACGGTGGGAACTTCTCCCTTGCTCGACGAAACCGCTGCGCGGTCGTCCCCGTGTCTCCCAGTTTCTTGAGCCGCGAGCGGTAGCGAGCGTCCCACGGACGGTCGAACGGTTCGATCATTTCAGTCCTTCCGCAACGACGACGCAGCGGTTTCGGGCACTGTCCGTGGGACGCTCGCTACCGCTCGCGGCTCAAAAAACGGGGGCCGAGGGGCGGGGGCCGAGGGGCGGGTTGCAGCGGAGCATCCTGACTGGTCGGGCACGATGAAGCGTCAGCTCGATCCGCGATGCTTCTTCGGGTCCTCGCTACGACGGCTGGTGCCGATCCTGAAATAGTAGGTGAGCGTGCCGCTGACTTTCACGGGCTCGCCGTTCCGGACGGTCGGCTTGAACTTCGATGCCCTCGCGGCCCGAACGGACGAGTCCCTGAGCAACGGATGTCCGGAGACCGCGCGCGCACGAGCAACGTCTCCCGATTCGTTGACGACGATCTCGACTACCACATCGCCTTCGATGCCGGCGGCCTTTGCCATAGGCGGATAGGCGGTTGTCGCTATGCGGACCGCATTGCCGCGCAGCGCTCCTTCCGAGACGCGCACGACGCCGGCAGGCTCTCGGTCGGGCTTGTCGGCGGGCGAATCCGCAGGCGTCGCTGGTTCAACTGGTGAGTCGGCCTTCGGAGAATCCGGAACCTCCCTGGTGGTCGAACTCGGTGCCGGCTGCGGGGTAGGCGTCGCAACGAAGCCTCCCGATGGACTGACTGCAACCGAGTTTGAGTTTAGCCCGTCGGCGGTCGACGGCGTGGTCTTCGCGGCCGTCGGAGGTGGGGGCTCATTCCAGGGCTTGAGCCGCCAAAGTGCCGTTCCTCCAGCCGCGAGCACGACTACGAGGACCACCCCGCCGAAAACCATCTTCCGGGTGGAGCCGCTTGCCGTCGACTCCGCATCCATCGCGAAGGATGGAACCGCCGTCGTTGGACGAGCCGTCGTGCCGGACCCGCTCGCCGAAGCAGATGGGTCCGCGCTCCGTTCGACCATGGTCCGACCGGCTTGCGGTGACGTTTC
>CAZXLQ010000345.1:0-4782 GCA_964641945.1 uncultured Clostridia bacterium
CTGACCCGAGCGCTACCGCGCCCGGTACTGATGCGTGGACCGCCCGTCCTCGAGAAGGGTCATTTCGAACCAATGGTCGTCTCTGCCGAAGCGACCCGGCTGCGCGTTTCAGGTCCCATCCGTACTGGAGTCAGTTCGAGCAGCCCGGTCGACCGACACGATCCGCGGCTCGAGCACGCGCTCGATCGAGAACTCTCGAATCTTGAAGTAATGCCCGGCCGTCACGGCGATGGCGTCCTGTGGAACGAGTCCGATGAGCTCGGTTCCGAGAATGGTCACGCCCGCCGCGTCGGCGGCGCGGCGCACGGCCTCGAACGCGACGTGCATCGGCGTCGTCGAGTAGTCCGTCAGGTTCATCGAGACCTGCACGTATCCCTTCGACGGAATTGCAAAGCCGAGAGCCTTCACAGTCGGCAGTCCACCCGAGCTTCCCCGTACCTCGCGCGCGATCCGCTTCGCGATAGAGACGTCCGACGTATCCAGCAGCACGTTCCATGCGATCAACGGCTTTCGGGCTCCGACAGCCACTATGCCGGCCGACGGGTGCACGGCGGGGCCTCCGATGTCCGGAGCCCGGTGCTCGTCGGTGGCGATCGACTCGCGGATGGCCTCGAACTGTCCGCGCCGAAGGTCGGCCAGGTTCGTGTGGTCCGGTCGAAGCGCCGATGCTTCGTAGAGGTACACCGGGACACGCAGCTCGGACCAGATACGCTCCGCCGCCGAGCGCGCGTGGGCGACAGCGTCGTCCATAGTCAGTCCTCGGATCGGAACGAATGGGACGACGTCGGCCGCGCCCATCCTCGGATGCGCGCCCGTGTGACGCGTCAGGTCGATGCGGTCGACCGCGGCAGCAACGCCGGCGACCGCGGCCTGCACGACTGCGTCCGGCTGGCCCGCGAACGTGATCACCGACCGGTTGTGGTCCTCATCGGACTCGCGCCGGAGGAGGAGGACGCCGGGCACTCCGGCTATCGCATCAACGATGGCATCGACGATTCGAAGATCGCGGCCTTCGCTGAAATTCGGGATGCACTCGAGGATCGGGGCGTCGCGACTTGTCATGCCGTGCATGAAACACGACGCGGCCAGACTCGCAAGTCTGGCCGCGTCGGTTTTGCGCCGTGCGCATCTGTCAGCGACCCTGCATCGTGCCGGTGATCCGTCCAACGGTCACCACGTCGCCCGCGTGCAGTTCCGGGAACCCGATCGGAAACTGCTGCCAGTCTTCGTCGCCCGGGTGGATCCGCGTGTCGTAGTTGAGGTCGCCGACGCCAAGTTCGTCGACCTTCATCACGCCGACCTTTGCATCGTTGATGAAGACTTCGAGTTCCGACCCCGGAACGAACCCTTCGACCTCGACCGAGAACTTCTTGTGCTGCGGGCCGAGTTCCGCGTAGCGCGCCGTGCCGCTCACTGCGAAAGCCGCCGTTTCCGAACGCAGGCGCGCCCGCATCTTGAGTGCGCTTCCGGCCGAGGCCACGCCCACGCAGAAAACCGCCATCATCAACGCCGCCAGTCCAATCCTTGAAATCTGTGATCGCATCGTTCCGTCCTCCATTGGTATGTCGAGGACCGTGTCTGGCTCGTTGCCTTGCACGGTGCCACGCCGCAACGGAGCGGCCGCTCTTCCGGAAAATACGTCGCCGGAAAAAAACCTGTGGGCTCAGGGTCGACGATCCGCCACGATGACTCCTCGCTTCACGACGGCCACGGCGTGGTTGACGCCGAAGACGTACGGCACGTTGCGATGGTCCGGCGCGTCGAAGAGCACGAGATCGGCCTGCTTGCCCAGTTCGATCGAGCCAACGCGGTCCCCGCGGCCGAGGGCATACGCCGCATTGATCGTTGCGGCGGCGAACGCTTCGCACGGGCGCATGCGCATCTGCGTGCACGCGAGCGACAGCACCATCTGCATTGAGGGAACGGGAGAGCTGCCCGGGTTGAAATCGGTCGCCAGCACGACCTTTGCTCCGGCGTCGATGAGCCGGCGCGCCGGCGCGTAACGCTTGAGTCCCAGGTGGTACACCGATCCCGGCAACAGTACGGCCGACACGTCGCCCCTCACGAGGGCGTCGATTCCGGCGTCGTCGAGCTGCTCGAGGTGGTCGGCCGAAGCGGCGCCGACCTCGGCGGCTAGCTCCGCGCCGCCGCACCGCGTGAGCTGGTCGGCGTGGAAGCGCGGCGTAAGGCCGTGCGCCCTCGCCGCAACGAGAACGCGGCGAGCCTGGTCGATCGAGAAAACGTGCGATTCGCAGAAGACGTCGCAGCCCTCGGCCAGTCCCTCGCGCGCTACGCGAGGGATCATCTCGTCGACGACTAGATCGACGTAGTCGTCAGGCCGGTCACGGTACTCGTCCGGAATCTCGTGCGCGCCGAGCAGCGTCGGCGAAACCTCGAGCGGCGTCTCGATTCCCATCCGGCGGATGACCGAAAGGAGCCGGCACTCGTCGTCGACGGTCAGTCCGTAGCCGCTCTTCGCCTCGATGGTGGTCGTGCCGTGTTCGAGGAAGACGCGCGCGTTGCGCAGTCCGATGGCGGCGAGCTCGTCGTCGCTCGCGGCGCGGGTCCTCCGCACGCTGTTGCGAATGCCGCCGCCCGCTGCGGCGATCTCCTCGTACGTCGCACCCATCACCCGCAACTCGTATTCGGCGGCGCGCCAGCCGGCGAAGACGGGGTGGGTGTGCGCGTCGACGAATCCGGGTGCGACCGTCATTCCGCCGGCGTCGATGCGGATGGTTTCGGCGTCGGCGCGGTCCGAAATCTGCGATCCGGTTCCGACCGCCTCGATGCGACCGTCGCGAACGAAAACACTGCCGTTCGCGACGATTGCTGGCTCGGTGAGCTCGTCGCAGACTCGCGCGCGTGCCGGACCGGCCAGCGTCACGACCTCGGCGGCATTCTCGATGAGCAGAGTGGCCATTTTACCTCGCGCCAGCGATTATCGCCGCACGATCCGACCTTCGATCTTCGCGTCAATGACGCCGCGGCTGCGGAGGTGGTCGACTAGAAGGCCGGTCAGCACGATGCCCGTATCGATTCGCTCGAGCGTCGCCGGTGCGATCATGGTGTACCCGTCACCGCCGGCCAGCAGGAAGTCGGGGACGGCCACGGTGTACACGCGGTCGTCGTCGAGCGGCGCGTCTCCGACGAAGATCTCCGAAGCCTTTCCGTTCTCGATGACGAATCGCACGCCCGACACCTGCAGGAATCCCCCGATCTGGTCCTCCGGGTTGAGCGAGGCCGAGAACCCCAGGATCTCGCGCACGGTCCGTCCTGGGAGCTTGACCGAGAGAATGACCGTGTTGAAGGGCAGAGTCGTCAGGATGTCCCCGAACGTGACCTTGCCGGGCAGGATGCTTGCGCGAAGCGAGCCCGAATTGATGAACGCCATGTCGGTGTGGGCAGCGTTTCGCGATAGATCCGCCATGAGGTTGCCGAGCGTGGTTTCCCTTGAACGCACCGTCGGCCGGTCGCCGTCGAGGAGCACGTTCGTCGTTCCGACGAACATCGAGAGCCGGTCCTTCAGCTTGCCCGAATACCGATCGACCGCCTCCGCGACGGCCTTCGAGTCCGGTATCGAGGCATCGATCGGGATCAGCTCCGCCCGCTCGGTGAGGACGCGCCCATCCGGCTCGATACGAAGATCGAGGCGGCCGAGGAAACGACCGTAGTCCTGCGCCTGCACGATGACCGTGTTGCCCACGCGTTCTGGTGTGATGAGTTTCGCGTGGGTGTGACCGCCGACGATGACGTCGATGGCAGGTACCGCGGCGGCTAGGCGCCGGTCTTCCGGTATGCCCAGATGCGTGAGCGCGATGACGATGTCGCAGTGCGGTTCGAGCACCGGCACTGCATACCTTGCGGCTCGGATCGGATCGTCGAATGTCAGGTCCGCCACGTTGGTCGGAAAAGTGGTGCTCGGCGTCTCGGCCGTTGTCAGTCCGAGGATTCCGACGCGCAGCCCGTTGGATTCGACGACGGTCGACGCCCGGGCGAACGGACGGCCGTCGGTCCAGAACACGTTGGCGCTTAGAATCGGGAAGTCGGCGCGCTCGACGAGTTTCGCCACGTTCGACTTGCCGAAGTCGAACTCGTGGTTCCCGAGCGTCATCGCGTCTACACCCATGATGTTGAAACACTCGATATCGGGTTCGCCCTGGTACACGGCCGAGAGCGGCGTGCCCTGCAAAATGTCGCCGGCCTGCAACAGAACGGTGGACCGCCGTAGGGCGCGGTTCTCACGACGGATGCGTTCGACGACGGTTGCGATCCGGGCGATACCGCCGATGGTCGCGTCGCTCTTGGCATCGGGTTTCCATGGCTCGAGGTGACCGTGGATATCGTTGAAGTAGAGAATCGTGAGGTTGCGCGCGCGCGGCAGCGACGGCGTCGGCGACGCGACGCCGATCAGGGCGATCGTCAACAGCAGCGCAAGGGTGAGCGTCTTTCGCATGTCTTTCACGTCGTTCTGAAGGAATGCCGCGGAGTGGAATCGAAGGAACGAAACCGCGGGACTGGGAGAGGGTGAGTGGGCTCTAGATCCTCGCCCTCGTCGCGAGCGGTTCGGCAAGAGGTGTTTTCTCACACAGGCGATCGGCGGCGCAACACGAGGGAGTGGCGGGTCCGCACGGCCGGCCGCTCGCTACGCTCGCACGCCCGATCCGCCTGCATCCGCCGCCACGACGAGTCGAGTGGCGGCCGTGCGGTTCCCGTCCAGTGGTGGGTCCGCACGGCCGGGGGGGGGCCTCCCGCGCGGGTAGGGGGGGGGGGGGGGGGCGCGCG
>CAZXLQ010000346.1:0-4740 GCA_964641945.1 uncultured Clostridia bacterium
GGGCGTGGCTCAGCCTGGTAGAGCGCTCGGTTCGGGACCGAGAGGTCGGAGGTTCGAATCCTCTCGCCCCGACTTTCGGAGTCAAGACCCCAATCACGGGAACGTGGTTGGGGCCTTTTCAGTTTTGGCACCACCAATGATCAGTGCGCGAAAGTTCATCGTGAAAGGACGGGTTCAGGGAGTTGGATACCGGTACTTCGCCTGCAATGCCGCGGCGAGGCACGGGATCGCGGGGACCGTCCGGAACCTGCCCGACGGCTCTGTGGAATCCGTCGCAGAAGGTCATCCCTCCGCCATCAACGCCTTTCGTGACGAGCTAGCGTGCGGTCCACGCTTCGGACGCGTGGACAGCGTCGACGAAGCGCCCGTCGAGCCAGCCGGTCGCACGACATTTGACGTCCTACCTTGAAATGAGGAGTTACGAATCACCGTGGAGAACCTGAAGAAACTCATCCGAGAGATTCCCGACTTTCCCAAGCCCGGCATTCTTTTCTACGACATCACGACCCTGCTCAAGCACCCGCACGGTCTGCGGACGACCATCGACCGGCTCACCGAAATGATCGGTCCCGAGGCCGAGCGCATCGACACGGTCGTCGGGATGGAAGCGCGGGGGTTCATCTTCGCACCGGCCCTCGCCTATCGTCTCGGGGCCGGATTCGTGCCGATCCGGAAGCCGCGAAAACTCCCCGCCGAAACCGAGAGCATCGAATACGACCTCGAGTACGGCACCGACATCCTCGAGGTCCACAAGGACGCCATCGGACCGGGCCATCGCGTGCTGATAGCCGACGACCTGCTCGCTACCGGAGGAACGGCAAAGGCCGTCGTCGACCTCATCGAGCGCCTTGGTGGCACCGTCGTCGCGTGCGCCTTCGTGATCGAGCTCACGTTCCTCGGCGGACGCGAGAAACTCGCCGGACACAGGGTGGCCTCGCTTCTCGAGTACGACAGCTAGGCAGGCGGCCTGCGTGGCAGCCAGCAGTCATGTGATGAGATTCACATTGACTCGCGAACCGCATGGGAATAATCTGCGAGCGATGATTCGCGAACCTCACACACCGTTCGGTCTGACGGGGAAACTCATGGCCCCGGCGATCACGGTGTGGCTCAGCGGGGCGCTCTGTCTCATCACCTGTCTGGCAGTTTGTGCTGCATCTGCGACCGCGTGCGAAGCTGCCACCAGGTCCAGCTGTTGCGAGCGTTCGTGCGAGGAAGCAGACTCGGACGCCGAGCCGCCGGCATCGATATCGGCCGAGTCGGTTGACCGGGCCTCGGGCTGCTGCCTGATGTTCGGCAACCGCCCGACGGTCGAGCAGCCGCAGCGGCACGAGACGTCGGTTGATACGGATGAACCTTCGAAGTTCATTGCGTACCTGAGGTCGAACCGCCCGGACGTGGAACGATTCGCGTCGGCCCTTCCGGTGCGAAGCCGCGGCGATACATACCTTCGCTGCTGTGTCTTCCTGATCTAGAGCATTCGTTCGCCTGAGTCGGTTCTCCGCCCGTTGGAAGGTGAAGCGGGCGGGAAAGCTCCGTTCGAACGATTGTCTTCAAAGGAGACGCAGTCATGAAACGTATTCATTTGCTGGTTGTGCTGTTCGTGTTCGGTTTTGTCGGTCTGGCCATTGCGGCCGCTCCGCAGGCACCCGATGCTCCCAAGGACAAGCCGGCTGCTTGTCACAAGAAGGACGCGGCAGCCTGCTGCAAGATGGACGGCGACGTCGCCACGTGCAAGAAGGACGCTAACGCGTGCCCGATGAAGAAGAACGCCGACGGCGTCGCAACGGCCAAGGACGGCTGCTGTGAGGCCGGTATGGCCTGCTGCAAGGATGGCAAATGCTGTGCGGCCCACGGCCAGGAAAAGCCGGCCAAGGACGCGGCGATGACGGCCAGTTCCTGCTGTGCACCGGGAGCGGCCTGCTGCACCCCGGGCGCCAAGTGCTGTGCCGACCACAAAGACGCGGCAACCGCGGTGACCGTGGCTGACGACGCAACGGCGGCGGTCGACTCGTGCTGCGGCGCGGGTTCGGCGTGCTGCAAGCCGGGTGCGAGCTGCTGCGCCAAGGCGGCCTAGTTCCTCTCCGGTTCGCCGGCGCGAGCCAGATCGAGAAGAGTCCGCGGGAGATCGACTCCCGCGGACTTTTTTCGGCATGACCAGGTTTCTCCGTCCCCGCTTTCTTCGTCTCCGTTCCTCGAGCCGCGAGCGGAAGCGAGCGTCCCACGGACAGAGCCTGAAACCACTGACCCGTCTATGCGGAAGGATGGAAGCGATCTGTTCCGGTCGACCGTCCTTGGGACGCTCCGTTCCTCCGTCCCCGGTCTTTGAGCCGCGAGCGGTAGCGAGCGTCCCAAGGACAGAGTCTGAAACCACAAATTCGTCTTTGTGGAAGGATGGAAGCGATCTGTACCGGTCGACCGTCCTTGGGACGCTCGCTACCGCTCGCGGCTCAAAAAACGGGTCGGCAGGTCTGTCGCAATCCTCGTGCTACTCGCCCCCATCAGGCTCGTCCAACGGACGTGTCATCACGTCGTCAGTCTGGACGTCTTTTCCGAGCACGAAAGTCGTCGCGCCGCACCGCACGAAGCCGTGCTTTCGATAAAAGGCAATAGCTCGCACATTGTGTTCCCAGACACCCAGCCAGATCGTCTTCGCGTTCTGTCGCCGCGCCTCCTCGAAACACGCCTCGATGAGCGCCCTGCCGACGCCATGTCCGTGGAAGCGCCGCTCGGCATACAGGCGCGAGACTTCGATCGGCGCTTCGCCCGTAACGGACTCGTGCGCCTTCCCGGCGCGAACCTTGGCATAACCCGCAAGCTCTCCATCGACCTCGGCGACGAACCAGACATTCGCGGCGTCAATTATCTCGTCCGTGAACCTATCGGTCGTGAGCGCCTCGGACACGTAGGCATCCATGTCGGCCGGATCGTTAAAGCTGGCGAAGGTGTCACGAAACGTGCGGTCCGCCAGTTCGGCAAGTGACTCGGCATCGGCGACGGTTGCGAGGCGGATGGTCGTCTCGGTCATCCGCGAATTGTACACACGCAGAGCGACTCGTCATCGGGACGCAACGCCTACCCCGCTCGCTCCCGGGAATTCCGCTGCCCGTCCGCGACGCGGCGCATCGCCGCCGCAAGCTGCACGGCCGTCGGCCGCTCTTCCGCCACCTTTGCCATGGCCTGCGCGACGATGGCTTCGACGTCCTCGGGTATGTCCGGAACCAGTCGCCGCAGCGGATATGGCTCCTTCGTCAGATGACTGAGCGCGATGGCGTATGGGCTCGCCCCCTGCACGCCGCCGAAGTGCGGCAGTCTACCGCCGAGCATCTGGTACATCATCACACCAACGCTGTAGACGTCGGCGCGTCCATCGAACTCCTCCCCCATGATTCGCTCCGGCGCGACGTAGTCCGGCGTGCCGAGCAGTCCGCCGGTATCCGTCAACTGGCGCGCCGTGTCGACCACGTCGTCCCCGAACATCTTCGCAATGCCGAAGTCGAGCACCTTGACGACCTCGCCATCTCTCGTGGCGTGCAGAAAGACGTTCTCAGGCTTTACGTCGCGATGCACGATGCCCGCTGCGTGCGCTTCGGCGAGCGCCTCGCACAGGGGCTCGACGATCACGGCCATTTCTGCCGGCGCGATGCGGGTCTCGCGTTCGAGGCGTTTCCCGAGCGTCTCACCTTCGAGCAACTCCATCACGAGGTATGCGATGCCCGTCGACGAGATGCCAAAGTCGAAGACGGCCACGGCGTTCGGGTGCGCGAACTTGCACGCGGCGATTCCTTCCTGACGGAACCGCTCGAGCGAATCCGGCGATTCGTTTCCCGGTGTCGGCCGAAACACCTTGATGGCCACGAGACGTGCCAGATCGATCTGCGTACCTCGGAAAACCGCCCCGAAGCCGCCCGAACCGATCTTCGACTCGAGCCGATATCGGCCGTCGATGACCGTCCCCTGCAGCGTCTCGGACAACGCCGAGAACACGAGGTCGGTGCGATGCTGCGCGGCGACGAGCTCGGCGTTTCGCCGCTCGAGCGTTCGGGCCTGTTCTTCGAGCTCCGATTGCTTCTGCTCGAGCTCGCGCTGGAGTCGAAAGAGCCGCAGTTGCGCCTCCACGCGTGCGATGACCTCGCGTCCGTGGAACGGTTTCGTCACATAGTCGACGCCGCCAACCTCGAACGCCCGTACCTTGTCCAGGACGTCGTCGAGCGCGCTGATGAAAATGACCGGGATCGACCGCGACGCTTCGTTCGCCTTCAGTTGGACGCACACGTCGTACCCGCTCAGCTCGGGCATCTGAACGTCGAGCATTATGAGCTCGGGCGGATCGAGCTCGACCATGGCGAGCGCTCGCCGCCCGTTGTTAGCGGCCCGGACCTGGAATCCACCGTCCTGGAGAATGCCCGCAAGGACGGCGAGATTGTTCGAGTTGTCGTCGACGATGAAGATGTCGCCACGGTGCATGGGCTTCACGATTGCGGATTGTACTTCGTGGGCGAGCCGAACGGGCTGGAAACTGCTGACCGATGGATCGCACGGTACCGCTGCGTTGGGCACGCGCGCTCCAGTCCACTGATTCACAGAGATGGCACCGCCAGAATCCGACGCAGTGGATCGCTGAAGGCTGATTCCCGCGAGATGTCGCAACGATCAACCTGCGGGATTTCGGAACCACGCCGAGGGCGCTCATCGACCGCGGAGCGGTCGAAGGAAATAGCCGTGGGTCGCGGGGGCGAG
>CAZXLQ010000347.1:0-4724 GCA_964641945.1 uncultured Clostridia bacterium
AGGACCGTCCGAATGGAGCGCCACTAGAACGTCGGTGGAGTGGCCCGCCTCCCTGGCGGCCCTTGCCCGCTCGGCGGCGGCCTGCTCGGCCTCGTGGATGATGTGCGTGACTCGCCCGCGTTCGCGGTACTCGTCGAAAACGACGAATGCGAGGCCCATCGCCACCATCATTCCGAAAAGCCCAAGCCAGCCGAACCAGGGCACGGCCCCGACCGACCCGACCGCAAAGCGCGTCGCGATGCCCGCCAGTGCGAGCACGGCGAGCATCAGGAGTGTGACCAGTAGCTGCGACTTTCTCATATGGCTTCGATGAACCCCGCGGGAGATCGCGACCGGCGCAATCGATCGGTCGCACTGGCCAGAGCGGCCGCTATTTGGACTTGTTCAGATGAATCTGTCTCGCCTTGCGGAAGGCCAGAGATTCCTTGGTGCCGCCGTGCTGACCGTGACACGTCATGCACTGCGCGCTCGCAGCTACGGGTGTCCCGGCCGGCACCTGACCCGACGTCTGGCTGTGGCAGGCAGAACAGGACTCCCGTACGCCTACCAGGATCGACGACGCATCGAATCCCTTCGTGTGGCAGTCCGAACACTGGACGCGCTGGTCGCGGTCGCCGTTTGCGACGTGGACGATGTGGAACTGGCTCTTCGCGTCGAATTCCGCGGATGTCTTCGGCAGTCCGCGCGACTTCCAGCGATCCTCGTTCCAGCCGGCCCACGCCCACTTGCCGTCCGTCACGGGGTATCCAATGGCGGAACCGCCGTGAGGAACATCGAGGGTGACGGTCTTGCCGAGCGTGGCGCTCCAGTAGGCGTGACCCGCCTTGTGGCACGCCGCGCACGAGTCGACAGCGGATTCGCGCGCGAAGGCGTCGCCACGGTGCTCGTTGCCGTGGCACTCGGCGCACGTGACTCCAACCTTGGCATGATAGTCGGACGACACCGACGAGAATGCCGGCGTCGTGTGGCACGCGGCACATCGCGCGTCCATGGACTCAGTGACCGAATGGCAGGTCGTGCACGAGTTCGCATTCGGCGTCGTCGCGATCTGGAGCGTCGGATCGGAGTGCACCATGACCGCGCGAACGTGCGGCGACGAGAGCGGGCCCGGCGAATAGACGTCCGTGAGCGCGAAAGCCGACACGACCGAGACCACCGTTACGATGATCGCGCCCCAGACGAAGAGACTCGTCGACCAGGGTCGCCGGAGGTCGGACGTCGAGCGCCAGTTGAATCGCGCCTTGCCGAGACGGCCCTTCATCAGGTTCGGCTTGAGCGGTGTCCTCTCCGCAACCTTTCCTGCATCGCGCTTTCGCTTGTCCCAGAAGACCTTGAGCGCAAACTCCTCGGGCGCTGCGAGCATGCCCGTAAGCATCCCCGTCTTGTTCGTCAGCCTTCGGGTTCCACCCTGGGACGGTCTCGCGGCCTGCGCCGAATGTGCGGCATCCGACGGGCCTCCCGGCTGAGCCGGGACGCCCTCCATCGCCTGCAGCAGCCCCGTTCCGCCTCCCTCGGCGGCCATCGGGTTCATGCTCAGGTCGATGGTCAACTCGATGATGTTGCCCGGAAAGGCGACGTGAACGTAGAACGGACCAACCTGGAGGATGTCGCCGGCGGCAAGCGGAGCATTATCGACGACGGCGCCGTTGAGGATCGTTCCGTTTCCCTGCGAAAGGTTCGTGACCCAGTAGTCGCCCGAGATCTGGCGGATCCCCAGATGGGTTCGCGACACCGACGGATGATTGAGGGTCACGTCGTTCGCGAGAAGGCGCCCGATCGAGATGCCGTCGCCTTCGACGACGGTCGGCTCGACCTCGAGGTCACGCCTGATGATGATGAACTTGGACGTCGGCATTTTGCTGGTTACCTCACGGCAAAGTAGATCACCTGGACAATGTGAACGACCATGAGCGCCAGCATCAGCGACGTGGTCAGGACGTGAGGCGCCAGCCACATCTTCAATGACCGGTGCAGGTAGATCAGTGCATCCACTCTCCGCATCATGGCGGCCTTCTCGACGTCGTCGAGGAAGCGGCCGCGCTCGTCCTCGGGCAGCGTGGCGGCCAGCGGCGCGTACTCCTGGCGCGTCGACTCGATGAGGTCTCGCAGGTGCTCGCGTCGCACGACCTGTCGCGTCAGATATCCGAACGACAGGATGTGCGGCAGGACCTTCTTCTCGATCGCCGACCGGGTCGCCTCCGACGCCGTTGCGATCGTGTCGGCGATCTCGTTCATCAACTCGCTGCGGCGAAGCTGCAGGTCGTCGATGAGCAGCGGCTGCTCCTCGATCCGCGTCATGATTCGCGGCGCGACGTAATACGTGACGATGCCCCAGAGTCCGGTCAGGATGACGAGGTCGAACGTGACCATGAGCGTCGTGGTGAGGACGCCGCCACCGCGCGAGCCGCCGTGCATCAGCAGCAGAATTCCCGCGATGACACCCGCGTAGGCGTGCGTGAGCATCCAGTAACGCAGCGGCATTACCCGCCGCCTGAAGATCTGCCGCCGCACCGGGTAGAGCATCACGAGCACGATCGCGATGAGTCCCACGATTCCAGTCGCCCAATAGAAGTTCAGCCAGGTGCCGACGATCGGCAGATCGCGGCCGAACTTCCAGAGCGAGGCGATGCTGAGCAGGACGAGCACCGCCGTCGACAGGATGCCCAGGGCATGCAGCAGCCGCTTCTTCGGGTCGGTATGTGAGGTGTGCTTCGAGACGATGTGCGTCTCGTCGCGGAATACGACGCCCTGGATGTTCCCGATCTCTTCGAAGTACGCCGCCGGATCGACGCGCAGGAGCGCTCCGGTCGGACAGTTCTCTTCGCAGCTGTAGGCGCGCGATTTGGCACCCTTCGGATTGAGCGGCGTGTTCGAGCAGAGGTTGCACTTGACGGCTACGAGGTCGTCGACCTCCTCGACCGAGGGTGGCGCCGGCGGCGGCGCGATGCTGAGCCACTTGCTGAACATCGACTCTGCCGCGGGAGGCTTGCCGCGGCGCGCGATCAGCGAGATCGCATCGTAGGGACACTGCGTCGCGCAATCTCCGCACCCGATGCAGGTTTCCTTGGTGATGTCGACGTAGCCGCCCGTGTAGCGGCTGATGGCGCCGGTCGGACATCCCGTCATGCACTCCGGATCCTTGCAGTGCATGCAGACCGAAGGATTGAGGAGGAACTGGATCGGCGCGTTCTTCTTGATCTGCGTGGGACGGGTAATCGAGATGCCGCGGCGAAGGAGGCGCGAGTTGCCGTGTTGGTGCTGGCACGCGAGCGAGCAGTTGCCGCATCGCACGCACAGCTCCATGTCCATGAGCAGCAGATTGGTGCCGTCGACGACCCCGGTTGCAATTAGCTCGCGCTGCGAAGCGGCGACGGGCGCGGGCGTCGCCTGCTTGACAGTGCCGGCCTTGATCCCGAGTGAACGAAGCGAGTTGCCGACGACGGTGATCAACTCCGGATGGTTCCGGAGCTCGGCGATCGACACCTCGAGCAGTTCGGTGCGGCCGAGCAGCACGCCCGTGTACTGCCACTTCGATTCGGCCGCGACGCCTTCGAGTCCGAAGGCGTGCGCCGGACCGAAGTAGCTGTCCGGAGACGGAGTCTCCCACTTCGGCCGGTCGCCCCAGGCGACTTTCCCGTCACCGGAAGGTGCAACGAGGACCGAAGTCTGCTGCTGCGGCGAAAGGCGGAGCCAGCCGGACTTCACGACATAGATGCGCTTGATCGGCTCACCCGGGTGAAAGAGCACGTGGCCCTTGCCGAAGACGCGAAACTGCGAGATCGCTTCGAGCTGCCGGATGATGTCGGGACTGAGTTGTCCGACGGTGCTGAGGACCTGGACGATCTGGCTTCGGCCGTGATGCCGGTACGAGTGATCGAGGGCCTCGCCGAAATGCGGCAGCTTGCGCAGGAGTCTCAGCGCCGGGCGCTGGACCTCGAGCATCTTGACGGTCCCTCCCGCCGGAGCGCGCACGGTCGCCGATCGCGGTACGCCTGCAAGGATGGACATCTCGCCCAGGATGTCGCCGGCCGACAACTGGGCGACGCGCGCCTCTTTTCCGTCCGACATGACGTAGATGTCGGCTTTTCCCTCGACCACGACGTAGAAGGTGTTGCCGCCCCACTCGCCCTCGCGCATGACCTCTTCGCCATCGGAGTAGACGAGCAGCCGAACGTACGGACCGACCTTCTTGCCGTTGTAGTTTCGGCCGTAGACGATGACTTCGAGGTCGATCTCGTGCTCGAAGTGACCGTCATGCTGCGCGGTGATGTCCTTGATGGCGGCGACGCTCTGGATCGCCTCGAGGACGGCTCGCCGTTGCTCAAGTTCTTGGGGCATGAAACCTCCCGATTCTCCGCGTATGTGGGACGCGGACGATCGAGTGAGGATGTGGAGGAGCCGGTTCGGGTGTCCCGAAACGAACGAACGTCAGTGCCAGGAAAGATGCAGGAGAGATACCACGGCGCCCGTGCGAATGCAAAGCCGGAAGTGGTCGGAGCGAGTGTCGAAGCTCCGCCCTTCGAGCCTCCGCTACTGGGACTCCGTGGCTCTGTGCCTCTGTGCCTCCGTGGGCGAAGCCTTTGAAGAGCTTCGCACGCGGAGGCACGGAGGCACAGAGCCACGGAGACGACCGCGGAGCGGTCGGCCCGAGGTGGGTGGCAGGTCCGCGGGTCGCGGGGGGGAGTTGAACACGCCCCCCCGACCCACCGCGATTAACGGGGAAC
>CAZXLQ010000348.1:0-4722 GCA_964641945.1 uncultured Clostridia bacterium
TCAGCGATCCGATTTGGCCGAACAGGGAGCCCCTGCAGCGTGAACTGCTCCGGTGTTGGCAAGTCCCCCTGGCGTGGCGTGGTTCCATCGGCTCAGCCTCCCAGGCTGGCGCGGACGTCCTTCAGCAGCATGAACAGGTGATAGGGGGCGGTGGGCGAGGGGTCAAAATCATAGCGCTCGTAGAACGCCCGCGCCTCGTCATCCTTGGCGTGGACGACGAAGGCGCGGATGCCGGCGATGTCGGCGGCTTGCAGCGTTCGCAGCAGCGCGTCTTTGAGAAGTCCCGCGCCGAGCCCCTGGCCCTGCTGGCCCGTGGCGACGGCGAGGCGGGCCAGTACCATGACGGGAACCGGATGGCGGGCGAGCCCCCTCTTCAGGCGCTCGGCCGCCTGCTCATAGGCGACCTCCCCGACGACGAGCGTGTAGAACCCGACGATGCGATCCTCGGCGAGAGCGACGTAGGTCTGCGAAGCGCCGGCCTTCTGGCTCTGCAGCGCGGTGCGAACCAGGAACCGATTGAGCGGCTCCTTGCCGCAATCGAACGTATCGACCTCGTGACGCCGGTCGAGCTTCTCGATCCGAAGCCCCTCGTGCTCGCCTGTCATTTCTTCGGGGCCCGGTCGAACGGGCTCTTGCCGGCCAGAAGCTTCCTGAGCCGCGGCTTCGCCCGCGGCGGCGCGTCGAGCGCCTCCTGAAAGGCCGCCCACGCATCGGCCGGCAGGCCGAACCGTTGCCGGTCGGGGAGCGTCTCGGCCGCCCGCTGCAGCGCGCTCTCCAGCACGAATTCGGACACCGAGCGCTGCGATGCGGCGGCGGCCGACTGCAGGGCACGCTTGGCTTCCGGCGTCAGCCGCAGGTCGAGCTTCTCGCTGCGGGTCGTGTTTTCGCGTCGGGACGGGGCCATGAAAGTCTCCTTTCGGGGGGACTATGGCACAAATGCCCGACATTGTCATGACGGTTCTTGGGTGCACTTCCCCGGACTCGGTGCGGGACCTGCGCTCACACGCCGGAGCGGCCATCATCGAGCAGCCGACCGAGATCGGCCTCCATTTCGACGAGCCGACGACGAAGGGCCGCCAGATCAACGACTGCCAGCGCCTGTTCTCGGTCGGCGAGCCTCAGCACGGCAGTCAGGACCGCGTCGGAGTGTCGAATGAGGCCGACCAGATGATCTCCCCTCGGTCCGCTCGTGCCAGCCATCCAGTTCTTGACCGTGCGCTCGTTGGCCGACGTCCACGCCATGATCGTCTTCACCGCGCGATGCGATCCGCCGAGCTCGGCCTGCAATGCCTGACCGATCGCTGTGGCGTACGTTAGCTCATCGGCGTTGCCGTTCGAGCCATTCGGAAAACGATTGCCCTTTTTCGGAAACATATTTCCGGGCCTCCGCAGCTACAATGACCGCGGCAGTGCTCTCGATGACTGCCGAACGATCCATCCTGGCGGTGAGGGGGCACGACTGACCGCCGGTTGTGGAGCGGTGGTGAACGAGGTCGGCAACGACGTGTAATTGCTGCAGGGACGCAGCCATGGCAGTGCGCGCAGTACAGTACGTTCGAATGTCGACCGAGCATCAGCGCTATTCGACCGAGAACCAGGCAGAGGTGATCCAGCAATATGCCGCCCGGCACGGCATCGAGATCGTTCGCACCTACGCCGACGAAGGAAAGAGCGGACTTAGCCTGTCCGGGCGCGACGCTCTCAAGCGCCTCATCGATGACGTCGTGCGGGGCGGCGTCGATTTCGAAGTGATCCTGGTCTACGACGTCAGCCGCTGGGGTCGATTCCAGGACGCCGACGAAAGCGCCTACTACGAGTACATCTGCAAGCGCGCCGGGATCAGCGTCCACTACTGCGCCGAGCAGTTCGATAACGACGGCAGCCCCGTCTCGACCATCGTCAAGGGCGTCAAGCGCGCCATGGCCGGCGAATACAGCCGGGAGCTCTCAGCAAAGGTGTTCGCCGGCCAGTGCCGGCTCATCGAGCTGGGGTTCCGGCAGGGCGGACCGCCGGGTCTTGGGCTGCGACGCTGCCTGATCGACCAGAATGCAGAGAGGAAGGGATTTCTCGCGCGGGGAGAGCACAAGAGCATTCAGACCGACCGGGTCATCCTGGTCCCGGGGCCGGCCGAGGAAATCGAGGTGGTGCGCGGGATCTACCGAGCGTTCACCGACGAGCGGAAATCAGAGCGCGAGATCGCCGCGGACCTCAATGCGCGCGGCATTCCGACCGACCTCGGCCGCCCGTGGACGCGGGCGACAGTCCATCAAGTGCTGATCAACGAGAAGTACATCGGCAACAATGTCTGGGGCCGTCACTCGTTCAAGCTCAAGAAGCGGCACATCCGCAATAGCCCCGACAACTGGTTGCGGGCCAACGGCGCCTTCGAGCGGATTGTCGATCTCGATCAGTTCGAGGCCGCCCAGGCCATCATCCGGGAGCGCGCGGTCCGCCTGTCGGATGACGACTTGCTCGCAGCCTTGCGGCAACTCCTGGAAGATCACGGCTACCTCTCCGGACTCATCATCGATGAATCCGAGGCGGCGCCGTCTCGTGGCGCCTATCTGTCCCGGTTCGGCAGTCTTCTGCGTGCCTACCAGCTTATCGGCTACACGCCAGACCGGGACTACCAGTATCTCCGTATCAACCGCGAACTCCGGAAACTGCATCCGGAAATCGTGACACAGGTTGTCGCCGGCGTCAAAAACGCCGGTGGTCGCGTCGAGCGCGATGCCGCGACCGACGTCTTGACGTTCAACAGCGAGTTCACTGCATCCGTCGTGATCGCCCGCTGCCGGCACACCGAGGCCGGGTCTCTGAGGTGGCACATCCGCCTCGATGCGGGCCTTTGCCCGGACCTGACTGTGGCGGTACGCCTCGATGCGAGCAACCGCTCGGCCTTTGACTACTACCTGTTGCCGCGGCTCGACATGGCGCTCCCGCGCCTGCGGCTTGCCGAGCACAACGGCGTCTCGCTCGATGCCTATCGATGCGACACGCTGGACGCCTTCTATGAGTTGACCGCCCGTTCCGATCTTGCGGAGGTTGCGTGATGAGTGATCCCATTGTCGAAGAGATCCCGATCGATCGCATCAGCGTGATCAATCCTCGCGTCAGAAACCGGCGCTCGTTCCGCGAGGTCGTCGATAGCATTGCGCATCTCGGCCTGAAGAAGCCAATCACCGTGGCCCGCCGCGACGGCCCGGATGGGCCAACATATGATCTGATCTGCGGGCAGGGCCGCCTCGAAGCTTATCAATCGCTTGGTCAGGCCACAATACCCGCCATCGTGAAGGAGGCGGAGCCCGAGGACTGCCTGCTGCAGAGCCTTGTCGAGAACTGCGCCCGTCGGAAGCACGATCCGCTCGACTTGCTCCGCGACATCGGCGGCATGAAGGAGCGCGGCTACGACGAAGGCGCCATCGCCGAGAAGACGGGCCTGACGCTCGCCTATGTGAAGTGCGTTACTCACCTTCTGGAGAAGGGAGAGCAGCGGTTGCTTCGCGCGGTCGAGACCGGTCAGATCCCGATCTCTGTGGCGATCGATATCTCGAACGCCGATGATCTCGATGTGCAGGCCGCGCTCCGAAGCGCCTATGAGAAGAACTTGCTGCGCGGCCGCAAGCTCATGAACGCCAAACAGCTCATCGAACAGCGCCTGAAGCGAGGCAAGGGCTCTGCAGCGAAAGGGCGGCGAATACCGGATGCGACGCCCGACGCGGTGTACCGTGCCTACAAGGATGACGCCGACCGCAAGCAGATCCTGATCCAGAAGGCCGACGAGACGAAGGGCAAGCTGATCTTCGTGTCGGAGGCCCTGCGCTCGCTGTTCACGAACGACGGCTTCGTCGCCCTGCTGCGATCCGAGAAGCTCGACAACCTGCCCCGCAACCTGGCGAGCCGCATTCGTAGCCAGGAGGCCGCCGCGTCATGACGACAAAGGATGCGACCAAGCCGGTCACAGCGGCGTTTCGTCGAGCAAGCCTCCGCATTCCGATCGACGACATTCTGCCGCTTCGTGTGGTCACCCCGGCGATCAAGGCCAGCCGGAAGTACACCCAGATCGCCGCGTCGATCAGTGAGGTGGGGATCGTCGAGCCGCCGATCGTGGCGCCGGATCGGACGACGAAGGGCAAGTACCTGCTGCTCGACGGCCACCTTCGGCTGGCAATCCTGCGAGACCATGGCGCGACCGACGTCGTCTGCCTCGTGTCCACCGACGACGAGGCCTTCACCTACAACAAGCGCATCAGCCGCATCGCGATTGTGCAAGAGCACAAGATGATCGTGAAGGCGATCGAGCGGGGCGTCTCGGAGCAGCGGATCGCCAAGGCGCTCGACGTCGATGTTCCGTTTCTGCGCGCCAAGATTCGGCTTCTGAAGGGCATCTGTCCCGAGGTCGCCGACCTCCTGAAGGACAAGCACATCTCCATGAACGCGATGTCGTTCCTCCGGCGGATGGCGCCCCTCCGGCAGATCGAGGCCGCCGAGCTGATGGTCGCCATGAACAAGTTCACCGCCAACTACGCGCAATCCCTGCTGGCGGCAACGCCGCGGAACCAGTTGGTCGAGCCCGACAAGCCGAAGCGCATCAAGGGGCTTTCGGAGAAACAGATCGGCCTCATGCAGCGCGAATCCGCCAACCTCGATCGCCAGTTCAAGCTGATCGAGAAATCCTACGGCGCCGATCACCTCGATCTGGTGCTGGTCAACGGCTACGTG
>CAZXLQ010000349.1:0-4714 GCA_964641945.1 uncultured Clostridia bacterium
CCCCGGCCGGCCGCCCGGCACCGAACCCTCCCGTCGTCCCGAACGGCCGAGGGTGCGGTTCCATGCGCCGTCCGTGGGACGCTCGCTACCGCTCGCGGCTCAAGGAACGGGGACCGGGCACCGCTTGAAGTGCCGGCAACCGCAGGCGCATCATGAAATTGGCGGCACTGTCGACGTCACCGTCGCCCGCGTGGGGAGGTTGCCGATGGACACGGCTCAGAGATCGGGGCAGGTCGTTTCCCACTACCAGATCGAAGAGCTCCTCGGCTCCGGAGGAATGGGCGAAGTCTATCGCGGCACAGATGTGCGGCTCGGTCGACCCGTGGCGCTCAAGTTCGTCCGCCCGTTCGCCGATCCGGCCATGCGAGACCGTCTCATCCAGGAGGCGAGGGCCGCAGCACTGCTCGACCATCCGAACATCTGCACGATCTACGAGGTCGACGAGACCGAAGCAGGCGAGGTCTTCATCGCGATGGCCTATTACGAGGGCGAGACGCTCAACCGGATCCTCGCCCGTGGGCCGCTGACTGCCGAGCGCGCGCTTGCGCTCGTTGTCCAGATAGCCCGAGGCCTCGCGGCCGCGCACGAGGAGCTCATCGTGCACCGCGACATCAAGCCCGCAAACCTGATGATCACGCGCAACGACACCGTCAAGATCCTCGACTTCGGAGTCGCCGTGTTGATGAAGGACCCGAACGCGGGCGACGCCTCCTCGGTTCCGGGCACTCCGGCCTACATGTCACCC
The DNA here is from genome assembly GCA_964641945.1 of uncultured Clostridia bacterium. Taxonomy (GTDB): domain Bacteria; phylum Acidobacteriota; class Blastocatellia; order UBA7656; family JADIYM01; genus JADIYM01. The sequence continues at coordinate 746 of CAZXLQ010000349.1, forward strand.
GAGCAGCTCTGCGGCCGGCCCGTCGATGAGCGCGCCGACATCTGGTCGCTCGGAGCGGTGCTTTACGAAATGGTCACGGGCCGCCAGCCTTTCGTCGCCGACAGTCTCGACGGAGTCATCGCCGCCGTGCTCAACGACGAGCCAGTGCGCCCGTCCCTCGTGCGCGAGGACGTTCCGCCGCGAGCCGAGCAGATCATCGCGAGGGCCCTGGCCAAGGACGCCAGGCACCGGTACGAGCGAACCACCGAGTTCATTCAGGACCTCGTGGAGGCGCAGGCCGCAATCGATCCCGACGCGATTACCATGAACCTTCCCGTGGCGACGCCCCGACGGTCACTTGCCGTGCTTCCGTTTGCGGACATGACGGCGGCCAGGGACCAGGAATACCTGTGCGACGGCATCGCCGAGGAAATCCTGCGCGCCGTCAGCCGAATCCCGGACCTGCACGTCGCGTCGAGGACTTCGTCCTTCCAGTTCAGGAATCGATCGGCGGACGTGCGTGAAATCGGCGCCCATCTGGGTGTCGAGACGATTCTCGAGGGCAGTGTCAGGCGGGTGGGGGACCGCGTCCGCGTTAGCGCGCAGCTGGTCAACGTACGCGACGGTTACCGGATCTGGTCCGAGCGTTACGAGCGCGAGATGCGTGACATCTTCGCGATCGAAGACGAAATCGCCGACCAGATCGCCAGGGCGCTCGAGGTGGAGCTCGACGCGGGCTCGGCCGTCGCGCGGGCGCGGCGCGATGCCCCGTATTCGGAAGCCGACGAGCTCTATCTGCAGGGGCGGCAGTTCGTGCACCAGCATCGCCGCAAGGCCTTCGAGGTGGCCCTTCAGCTGTTTGCGCGCGCGATCGAGGTCAACCCGCAGTTCGGCCGGGCGTATGCCGGGATCGCGAACTGCCACTCGTTCCTGCACATGTACTTCAGGACTGGTGACGAATCGGTCGAGGCGGCGGACGACGCGAGCAGGAAAGCCATCGAGCTCGAGCCGGACCTGTCCGATTCGCACGTGGCGCGCGGGTTCGCCCTGTTCCTGCAGGGCGAATATGACCGTGCCGGGGTTCACCTTCGGCGCGCGATAGAGCTCGACCCCAGGCAATACGACTCGCGGTACATCTCGGGACGGCTCTGTTTTTCGCAGGGACGCGTGAAGGAAGCCATGGTGCATTTCCGGGCCGCGTGCGCGATCGTGCCCGAAGCCTACGACGCCTGGTATCTGCTCGGAATGTGTTATCGCCGGCTCGGCGACGACGCGCGCGGGCGCAACGCGGATTTCGAGTGCATCGAAGCCGTGAAGCGCCGTGTGAAAGGGCATCCCGACGACACGCGAGCGTGGACGATGGGCGCCGCGGTGCTTGCGGAACTTGGAGAAGACGAAACTGCGATGAAGTGGCTCAGCCACGCGGTGTCGGTCGATCCGGACGAGCCGCTCATCCTCTACAACGCGGCGTGCGTCAACGTGAGGCTCGGTCGGACCGAGGCCGCTCTCGACTTCCTCGAACAGGCATTCGGCGCCGGGGTGTTTCCGGCGTGGGCTGCCAACGACCCCGATCTCGATCCGCTGCGTTCGCATCCGCGATTTCAGAAGCTGCTCGGGCTGGCACCTGGTAAACCAGACGACGAGCCTCTCGTTGGCGGCAGGGTCGACGTTGGGGCAGCCGGGACGCAATAGTACGGCCGGGCGACCGTCATTCGAGTTGCGATGACATTGGTGATTCTGACGACTCACGAGAGGAGGACTCGACACAATGTACGGTGTTGACCAGATTTCCGAAGCCGACTGGAAAATCCTCCGCACGATCAGGCCTGTCGTGCTCGAACGTTACTGCGAGAGGATCCTCGGCGAAGTTGCGGACCTTGCGGCCGGCGATGCCGGCACCGCCGAGGAGCGATACCATGCGCTCTGGGATCTGTTGCGAAGCCGGGACGGGATGATCGCGGACGCGCTCGACGATCATCGTCGCTCGAACGCGCTGCTGAAGATCATGAACATGCGCGTTGGAAAGATGATGACCGACGACGAGTATCTGCGACTCAGCGCCGCGACGCGTGAGAGGGTTGATCGTTTCCTCGAGCCGTGAACAACTGAGTGCAATGCGCGAAGCGCTCTGGAGTGCGGCGTGAAGCGCCGCTTTGGATACTGATTGGAACTCGAGTCGCCGGATCCAGCAGTCGGAGATCCAGAGCGGCGATTCACGCCGCACTCCAAAGCGCTTTGCGCATCGTTCGCGGCTCTCTCCGAAAGCACACTATGTTCGATACGATCAGTCTCGACCCCCAACATGTCGCTATAAGTGTCGTCGATACAGCATATTGCGAGTGCGTGAATTTTCCTGCGTTGCCGGGGCTGGATTCCGGGTGCTACGGTGGCCGTGTCGCCTCATGGCGAGACTCGTGACTTTGCATTGACGGGTTCTGGCTCACCCGCTCCGTGCGGTGGCGTTCAGACCGGATTCCGAGCGCACTCCCGTGCGGTCGCCCGGTCCGGCGATGCCGCCTGAAGCTGCATTTCCCGTCCGATTCCCTCCATCCTCGACACACAGGTAAAGCGCATGAACCGAAGGTGGTCTCTTCCATTCGTGCTCCTCGTTCTGCTCGCGGGATTCTCTCTCTTCATCGCGGACGCCCCAGCGATCGCCGCCGGCGGTCCGATCAGCGCCGGCGACACGGCGTGGATTCTGACGGCCTCGGGACTGGTCCTGCTGATGACTCCGGGGCTTTCCTTCTTCTACGGGGGATTCGTCAGCACCAAGAACGTCGTCTCGACGATGCTCCAGAGCTTCGTGGCACTGGGCGTGATCAGCTTGCTCTGGATCGTCGTCGGTTTCAGCCTCGCCTTCGGCGAGAGCTGGCACGGCATCATCGGCAACCCGGCAACGTTCTTTATGTTCCGTGGCGTCACTGGCGCGACGCACCCGGATCTTTCGCCGACGATTCCGTTTCTCCTCTTCGCGATGTTCCAGATGAAGTTCGCGATCATCACGCCTGCGCTGATCACGGGATCGTTCGCCGAGCGCGTCCGTTTTTCGGCCTACCTGCTCTTCATGTGTCTCTTCTCGCTGCTAGTCTATTGCCCGCTCGCGCACTGGACGTGGCATCCGGATGGCTTCCTTCGGCAGATGGGCGTGCTCGACTTCGCCGGCGGAACGGTCGTGCACATATCGGCCGGCATGGCGGCGCTCGCCGGGGCGCTCGTGCTCGGCCGGCGCAGCGCGCACATCGACGGCGAGTCGCATCCGCCGTCGAACATCCCGCACGTGCTGCTCGGTACCGGCATGCTCTGGTTCGGCTGGTTCGGATTCAACGCCGGCTCGGCGCTGGCCGCCAACGAGACGGCGGTGTCGGCGTTTGCCACGACGAATACCGCGTCTGCGGCGGCGATGCTCACGTGGATGTTCCTCGACGCGGCGCTCGGCCGGAGACCGTCCGCGGTCGGCGCGTGCATCGGCGCCGTCGTCGGGCTCGTCGCCATCACGCCTGCGGCCGGGTACGTCAGCATTGCCCACAGCATTCCCATCGGCGTCGCGGCGAGCATCGTCAGCAACGCGGCGCTGCACTGGAAGACGCGGTCGACGCTCGACGACACGCTCGACGTGTTTCCGTGTCACGGGCTCGGGGGAATCGTCGGGATGTTGATGACGGGAATCCTGGCGCGGGACGTCGGACTGCTGGCCGGCGAGACGCAGACGTTCGTGAATCATCTGCTTGCGCTCGTGATCGTCTGTGCGTTCACGTTCGTCGCGTCGTATCTGTTGTATCTCGCGACGAACGCGATCATCCCGATTCGTGTCACGGAGGATCAGGAACACGTCGGCCTCGACCTGAGCCAGCACGGCGAGATGGTCGAGGCGGAGCCCGAACGGCCGCTCGTGGCGCGCGCGGCAGCGGGGTGAGTGTATAGCGGGAGGCGGCCACCGTTCAGCGTAGAGAGATCCTCAGTCTCAGGGGCAAGGGTTCTTCCATCAGGCCG
>CAZXLQ010000350.1:0-4637 GCA_964641945.1 uncultured Clostridia bacterium
CCCCTGAACCGCTAACGCAGTGAGCGGCCGGCCTTGCGGACCCACCACTGGACGGGAAACGCACGGCCACGGCAACTGCCGGTGTCCAGACCCTACAGTCCTTGGGTTCGAACAGAGCGCAGAGCTGAACGTGTTGGCGCTCGTGTTGGCGGAAGCGGATGCAGTCGGATCGGCCGTGCGGTACAACGCACTGGGCGGGAGATCCAAGGCCGACCGCTCACTGCGTTCGCGGTTCTGGGACGTGCGGTAGGGAGAGCGGTCCCCGTGCCGACCCGGAACCGCGAACGCAGTGAGCGGCCGGCCTTGCGGACCCACCACTGGACGGGTAACGCCCGGCCATAAACGCCAGAGCGCAGCAAACGCAATGTGGCGCCGGGCTTGCTGGAGCGCCGGCGCCACTGGAGATCGGGGAGAAGCGGCTTGCGGGGAACCCTCCTCCCTGGAGCCGGGTACGCCACGTCGAGCGGGGCCGATCCGGTTCGAACTCGTCGTCGACCTCCAGTGCAATGACCGTGCCGTTCGCGAGCGCCCCGGGGCGATATCCGTTTAAAGCAATGTGTAATCAACTACTTACAGGCGAGTGGCGACCAGTAATACTGCCGACTCGACTGTGGCGCTATGGGCCCGTGCGGTCCATCGCGCCACACGGGAAAACGGTGCGGCTGCCGCGACCTTCAGCAACGCGGCGAATCTACGGGCTTGCGGTCTCACTCACCGGGGCGCTTGGCGGACTCTCGTTCCCGTAGCGATCCACGGCGACGACGCGATACGAATAACGCGACCCGACCCGCACCCGATCGTCTCGATAGGTCGTCCGATTGACGGGCTTGTCCGTCAACTTCGTCCACGTCGACGTTTCAGCCGGATCGCCGTCCGTCCGGGTCAGAAAGTAACCGACGACGTCGCCTTCAGTATTCGTCGGCCAGAACAGGCTGACCACGCCACCCGCAGACGCGACGGTCACGTTCGTCGGCGCAGCCGGTGCGAACGTGTCCCTGGGTGTTACCGCGAGCCGCTCGCTGTCGCCCGATTCAACCGATGCGTCCGGAGCCTGCGACACGCTGCGAACCACATATACATAAGCCGTCAGGTAGTTGAAGTTTCGGTCGACGAACCGAGGGTCGGTCACCAGCCTGTCGTTGATCGGTCGCCCGAGGCGCTCAGCGTTCGGCTTCGCCCGGTACACGTTGTAACCGACGACCTGAGCGGGGACGCTTCCGTCGACATTCTCCGTCGGCGGCGACCACGTCAGCGTCACTTCGTCCTGCGCTTGCGAAGCCGCAAGTGAGGTCGGAGGGCGTGCGATTCCCGGGACAGGCTCTATCGACACGATGTTCGAGAGGAGCTGAGGTCGGCCCCGTCCGTCGACGTAGCGCACCGCGTACTGAAACCTCGTGTTCGATAGCAGGGCTGACTGCTTCGGATCGAGCGGATCGTCAAACGAAACCGAGTCACCCGTCGAGAGTTGCGACTTCAGGCCTTCGTAGTCGATGAATCCAATGAGATCGGCCGAGTCCTCGAACTCGACGGGGAAGGCAACCGGAGTCGCGTCACGCGACTGCCTCAGCCGGTATACGTCGGCCCGCCTGACAGAGGTCGCTACGTCTTCCCGAAGGTCCAGACGCGGCGCAAGCCACGAAACGCGAATCGTGCTTCCCACCTGCATGGCGGTGACCTGGTTTGGTCGAATGGGAGCGCGTCCGAGTGGTGGCTGCGGCGCGCCGACCTTGCCGCACGCCGACGCTGAGATACAGACGATCGCGAGGCCCAGTGAAGTCAGGAGTGCTCGGAGCATTCGAACGGGCACGTCGGACTAGAGGATGTAGCGGCTCAGGTCGTGGTCCTTCACGATCCCCGCCAGCTGGTGCTCGACGTACGCACGATCGACGACGACATCCTTGTCGACGAGGTCCGGACCCTCGAACGAGACCTCCTCGAGCAGCGTCTCCATGATCGTATGCAGCCGTCGGGCGCCGATGTCTTCGGTGTTCTCGTTGACGGCGAACGCAAACGATGCGATCGCGTCGACGGCATCGGTCTGAACCTCGAGCTTGATCCCTTCCGTTTCGAGAAGTGCGACGTACTGCCGGACGAGAGAGTTCTTTGGCTCGACGAGGATTCGCTTGAAGTCCTCGACCGTAAGCGGATTCAGCTCGACTCGGATGGGAAAACGCCCCTGCAACTCCGGTATGAGGTCGGACGGCTTTGCGACGTGGAATGCACCCGCGGCGATGAAGAGGATGTGATCCGTGCGGATCATCCCGTATCGCGTATTGACGGTCGTGCCCTCGACGATCGGAAGGATGTCGCGCTGAACGCCCTCGCGCGAGACGTCAGGGCCGTGGCCCGACTCGCGTCCCGCAATCTTGTCGAGCTCGTCGAGGAAGATGATCCCGGCCGATTCAGCCCTCTCGATCGCGACGCGCGCGACCTGGTCCATGTCGATGAGTTTGTTCTCCTCCTCCGCGACCAGGTAGTCGATGGCTTCGCTGACCGGCATGCCGCGCTTGCGCGGCTTCTGGTTGAACAGGTTCGGGAACATGTCCTTCAGGTTGATGTCCATCTCCTCGACGCCCTGGGGCGTGAAGATCTCGAAATGGCCGGGATTCGCGCGCTCGTGGACTTCGATTTCGACGACGCGGCTGTCAAGCCGGCCTTCCCGCAGCTGCTGGCGGAGTTTCTCGCGCGTGCGCTGGAACTGCTCGAGCGACGTTGCTTCGTCTTCATCGCCGGCCACGACCTGCTTGGACGGCGGGAGCAGGAGGTCGAGCAGCCGCTCCTCCGCATTGAGCTCGGCCTTGTCGGCGATCTCGGCGATGCGTTCTTCGCGAACGAGGTCGATAGCAATCTCAACGAGGTCGCGGATCATCGACTCGACGTCGCGGCCAACGTAACCGACCTCGGTGAACTTCGAGGCCTCGACCTTGAGGAACGGCGAGTTCGAGAGCCGCGCAAGCCGCCGCGCGATCTCGGTTTTTCCGACGCCCGTAGATCCGATCATGATGATGTTCTTGGGCATCACGTCCTGCGCGAGATCGGACGGCAGTTTCTGCCGCCGGACGCGGTTTCGCAAAGCAACGGCGACGGCGCGCTTAGCGGCCGACTGCCCGACGACGTGTTTGTCGAGCTCGGCGACGATCTGTCGAGGCGTCAGGTCGTCGAGCCGGACCGGGCTCTCCTTGTCGACCTCGCCGGCGAGATAGATGACCATTACAGCTCTTCCACCACGACGTTCTGGTTCGTGTAGATACAGACCTCTCCCGCGATGCTCAGGGCCTCTTCGGCAACCTGCCGCGCGGTCAGCGGCGTGTGGCGAATGAGCGCTCGCGCGGCGGAAAGGGCATAGGGTCCTCCGGATCCGATCGCTACGATGCCGTCGTCCGGTTCGATGACGTCGCCGTTGCCCGACAGGACGAGAGATGTCTTGTCGTCAGCGACGATGAGCAGTGCCTCGAGGTTGCGCAGGTATTTGTCGGTTCGCCATTCCTTGCTCATCTCGACTGCGGCACGCTGGAGTTGTCCGTGGTACTGCTCCAGTTTCGACTCGAATCGCGAAAACAGCGCAAAGGCGTCGGCCGTCGAGCCGGCAAACCCCGCGATGATGCGGTCGTTGTAGAGGCGGCGCACCTTACGGGCGCCAGATTTCATGACCGTATCGCCGAGGGTTACCTGGCCGTCGCCTGCCACCGCGACCTTGCCGTCGCGCCGGACTGCGATGACCGTCGTGCTGCGCCATCGGCCGGCGTTCGCTTGATCGCTTGGCATCGTGGGTCGGACTATAGCCCCCGGTTTTCGGGAGTGTCAAACCCGTCGTTTGGCGCGCTTCGGGTGCCGCGGCGCCACTTTTCGATTCGGTGGACGGGACGACACGGCTCAGGGTTCGACCCGGGACAGACGTGGCGGTCCCGGCACCAATCGCCTGCTGCTTGGCGCGCCCCGGAAGCACCAGTTACACTCCGACGAGCGCGTCCGGACGTTCCGCGACGGCGATCCTGACAGTGGAGGCAGTGCGGCGAATGAGAACGTGTCCCGCGTGCGGTCGACGGTACCCGGTCGATATCGATTTCTGTGAGATCGACGGAGCGTCACTTGCCGCGGTTACCGTGGTGACGGCGTCCGGAGCCGGGGCCGAGGTCGATCCCGAGACGGTCGTCCGTCCGCGCCGCGCCCAGCCGATTGGCGCGGATCAACGACTCGAATCACCTCGATTCACGCAGGTCCGCGTTGACATTCCCGAGAGCGGGCGCGCGTCGGGCTCGCTCAACACTCCTCAACGAATCGTCGAGCCGACCGGTGTTCCGGACCGCGTATATCGAGAGAAGCCGATATGGCCGATAGTGGCTTCTCTCAGCGTCGTGGTCGTCATCGCGTCGGCGCTCTTCATTTATGTCTGGATGTCGCAGCAGTCGGACTTTGCGGCTGAAGTGAGCACGCAGATTTCGCAGGCACGTGTTTCGGTTGCCGACGCGAAGGCGCGCCTCGAGTCACTTCCGGCCGACAATCCACTGCGCGGAAAGCTCTTACAGCTCCAGAACTGGGATCGAGAGCTCCAGGATCTCGAGTTGGGCCGCGACCGTACACGCGAGATTGCGCAGCGTGCTCGAGACGTCGGCGAAGCCGCCCGTCGTGTCGGAGAG
>CAZXLQ010000351.1:0-4608 GCA_964641945.1 uncultured Clostridia bacterium
GCGCGGAGGAGGTCAGGGTGCGACTGAGCCGGGAAAGACTCGTGCGGCCGGAGGGTGGGCCGCGAACGCTCCGCGAGTTGCTCGGGATTACGAGGGGCCGTGCTTCAATGGACCACGAGAAGTGAACGACGCATCTGATAACGTCGGCACCGGTTCACTTGTGACTCGAGGTATCCGGCTCTTCGAGGAAGAGCACATCGATGTGGACCGGAGTTGTGATTCGCATTGGACAGTGCGTCTGATAACGGCTTCACTCGTTTGCGTCCTTCTCTTCTTGCGCCGACCGGATCTTCAAGCATCGCCGTTAACGATCCGTTCCCTTGTTCGTACCAGAAGGCGCCAGCTCTACTTGTGGCAGACCGCCTGCATTTACAGAACCGCGAGCCGTAGCGAGCGGCCTGCAGGCGGGTCTCAGCCTGTAGATCCGCGTTCACGGGAGTCCGTCTCGGCGGGCACCGTCCGCAGGCCGCTCGCTACCGCTCGCGGTTCTGTAACCCGAGGTGATCGACAATTGCACTCCCGGGTACACGTGACTCGCGGAAGGGATTGTGAGAAACCCGTGATCGTCTGTGTAACAGCGGAGATCTGCTGTCGGAAGGGACTTCAGGGCATCGTTTACGTCGATACCACACCCGGCGGAGGACCCCGATGAGCCGTCCGGGTGAGACAATCGGTGTTCGACCCGCAGGACTCGCCGACGACTCGGCTGACCATTCGGAATCGGCCTCGAACGGTCCGGCGTCGTCCGACAGGGCAGTTCGGCTGACACTCGGCGTCCTGACGGCAATACTCGGTGCAGGGCTCGTCGCCTACGTCGTCAGGTACGGCCGGAATCTCTTCTACTGGGACGACTTCGAGCTTGTGCCCGGCCTCACGGGGCAACAGCCGACCGACCTCGCGTGGTTCTTCACCTGGCAGAACGAACACCTCGTCGTCATGGCTCGCACCGCGTTTTATGTGGTGTGGCACACCACCGAAGACACGCGCGTGATGATGTTGCTCGTGTGCGCCGGACTCGTCGCGTCGACTGTTTTCCTGCTCGAGACGGCGCGCGCTGCACGGGGACGAGCGAGTTGGACCGACGCGGCCATACCGCTGCTCATCCTTAGCTGGGGCCACTACCAGAACCTCATATTCCCGCTCCAGTTCTTCTTCGCCTGGTCGGTGGCGCTGTCGTGCGCCTGCCTCTGGGCGTTCGTACGGGCGCGCGATGACTGGCGCTGGCCCGAGCTCACGGCTGTCGCCGTCGCGATGCCGCTCCTGCCACTCAACGGCGTGCTCGGAGCGCTGTTCGCAGCGCCCTTCGTGTTTCTCGCCGTCCGCACGGCACTGGAGCGGGCCCTGGCCAGAGGCGATCGCTCGCGAAGGGATGCCGCTGTGCTCGGTCTGGCATCGGTCGCTACGATCGGAACGCTGGTCCTGAACGTCTCTGGCTACCGGAGGATGGCACATCACCCGCCCGCTGACAGCATCGTCGACGTCCTGTCGAGCATCAGCGAAGTCCTCGCGACGTCCATCGGACCTGCAGGAATTCCGACCTGGCCGGTCTCAGGCGCGCTAGTGGCCGCCCTCGCCATTGCCGCCGCCTTGACGGTCGTTCTGGCTCGCCGTCCGTCGGTCGCCTCGCGCCGGACCATCGAGGCTTTGGCGGCGAGCCTCGCAGGCTTCCTTGCGCTCGTCTGTGCGATCGGGTACGGACGCGCCGGACTCGGGCCGACCGTCGCGTTTGCGAGCCGCTATTCGATTTTCTCGGCCGCACTCGTCTCAGTGGCGCTCATTCTCACAACCGTCGTCTGGCGAGGTACAGCGGGCCGGGTGATCGGGATCGCAATGCTGGTCGTCGCGGTGTCGGCTCAGCCGCTCGCATTCTCGGTTGGTCGCGATTACGGACGCGAAATGGCAACGGTCTCGGACAGGCTCCTCAGCGACCTTGCCAATGGCGTGCCCATCGAGGTCGTCGCGCACCGAGACGGGCTCCAGTTCTATCCGAGCAGCGCCGGACTGACGATGTTCTTCACGGCACTCGCCAGGTCAGGGCAGGGAGCGGTTGGACGGCGAACCCACGGGCAACTCCCGTGCGCGCGTGAAATCCCGCTCACGCCGCGCCTCGAGCACACGAACTCGATGAGCTGGAACGGAAGCGTTGCGGAATGCTCCGGGGAGGACCCGTTCACTGTGTTCGTACTCCCGGCGCCCGTCCGCGTATGTGCGATTCGTGTCAGGTTCCGGCTCGTCGATTCCGAACCGGACGCCGGTCAGTCTCCAATGCAGAGTTTCTGGGCCCAGACCACGAGGAACGTCTTCGATCCGGTCGAGCGGAACCAGACCATCGTGATTGATACCCGGACGACGAATGATCACGTCGAGACATTCTGGATCGGGGACACGATCGACCGCTTCCGGATCGATCCGGCCACGAGACCGTGCAAGTTCGAGCTGCTCGAGATGACGCTCATCACGCAGTAGCCTGTCGTGTACCGATGAGCGGTGTGACACTTTGCCACGGTCGAGCCTGTTCGCCACGATCCCGGAGACGGAGCGACACTCGCAAACGCAACGATATCAACATGTTGCCGCACTGCCCCCTGCGGCATCACAATTGCTGTGCTGGATACCGGATATAGCTTTGTACTGACCGGGAGGAAAGTGAACCGATGACCGAATACTCCGCTGCGTCCGCAATTTCGCCAGAGAGGCGAAAGGCTCGCCAAACCCTGGTTGGGATTATCGCCGTCGTCCTCGTCGCACTTGGTCTAGTAATTGGTGCGAAAGCCCTGAACGGAGGCGCCGCCGCAGCATTCTCGCTAGGTGGTGATGCTGCCCTGCCTGCCTCGGGTGCGCCTCTTGCCGGCGTCACCGCCGCAGGCCCTGAGTCGTTGTCGCTTGCATTTGCCTCGGTCGCCAAGACAGTCAGTCCCGCCGTCGTCCACATGAACATCGTCAAGGAAGTGCGCCGGCAGGGGATCACCGGCTTTCCGTTCGGCGGTGGCGAAGGCGGCACGATGCGCCAGCGCGGTTCGGGGTCGGGCGTCATCGTGAACCCGAACGGCTACATCCTCACGAACAACCATGTCGTCGGAAACACGTCGTCGATCGAAGTGAAGCTGGCCGATGGACGTCGTCTGAAGGGAACGGTCGTGGGAACGGATCCGCAGACCGACCTCGCGGTCGTCAAGATTGACGCGTCGGGCCTGCCGTACGCCTCGCTCGGCGACTCGGATTCGATCCAGCAGGGTGAGTGGGTCGTTGCCGTCGGCAGCCCGTTCGGCCTCGAGCAGACGATCACTGCCGGCATCGTGTCGGCGACCGGAAGGCAGCTTCCGGCGGGATCACCTTACGAGAGCTACATCCAGACAGACGCGTCGATCAACCCGGGCAATTCCGGCGGCCCGCTCGTGAACCTCCGCGGCGAGGTCGTTGGAATCAACACGCTCATCTTTTCGGAGAGCGGCGGCAGCCAGGGTATCGGTTTCGCCATTCCGTCGAATATGGCGAAGAAGATCTACACGGCGCTTACGACGGGTGATGGCAAGATCACGCGTGGTTACTTCGGCGTCAACGTCCGCGACCTCGACGATGCGCTCGCGGAATCGCTTCTGGTTCCGCAGGGTACCAAGGGTGCCGTCGTCGCGGATGTTGCATCGGATTCGAGCCCGGCCGCCAAGGCCGGCATCCGGTCCGGAGACGTCATAACGGCGATCGACGGCAAACCGATCGAGTCGGCGCGGGGGTTGACGTCGACGGTGGCGGATGTCACGCCCGGATCCACAGTAACCGTGGAATTCCTCAGGGAAGGGAAGAGGCAGTCGGCATCGGTCACAGTTGCCGAGCGGCCGCGCAACCTTGGCATTGGAATGCAGCCCGACGAAGAACCACCGGCCGAGGACGAGAGCGCGTCGAAGGCCAGCCGGGCAAAGCTCGGTGTGAACATTGCCGACGTCACGCCCGAGATTGCAGCGCAACTCAAGTTGCGCGAGGTGAAGGGCGCCGTCATCACGCGAGTCGATCCGTCGGGTGTCGCGGCGCAGGCCGGTCTTCAGGCTGGTGACGTGATTCACCGGTTCGGAAAATCGACGGTAGCGAACGCTGCCGACCTCTCACAGGCAGTGGATTCGGCCACGCCTGGAAGCCAGATCGTCCTGCAGGTGGAACGGCGCGGGACGCTCGCATTCGTCACGATCGAGCTCGACGGACTGTAGAGCGCGGTTCGTCCGGTAGAACGAGAACGCCGGCGAGGCGGACGTCAGGTCCGCTCGCCGGCGTTCTCGAAGTCAATCCCGGTCAACTCTACCGCAGCAGCGTGTCATGCTGGGAGTTTGCTGCAGCAAGGGTTGGCGCCTGAATGGCACGCGGCGGAATTTCGACTTGTGGCTTACGTCCCGAAGCCTCGCAGAGTCCGGGATTGATCGGAACCGTTCGACCGTCCGTTGGACGCTCGCATCATGCACTGCCAGGCAGGACGCCCGCCCGTCCGCGTCCCCGTTTCACGAGCCGCGAGCGGTAGCGAGCGTCCCACGGACGGTGCCTGAAACCGCGGACTTGTCGTTGCGGAAGGAAGTGATCGGAACCGATCGACCGTCCGTGGGACGCTCGCTACCGCTCGCGGCT
>CAZXLQ010000352.1:0-4538 GCA_964641945.1 uncultured Clostridia bacterium
CGCCCTCGGTCGTGATCTCGTCGGGCGACTCCGGGACCAGCGTGACGGTGTCGGGACGCAACGCGAGCGCGATGTCGACCATTTCGTCCGTAGCAGCCATCTCCACATTCAGATGTGTCGTGACGAGACCGCGAAGGAGCCTGACGTCGTCATCCTGAATGTGGCGCCGATCGGAACGAAGGTGAACCGTGATTCCGTCCGCGCCTGCCATCTCGCACAACGATGCCGCGGCGCCGAGACTCGGCTCGTACGCCCGTCGAGCCTGGCGCACAGTTGCGACGTGGTCGATGTTGACGTGAAGTCGCACGTGGTTCTTCATACCCATCGATTCCTCCGATCCGTGTCGGGCTCGGGCGCCGGACTCAATCTGTCTTCACTGCCGGCGTCGCGCGGCGCTTTCCATACCTGCCCCGAAGGTCGTTGAACCGCACGCGCAGGACGTCCGCATAGCCGTTGAGTCCGCTCATCAGTCCGACGGTGGAGCCTTCGACGTTGTTCCAGACAACCGGAATTTCGCGTACCGAATATCCGAGCTTCCGCGCGACGAAGAGGGTCTCGACGTCGAACCCGAATCGTTCGATGAGCACCCGGCCGAAGACGTCGCGGGCAGCATCGGCACTGAACGCCTTGAAACCGCACTGTGTGTCGCGAAACGGCATCCCGGTCAAACCTCGCATGAGCAGGTTGAAGAGCCGACCCGCTGCTTCCCGCGCCGCCGACTGGTGTACTCCGACGAGCGACCGATCTAGGGCGCGCGATCCGATTGCGATGTCGACCTCGCCCGAGCGGATCGGATCGACGAGCTTCGGCAGTTCCTCGATCGGCGCCGAGAGGTCGGCGTCCGAAAACAGGACGATGTCGCCTTTCGACGCGAGCATGCCGACCCGGACCGCAGCTCCCTTTCCATGATTCCTGCCGTCGCCAAGGACCCGAAGTGTCAGACCGGCGTCCGCAAATCGGGGAGCTTCGCGTTCGACCACCGTAGTCGTACCGTCGTTCGATCCGTCGTCCACGACGAGGACCTCGATCGGTTCGCCCCGGCTCGCGAGGTACGTGCGAATCCGCTCGAGCGACGGTTCGATTCGCTGCGCCTCGTTGTATGCCGGTATGACGATCGAAAGGACCGGCTTCGTGGTGCGCTCCTTCAACGGCTCTCCCCTGAACGTGGCTCATCCATCGACGAAAACGTGAGACTATAGCACGCGGTCGCGCGTTGCACGTTCGGTGCGCTGCTGGGCCGGAACTTGAATTTGGGCAACCGAAAGCGCCGTCGCGCGTATGTACATTCCGTCACGGAGCCCTGGGCTGCGTGTCACTCTTTCCCGGAGGTCTCCATTTCATGAAGCAGATAGCACTCACGCTGGCGCTCGCCGTCGGTCTGGCGATTGCGGCTCCGACGTCCATGGCTCAGGCGCCAGCGGCTGACGAGCGTCAGGCGTTTCTCAAGGCCGTGCGGACCGAGGCTCCGGCAGAGCGGGTCGCGGAACTGCGCGCCTTCGTGGCGGCGCATCCGGACAGCGGATTCGTTCCGGAAGCAAAGCACCGCATCATGCGCGGACTGATTGCGGCGAAGGCTCCCTCGACCGACGTCGTCAAGGCATACGACGAAGCGGCCGCGGTTGCGACGGACGCCCTCGACAAGGCCATGATCCAGAACGAAGTGGCCTCCGAGCTCGCGAATCGCGGTGAGATGCTCGAAAAGGCAGCGGCTCTTGCGTCCGAATCTCTCGCTGCGCTCCCTGCGGACATCGACTCCGAGATGCGCGCCGCCGTGCAGGACTCGCTTGGGTGGGCACTTGTCCGGAAGGGCGACGTACCGGCAGCAGTGAAGAACCTCAAGGCCGCGGATTCGCTCGCACCGGGTAACCAGGAGATCCTCTACCACCTCGGCGTGGCCCTGGAGAAGTCGGGCGAGCTCGACGCAGCAATCGACGCCTATCTCCGATCGGCTGCCGTTTACCTCGGCGAGGACCATTCAGCCGAGGCGCCGCTGAAGGCCCTCTGGACAAAGAAGAACGGCTCCGAAAACGGGCTGGACGTGCGGCTCGCGGAGGCGCGCGAGGTCTCGCGCAATTTCGTCATCTTCGAGTCGCGCCGTTTCGAGCAGGCGGCTCCCGCGTGGCAGCTGAAGGATCTGAACGGCAAGCCCGTCCAGCTCTCGGATTTTGCCGGCAAGATAGTTGTCATGGATTTCTGGGGCACTTGGTGCCCGCCCTGCCGTCAGGAGCTGCCGAAATTCCAGGAGCTCTACGTGAAGTACAAGGACAATCCGGGGGTGGTCTTCATCAGCATGAACTGGGAACGCCCCGGTGAACCGGCCGCACGCGTCAAGCTTGTCACGGACTTCATGGCCGCCAACAAGTACACGTTCCCGGTCGTGCTCGACCACGATCGCGTCGCCGTCGAGTCCTACAAGATCCCGGGATTCCCGACGGTCTTCATGATCGACGGCTCGGGGACGATCCGATATCGCAATGTCGGGTACGAGCCCGGTGTCGAGCAGATCCTAGAGGCACAGTTGACCTCGATGCTCGCCGCGAAGAAGTAGTCCGGACGCGCCAACACCCGAGAGGTCCGCGGAGACTGCAGGTTTCCGCGGACCTCAACGTTTTTCCGAGTCGCCGGACACCGCACGCCTCCCGCATTACCGACGCGTCCATTGGTTCGAGCGAGCGGCTAGCGGACGGTGCATGAATCCGCAGTGGGACGCCTCGCGGGGTCGACCGGTCCCCGTTTTTTGAGCCGCGAGCGGTAGCGAGCGTCCCACGGACGGTGCCTGAAACCGCAGACTCGTCTTTGTGGAAGCCTTCCTCAGGCCGCTCGCTACCGCTCGCGGTTCTGTGGGGCTATGCTTGGCGCCGCTACAATCCGTCGGGTCGGAGTCGCCATGGATTTTGCCCATTCGTCGATAGCTGTACGCACTATCGAAGAGGTCCGCGAGTTCCTCGTCGAGCGGATCGAGCCGGCGGAGGCACGATACGAGGCGGAACTCGCCGGCGGTAGCGACTGGACCGCCTGGCGGCAGCCTCCGACGATGGAGCGACTCAAGGCAGAGGCGCGAGACGCCGGACTCTGGAATCTGTTTCTTCCCGATCCGACGCACGGGGCCGGTCATTCGAATGTCGAATACGCCCCGGTCGCCGAGGTCACCGGCCGTTCGTTCATCGCTCCCGAAGTCTTCAACTGCAACGCGCCCGACACCGGCAACATGGAAGTCCTCGCAATGTACGGCTCCGTCGATCAGCAACGCGCGTGGCTCGCACCGCTCATGGCCGGCGAGATCCGGTCTGCGTTCTGCATGACAGAGCCCGACGTGGCGTCTAGCGACGCGACGAACATGCGTGCAACGGCAGTTGTGGAAGGCGACGAGGTCGTCATCAACGGCCGAAAGTGGTGGAGCACCGGCATCGGTCATCCGAACTGCCGGATCATCATCTTCATGGGCCTCACGGATCCGGATGCTGATCCGCATCGTCGGCATTCGATGGTCATCGTTCCAATCGACACTCCGGGCGTTCGCATCGAGCGGATGCTTTCGATGTTCGGCGCCTTCGACGAGCCGTTCGGTCACGGCGAGGTGACGTTCACCGAAGTTCGCGTGCCGGTTTCGAACATCATCGCCGGTCCGGGGCGAGGCTTCGAGATCGCGCAGGGAAGGCTCGGGCCCGGACGAATCCATCACTGCATGCGAATGATCGGCGTGGCGGAACGCGCGCTCGAGATGATGTGCCGTCGTGCAGCGGCTCGAACGGCGTTTGGGAAGCCGCTCGCTCGTCTGGGCGGCAATGCCGACGTCATCGCGAATGCGCGCATTGCGATCGACCAGGCGCGACTGCTGACTCTGCGGGCAGCGTGGATGATGGACAGGGTTGGCGTGAAGGGCGCAATGAGCGAGATCTCGCAGATCAAGGTCGTTGCACCGGCTGTCGCCCAGCAGGTCGTCGACGCGGCCATCCAGATGCACGGCGGCCTCGGTATGTCGGACGAGATTCCCCTCACCCGGATGCACGCGTGGGCAAGGGCGCTGCGGATCGCCGACGGTCCCGACGAAGTCCACCGGGCGCTCATCGCAAAGCTCGAGTTGCGGCGGCAGGAATCCGGGATCGCGGCGCCGCGTGACTGAGCAGCGAGCCCCAGGACGTTGATGGCCGGACACGACCACACCGACGACGCCTTGCCGATTCGCGCTGGCGAGGAACTCGATGCCGCGAGCGTCGGCCGCTTTCTCGGTGAGCACGACCCGCGACTCGGCGCTGAACCCTACATCCTGCAGTTCGCAGGAGGTGCGTCGAACCTCACCTACCTGCTGCGTTATCCGGACAGGGATCTCGTCCTGCGGCGGCCGCCCTTTGGCCACCGGGCCCGTTCGGCGCACGACGTGGTTCGCGAGGCACGCGTGCTAGAAGCGCTTGGCCCCGTGTTTCCTTTCGTTCCCCGAGTCATAGCGGTCTGCACGGAGCCGTCCGTCATCGGCGCCGATTTCTTTGTGATGGAGCGGATTCCGGGGATCATCCTGCGCCGCGACATGCCTGCGGAGC
>CAZXLQ010000353.1:0-1440 GCA_964641945.1 uncultured Clostridia bacterium
TACTGGCCGTGGCCGTTCGGCGCCCAGAAGAAGGTCGACATCGCCGACACCATTGGCCAGTCGGCGGAGGGAACTCGCCTGCGTGCGGAGGCGATCGAAGAGGCCAAGCGCCTCCTGTACGTGAGCGCGACACGGGCACGCGACTGCCTAGTCTTGGCGTTCTCCGCCAAGCGAGGCGCGTGCGAGTGGCTCGGGTCGCTGAATGCGCCGTGGCTGGTGCCGGACGTCGCGGACGACGCGGTGTCTCTCCCTGATGGTTCACGCGTCTCGTGCGACTTCCGCAGCTTCGACGCGTCGGCCGCGCCCTCTGTCGCGGTCGAACCCGATGCGCCGCTCCATTGGTTCCGTGGCACCGAATCGCGCACCGAGCGGCTGCCAGCGACCTTGGTTGCCTCGGCCACCCAGGCCCGGGCTTGCAGGATCACGGATTCCGCATCGATCGGCGATCGCATCCCGCTCTCGGCGGGAATCGACATGACCGCTCTCGGCGACGCGATCCACGCCTGCATCGCGACGGCGTTCACCGATCCGAGCGTGCCCTTCGACGAGCCCCGGGCAGCGCGCATCCTCGGCGGTTTCGGACTCGCGGGCGCACTCGAACCGTCCGCACTCGTTCGACAGATCGCGGCATTGGATGCGTGGATCTCCGCGCGCTGGCCGGACTGCAGGCGCCATGCCGAGATACCCATCGAGTCGATTCTTCCCAGCGGGCAGGTCATGCACGGCCGCATCGATCTCCTCCTGGAGACGAAGACTGCCTGGGTGCTTCTCGATCACAAGGCAAATCCGGCGCCGCGGGATCGATGGGATCAGGTTGCCCAGGAGCACGGCGGGCAACTGTCCGTCTACGCGGATGCCCTCGTGCGTGCCACGGGGCGTTCCGTCGCGGAGGCGTGGATCGTCCTGCCCGTCGGAGCCGGCGCGATCCAGGTGACGGCGAGCGAGCTATGAGCGGCAGACCATCTCATTGGCGAGAGCCCAGGGCGACGCCAAGCACGGAGCGGCGCCCAGCGGTGGGGAGGCGGCCGTGAGGCACGACGCGGTGACGTGGATGGACTTCCGCGCGGACGATCTTGCGCGAGCGCGCGACTTCATCCGATCCCTTCAGGAAGAAGGCGTCATCGACGAGCTCGGGTTCCTCGCTCTTCTGGGACGGTTCTCCGACCTGCTGCATCCGGCGACAACCACCCTGAGCTGACGGGTTCCAGGCTGCTCATGGATTTGTCCACGTATGGGACGGTCAAACCAAATCAACTGACTGCGAATCATGTCATTCTGATTGGCAGGGCCGAATCAATTCCGCTTCTCCCCCTTTTGCATCTGCCGCTTCCGCCCGTCAACGGAAAGTTCTCGTCGGCAGACCGCGCCGCGGACGATGGTTATGTGGAGATGGCCAATTCGCCGTGGAATCAATCAAAGGTCGTGCTGGTGGTTTCGGGC
>CAZXLQ010000353.1:1450-4513 GCA_964641945.1 uncultured Clostridia bacterium
CCACCCTGATGCGGTCTGCCCGATATTTCTACTTCATCGCCGGCATCTATCGGTCGCTCGAGCGCGAAGGGGTTCGTGCGAGCCAGATTCCTCATCTGTCTCGGCAACGGCAGGACGAGCTGAGGGACGTCCTCTCGGATACGGAGACGATAGGCGTCATCGGTCGGGACGCAGGCATCAACCTCAGGCAGTTCCCATCGCAGATCTACTGGAGCGGGCTGAAGAAACTCGGGATGTTCACGTCGAATCTCTCCGAAAGCGCCTATCAGGAGCAGTTCGACGACATCAGGCGCAGCTGCCGCGGGTATCAGGACGACGACAAGACGCCGCAGGGGCCGGAGGGCGTGCGGTTCTGGTCCGACTATCTGCCGCCAGCAAGTTTTCTGGATTCGGATGGCCGGATAAGGCCAGGCGCAACCTTCAAGCTCACCAGGGCGGAAGCCTCGGACCTGCACAAGAGGTTTACGTCGCGTTTCTCCGAGTCGCTGCTGTCGCACATGCTCAAACATCGACTCATCGGCATCGACTGGCCTTGGGAGTGCCCGAAGCTCCCCGAGAGTCTCGCCGTCTGGGTCTGGCACGCCAGGAACATGAGCCTCCTCGTCCGAGGAGCCACGCTGCAGTACTACTCCCTGCTGATGGAGGAGCGCGACAAGCTGAGGATCGAGGAGGACGCGGACCTCGTGGCTCCCATCTTCGACGAGTGGTGGATCGCGGCCAAAGAGCCTTTGAAGAAGTGGCGCACGAGCGAGTTCGTGACGGTCCCGACCGTCGCCTCGGCATTGCGTCTCGGCAACCGAGGCGATCGCTGGTTCATCGACGGCTGGCTCGAGCGCTGTGTCGCGGCGTCGACCGCCGAAGCACTGCTGCGCGACGAGAAGGCCAGGCATCTGATCCGAGAGCGAGAGCGACGCGTAAAGCCGGCGAAAGCGCGGCTCAAGTACGAGAAGCACCTGAGGCAGTGGAAGCCCGATCGGGTCGGCGAAGGGATCTACCAGTTCGACTACCGACACAGCATCGGGTCCCGCTTCGTTTCCGAAATCCTCGACGGCATGGAGCGCGGCCAGTGAGCGTTCTCGACGTTACTCGCCAGCGCAGTGCGTTCACCGACGCACTGCGTCCCCCGCCTGGATTCGTGCTCGGCGCGTGCATCGGCACGACCTTCAGCCTGGACTTCGAGCTCTTCACCGCCGTGCTCCTGGCATTCGTCGGGGCCGACGTGGAGGAACCCCTGAACAACGCGCCTGCAGTGCTGACGTCGGTGGCGAGGCTGAGGTCTCGCCTGCGAGTCTTCGTGAACGGGGGAAGCCTTCACCCGCCGGCGACGACGAACCGGCTCTACGCGCTCTACGACCGAATACTCCGGCCGAAGGCGGTGGACGGGGGCGCATTCCACCCCAAGGTCTGGGTCCTGCGTTTCGATCCGGTGGCCCGCCCCGAGCGGCACAGCGTCGAGCCCGTTTATCGGTTGCTGACGGCGAGCAGGAACGTGACGGATTCCGGTTGCTGGGAGCTCGGCGCACTGTTCGAAGGGTCACGGCGAACCGGCACACAGAAGTTCGGATCGGACGTCGCCGCCTTCTGCCGGAAAGTGGCGGCTTCCCGCGATCTCCCCAAGGCCTTGTGGAAGCTGATCGAGGAGCTGAAGTACGTCGAGTTCGTGGCGCCTCGGGAGTCGGCGCAGGGCCTGAGATTCGACTGGCAGTGGCCCGGCGATCGCGTGCTCATCAACCGGTTGCCGCGGACCATGTCGCGAGTCCTCCTGATATCGTCGTTCCTGCGCGCGGATTTCCTCAAGCGTCTGTGCGATCGGACCGACGAACTGACGCTCATCAGCACCCAGGACGAACTAGATCAACTCTCCGACGAGACTCACCAGTGCCTGGCGAACGCCCGGGTCTTTGTGGTCTCCGCCGAAGCCGACGAAGAGGCGCCGTCGCTGGACCTTCACGCCAAGCTGCTGGCCTGGGAGTCCGAGGGCGTCAGCGAGACCCTGATCGGGTCGGCGAACGCAACGGGTCCAGGCTGGGGGTGCGGTCCGAACGTCAACTGCGAGGCGATGGCGTCGCTCAACCCCGGCCTTGGCATCGATGCGGTTGTGAAAGCCTTCGTCGCGCCCGCCAAGGACCAGCTGCAACCGTGGATCGACAGGTACGTCCGCCAGGTCGCGGTCGCCGACCCCGAGCGGGAGGCGGCCAAGCGCCTGGAGCACTTCAAACGTCTCCTGCGCGCGGACCAGATTCGCGGCGAGTACGACCCGGTGAAGAAGACCCTTCGGCTGCTCGCGCCGTCCTCGGCCGGCGAGCAGACGTGGCCGGCGGACATGCGCGCGGAGATCGTGCCACTCCTCCAGCGAGATCAGTCGGCACGCGCGGACTACCGGCTCGTTTACGGTCCGGGCGCGGCCTTCCAAGGGATCGAACTCGAGGACGTCGCGGCTTTCGCCTACGTCGTGGTCTGGAACGAGCACCACCGGGACGTCGAACTGGCGTTTGTCGTGCAGTTCGAGCTGAACCTCGGAGCACTGGAGGCGGATGAACGGGACAAGGCCGTGAACGCCCGCCTTCTCGAGGGGGTCGACGCGCGCAGCCTGCTGTTGGATGTGCTGGCGGGCTTGCCCGGCGGGACATCGCGGCCCGAGGGCGGGGGACAATCCGGAGTCTGGCAGGCGGGCGATCCGCTGCTGAGGCGAGCGACGATCGAAAGAATCCTCGAGGCATGCACAGCGGACCCGAGCCGCATCCACGAGGTCGAGGCCGTATTAGCGGCGTGCGGCGACGCATCCAACATGAGCACGTTCCGCGAGTTCTGGGCGGTGTTCCGCGAATCGCTCGAAGAGGAAGGTGCCGGTGTCTAGTCTCGAGCTCGCCGAATTTCAGCGCGCCGCGGTCGAAACGATCTGCGAGCGTTTGACGAACGCAGGCGGATCGCGACGATTTCTTCTCGCCGACGAAGTCGGGCTGGGCAAGACCGTCGTCGCGCGCGGCGTGATCGACGAACTCTTGCGGCGCCGGCGGGGCCGAGAGCTGGTGGTGGTGTACTTGTGTTCGAACACCGAGATCG
>CAZXLQ010000354.1:0-4502 GCA_964641945.1 uncultured Clostridia bacterium
GCGACCAGGAAGCCCTCGCGGTCTGCTACCTCGTCCATCCCGTATGCCCGCTGCGCCTGCGCGCCGTTGCCGCCACCTCCGTGCATGAAAAGGACGAGCGGAGCGGGCGTGCCCTCGATGTACAACGGCGGGACGTGAACGATGCTCGTACGGGTCCGTCCTCCACTTTCGATCGTGATCGTCACGTCGCCCGATTGGGCGCGGACGCCCTGACAACTCATCGCGAGCGCGAGAAACGCGAGCGCGGGAACGATCGCGAATAGGACCTTCGTGTTGAGCCGCCTCATCCTGCCTCCCCACATTACGTCGGCCACCGACGGTAAATGATGAACCGCCCAGAAGACGTTCTCCTCCTGCATAAAGTCTGACTTCGTGCATCTCCGTGCCTCTGTGCTCTCTGTACGCGAAGCCTTCTCATCCCCTCGTTCCCCCCGGGTGTATATTCCTCCCGCCCTCGCTTCTCGACGCGCCACGTTCACGCGCCGCAGCCGATACAGCACCGTCGAGCCCCGCACAGGGGCCATTGAGGAGGTAGTCATGAGTTCAGCTTCCGGGGTGCAGCTCGACACCCGAGTCACGGAGTTCGTTGCACGACCACGCACCATGCTCATCAACGGCGAATGGGTCCCGGCCGCGTCCGGCAAGACTTTCGCCACGTACAATCCGGCGACGGGACAGGTCCTCGCCAACGTCGCCGAGGGCGATGCCGAAGACATAAACCGGGCCGTTGCCGCGGCCCGTGCCGCGTTCGACACCGGCCCGTGGCGCCGCATGACGCCTTCGCAGAGGGGGCGGCTGATCTGGAAGCTCGGCGACCTTCTCGACCAGCACACGCAGGAGTTCGCCGAGCTCGAGACGCTCGACAACGGCAAGCCGCTGACGATCTCGCGGGCGGCCGACGTGCCGCTTGCCGCCGAGCTGTTCCGCTACATGGCCGGCTGGGCCACGAAGCTCGAGGGCAGCACGATCCCGCTGTCCGTGCCCTACACGCCGGGCGCCATGTACCACGCCTACACGGTTCGCGAACCGGTCGGCGTCGTCGGTCAGATCATCCCGTGGAACTTCCCGCTGCTGATGGCCGCGTGGAAGCTGGGCCCGGCGCTCGCCGCCGGCTGCACGATCGTCCTCAAGCCCGCGGAGCAGACGCCGCTGTCGGCGCTGCGGCTCGGCGAGCTGATGCTCGAGGCGGGTTTCCCCGAAGGCGTTATCAACATCGTTCCGGGCTTTGGCGAAACCGCGGGCGCCGCGCTCGCCGCGCATCCGGACGTCGACAAGATCGCGTTCACCGGCTCGACAGAGGTCGGGCGGCTGATCGTCCACGCGGCCGCGGGCAATCTCAAGAAAGTGACGCTCGAGCTCGGCGGCAAGTCGCCGAACGTCGTGTTCGCCGATTCCAACGTTGACCAGGCGATCGCCGGCGCCGCGAGCGCGATTTTCTTCAATCACGGCCAATGCTGCTGCGCGGGGTCGAGGCTCTTCGTCGAGAAGAGCATTTTCGACCGCGTCGTCGAAGGCGTCTCGGAGGCCGCGAGCAAGATCAAGGTCGGACCGGGACTCGATCCGTCGACCGACATGGGCCCGCTCGTGTCCGAAGAACAGATGAACCGCGTGTGCGGCTTCATCGATTCTGGAATGACCGAAGGCGCGCGGGCCGTAGTTGGTGGCAAGCGCGTCGGCGACGCCGGATATTTCGTCGAGCCGACCGTGCTCGTCGACACGACGGACGACATGAAGGTCATCCAGGAGGAGATCTTCGGACCGGTCGTTGCTGCAATCCCGTTCGAGGATCCGGCCCAGCTCGTCGCTCGCGCGAACGACTCGGTCTACGGACTCGCGGCGGGCATCTGGACGCAGGACGTCGCGAAGGCCCACGCGGTCGCGGCCCAGATGCGTGCCGGGACGGTGTGGATCAACTGCTACAACATCTTCGACGCGGCGCTGCCGTTTGGCGGCTACAAGCAGTCGGGATGGGGCCGCGAGATGGGTCACGAGGCGCTCGAGAACTACACCGAGACCAAGGCCGTCTGCGCGCGGGTGTCGTAGGGAATCGTCTCCGTGCCTCTGTGACTCTGTGCCTCCGTGTTCGAAGCCTCTTCGGAGCTTCGCACACAGAGGCACGGAGTCACGGAGGCACGGAGGCACGGAGATCGCAATTGCGACGCGGCCTGTCGTTGACTTTCTTTCGAGTCGGGCGTCAAGTTCGCAAGCATGCGGCTCACGCTCAACCTGACCCACGCCTGCAATCTCGGCTGCGAATACTGTTTCGCCGGCACGGCGCGACGGCAGGAGATGCCGTCCGCAACGGGTCGTCAATCCATTGACTGGGCTGTGCGGCAGGCGATCTCGGCCGGCGATCACACGCTCGAGGTCTCGATGATGGGCGGCGAGCCGCTGCTCGCCTTCGACCTGTTCGACGAGTTTGCGACGTATGCGCGGCGGACCGGCGAATCCGCGGGCCTCGACGTCCAACTCCAGACCACGACGAACGCCACGCTCCTCGACGGCCATCGGCTCGAGCGGCTCGCCGAGTTCGGTGCGCATGTCGCGATCTCGATCGACGGCGTGCCCGAAGTCCACGACCGCACGCGCCGGACGCACGACGGCCACGGCACCGGTGACGCCGCATGGGCGGCACTCGACCACGCATTGGCGCGGCTCGTATCCGTCTCGGTCGTCGTCGTGATATCGCCCGCGACCGTCGACGAACTGGGCGGCACCGTGATCGCCCTCGCCGGGCGCGGCGTCGAGAGGATCGTGCTCAATCCCGACTGGTCGGCCGCTTGGACACCTCCTCAACTCGACGTCTGGCGCGCGTCGTACGACGATGTCGCAACCGAATATGTCGCAGCCTACCGGCGCCTCGCACCCTTCGCGCTCAACGTCTTCGACAACGCCATCGACCTGCGGATCCGCGGTGCGGAAGTGGCTTCGAGTGGCTGCGGCTTCGACGGCGCCGACGTTGCGGTGGCGCCGAGCGGCCGCGTTTACGGGTGCGGCCGTGCGGTTGGGGAAGATCGCGACGCGTCGATGGCGGTCGGCGCAATATCGGAGGATTTCGAGGTGCCTTCCGCGCATACGGCACCTCCAATCCCGGACGCGTGCCTGGCGTGCGCGCTGAGGCTGCGGTGCGCGTCTCGTTGCGGGTGCGCGAACCGCGAGTCGTCCGGAGACCCGGCAATTCCCGGAGACGTGCTCTGCTGGCACGAACGCACGATCATTCCCATCGCCGACGCCGCGGCGACGACGCTGTTCCTGGAACGCAACATCGCGTTCCTCTCCCGATTCTACGGAAACCCCACGGAGGTACCTCATGCCGCTCGAACCTGTTCGCTCGTATGACGAGCCCGGCTACCCGACGCTCGAGTCCGATCGCGACGCGCGTCGCGCCTTCCTCCGTTCGCTCGGTCTCGCGGCGATCGCGGCGGTTTTCGGTCCGTCGGCGGGATGCGATCGCCTCGGCGGAACCGTCGCTGGCATCGACAAGAACACGAAGAACGCGGGGCCCGGGAACAAAGGCGGACCTCGGCCCGACACGCCACCGACGGCGGGCGTGCCGCTTCCGCCGAAGTGGCCGGGACCGAAGGCGGCGCTCGTCGGCGGCGGTCCGATTCCGGTCACGTTCGCCGGAGGCGACAAGGGCTGGGTCGCGCTCGCGGTGACGTTCGATCCGAACGACACCGCGCTGGAGGACAGGCTCGTCGAACTCGAGTCCGCTATCGTTGCCGCGACGCAGAAACGGCTTGCCGGCGAGCCGCGTTCGGTGCTCGGTAACGTCAGGAAGTGCGACGTGGTCGAGAAGGACCTCGTCGCCGAACTCAATAGGATGGCAAAGACGGACAAGCTCGCCTCGGCGACGCTTGCTGAGCTGACGGAGGACGCGGTCCGAATCTCGAAGGCCGTCGCCCGGCCTCCACAGTCGCCGGCACCCGCCCCGGCTCCCGCTCCGTCCGCTAGCGCCCCAGCGGCGGCGGCCCCGGCGCCTCCTGCGCGAAAGACATTGCCGCGCGCGGGTGACAAGTGCGCAATCCATCCGAACGGGTGCGAAGCGAGCGAGACGGCCCAACCCGGCAAGTAACACCTGATCCAGGCCGATGTGTCTCCGTGATCTTTGTGCCTCCGTGCTCTCTGGATGGCAACGCAATTGCCGTTGGCGTACAGAGTTGCCCCACGCGGCTTCGCTGCGCTCCCTTTGATGAAACGGGAAGAGTGAGCCGAGTAGACTCGCGAC
Source organism: uncultured Clostridia bacterium (assembly GCA_964641945.1). Lineage (GTDB taxonomy): Bacteria > Acidobacteriota > Blastocatellia > UBA7656 > JADIYM01 > JADIYM01. The sequence continues at coordinate 4,229 of CAZXLQ010000354.1, forward strand.
GATGTCGGCGCCTGTTATCGGTAGTTCCAGGCGCCCGGGTTTCGCTCGCGAACACGCTACAGAGTCCGCGACTGCGGAGCGTCAATCCCGCGACTGCGGAGCGTCAATCCCGCGACCGCGGAGCTTGAATTCCGCGACCACGTAGCGGTCAGTTCCGCGACCGCGGAGCGGTCGATGAAATAGCCGTGGGTCGCGCGCGGGGCGAGCGCAGCGAGCCTTCGCGCGACCCGCGGAACCGCCAACCACCACGCGCCGACCGCGGAGCGGTCGCACT
>CAZXLQ010000355.1:0-4476 GCA_964641945.1 uncultured Clostridia bacterium
GGAAACTGACTTTGAAGAGGACCCACTTGAACGTTCAGTTTCCCGCAAAGGCGCAAAGGGGAGACGCAAAGTCGCAATGGGTGCAGCCAGATCGAAAGTGACCCACTACCCTCGGAAGACTCGCCGAGCCGGAATGGTACAATCGCCGCGGAGGCGGCCTTCGTGAATCTCGACTCCTCGACTTCCCGACGTCGTCGGCGACTTCGACAAATTCTCGGTGTGTCGCTCGCGCTCGTGGTGCTTGCGGCAGCGTGGTTCGTCCGGGGCGAGTTCTCGGTCCGGTCGCTGCTCGGGCTCGATTCGCCGCAGGACTCGGTACTGCTCATCACGCTCTCGACGATCAACTTCGTCGCCCTGCTGACGATCGCATTCGTGCTCGTCCGGCATCTGCTCAAACTCTACCGGGAGCGTCGCGAGGGGCGTCTTGGCTCGCAGTTCAAGACCCGAATGGTGGCGGGGTCGATTGCCCTCACCCTTCTGCCGACGGCGATGCTGTTCGTCTTTTCGTTCTGGCTCATCGACACCACGCTCCGTGTGTTCCTGCAGCCCACCGGCAAAGTCGTCGACAGTGCCCGTGCAGTATTGACGGGGTATGTCGATCACGACATGCGGGATCTGAAGGCAACGGCCCGACGAATCGCGCGGACCGGCTCTCTCGGCGGTGGCCAGACCTATGAAATTCCAGTGGTGACTGACCATCTCCGCCGCGAAGTCCGGAGCCTGAGACTTTCTACCGCGGAGTTGCGCGAAGGCGGGAACGTCGTCGTGCGCGTCGACGGCCAGGACGGCGAGCTCGAGAAGATCTTTGCCGAGTCGATGGTCGCGGCGAGGGTCGCCGTGGATGCGGGCCAGATCTACCAGGGACAGGCACGAACGACCACCGACCAGAATGTGATCTTCATGGTTGTCGGCGTACCGGTAGGTGCGAAGAGCTCGTCACCGCGGGGCCTCGTCGTCGTCCGGAGGTTTCCTCCCGAACTGGCGGCGCAGTTTTCGGCAATCGACGAGCAACTCGCCGTGTCCGAACGCCTCGTCTCCGAGCAGGACCGGATTCGGAGGCGCTACGTCTGGGCCCTGACGCTAGTGACCGGGCTCGTGCTCTTCGCAACCGTCTGGATCGCCCTGTACGTGTCCCGAAGCGTCACGGAACCAATCCAGGCCCTCGTCGAGGCCACACACGAGGTTGCGAGCGGCAACCTCAACCACCGAATCGACATAGTCGCCGAGGGCGAGCTTGCGACGCTCGTAAATTCCTTCAACTCAATGTCGACACAGCTCGGTGAGAGCCGACAGCGGCTCATCGAGGCCGCGCTCGAGCTGGAGTCGTCGAACGCTTCGCTCGATGAGCGGCGCGCGTATATCGAAACCGTCCTTGCGGGACTCTCGACGGGCGTCGTTTCGCTCGACGCCTCGGGCGCGGTCACGATGATCAACGCTGCGGCGATCCGGATGCTCGGTCTCGGACCGGGTCCGTATCGCCTCGAACAACTGGGCCGCGCAATCGGCTCGGCGCGCGGCGACGTCGAAGCGCTCATCCGTCGTGCGCGGCGTTCGGGTAGTGCCACTGGAGAGGCGACCATCCCGCTCGCCGACGGCACCGAGATTCCGGCGGCTGTGAGCGTGTCGTCGTTGACCGGCGCGGACGGCGGGTACGCCGGTGCAGTCATCACGGTCGAGGATCTCTCGGAACTCATCCGCGCCGAACGCGCGGCGGCGTGGAGCGAGGTCGCTCGCCGAATGGCACACGAAATCAAGAACCCGCTCACGCCGATCCAGCTTTCGGCTGAAAGGATCCAGCGGGGTTATCGCCGCGAGGAGGACGTCGGATCCGACCGCATGCGACGCATCGTCGAAGACGGCACCGACACGATCGTTCGAGAGGTCGGCGCCCTTCAGCACATGGTCGAGGAATTCTCGCGTTACGCTCGAATGCCCAGTCCGCGGTTTCGCACAGCCGACCTCAACGAGATCGTCACCACGGCGCTTGCGCTATATGAAGGGCGTCTCGAGGACGTCGCGCTGACCACTGACCTGGCTGCCGACCTGCCCGTGCTGCACCTCGATGTCGAGCAGGTGCGGCGCGTCATCGTGAACCTCGTCGACAACGCCATCGAGGCGCTCGAAGGCCGGCCGGTGCGATCCATCGCGATTCGGACACAGTTGGACGGTCGAAGGGAAGTCGTGCGGCTGATCGTCGAAGACTCTGGCCACGGAATCGACGCGGCGGATAGGGACAATCTCTTTCTACCGTATTTCTCGACGCGTCGACGCGGAACAGGACTAGGGCTCGCCATCGTGAGCCACATAGTGTCGGACCACCGCGGACGCATCTGGGCCGAGGCGAACGATTCGGCCGGCTCGCGATTCGTGGTCGAGTTTCCGGTTGCCCTTGAATTGTCTGGCACATCGACCGTCGAGGCCGTGATGGAACGTTGAACGGAGTATAGTCACGGCGCATGTCCACTTCGGTATTGATTGTCGACGACGAGAGGGGCATCCGGGAGTCGCTTACCGGACTCCTCGAAGACGAAGGTTTCGGCGTCGAAGCCGTGGCCACTGGAGAAGAGTGCCTGTCCGTTTTCGAGCAAAGACCGTTTTCGTGCGTGCTCCTCGACGTGTGTCTCGGGGACGGGATCGACGGGCTCGAAGTCCTTGGCCGACTCAAGGAGACCTGGCCGCAGACTCCGGTTCTCATGATCTCGGGCCACGGGACGATCGAGACGGCTGTGCGCGCGACCAAGCTCGGCGCGCTAGACTTCATAGAGAAGCCGCTCGCGGCCGAGCGGACGATTATCGCCGTGCGCAATGCCATCCGGCACGGTGAGCTCGAGCTCGCGAACGAGCGAATGAGGGAGGAGATTGCCGGCGGGGACGAGATGGTTGGAATCAGCGCTCCGGTCCGGGCTCTTCGCAAGCAGATAGCATTCGCCGCGCCGACCAATGGCCGCGTGCTCGTCTACGGTGAATCGGGAACGGGAAAGGAGCTCGTTGCGCGACTCATACATCGCAGCTCTCGCCGGGCCACGGGACCGTTCATCGAGGTGAATTGTGCCGCAATCCCGGAGGAGTTGATCGAGTCCGAGCTCTTCGGTCACGTTCGCGGAGCGTTCACCGGAGCTTCTGCGCCAAAGTCCGGGAAGTTCGGCCAGGCCGATGGCGGCACGCTCTTTCTCGACGAGATCGGGGACATGAGTCCGCGAATGCAATCGAAGGTGCTGCGCGCGCTCGAAGAGCAGCGTTTCGAGCCCGTTGGCGGTCAGCAGGCAGTCTCGGTGGACGTACGCGTCGTCGCAGCGACGAACAAGCGTCTCGTGGACGAAATCGAGGCGGGGCGATTCCGCGAAGACCTCTTCTACCGCCTCAACGTCATTCCGTTCGAGTTGCCGCCGCTGCGCGAGCGCGTAGAGGACATTCCGCTTCTCGTCGCTCATTTCAACCATCGCTTCTCCGAGGAGTATGGCCGTCCGCTGAAGCAGTTCTCGGAAGAGGCCATTGAGCGGCTCGTCGAGTATCGCTGGCCCGGTAACGTCCGCGAACTTCGCAACACGGTCGAGCGCGTCATCATAATGCACCGTGGAGCCGATGTCGGTCGTGACGACCTTCCGCCGCTCAACGCTGAACCTGATACTTCGGGCTCACCGTCACTCCTCGCCTTCTCGAATCTTCGCGACGGTAAGGAAGCGTTCGAGCGCGAGTACATCGTTCGAAAGCTCGATGAGTTTGACGGCAACGTCACGCGAACGGCGCGGGAGATGGGAATCGACCGCAGCCACCTTTATCGACGCATGAAGGTTCTCGGAATCTCAGGGCGATGACGTCCAACCTTGCGTGGCGCTCTCCAGCGTCGCGGGTCCCTCCAAACTCCCGACACGAGCGAACCTCGCGGACCATGCCGTGACCACAGAAACTAAGCAGCTCTCCGTCGCCGGCCTCCTCGAGATCGGCGAACGCGGCTTTGGGTTCCTCCGCGATCCTAAAGCCAGTTTCAAAGTCAGGCCAGGTGACCCGTTTGTAACGGCGCGGCTCATCGAGGACGCGGGGCTCGACGAAGGTCTGGTGATCGAAGGGAGCGCCGATGAACCGGATGCCGCAGATCGGCGTGCCGGACGCGGTCCCCAGCTCGCGAGCATCGGGCGCATCAACGGCGTCGAGGCGTCCGCCTGGAAGCCCGGCGTGTCGTTTGGCGAGCTTGTGAGCGTCGACCCGGAAGACCCGTTCCGGCTCGCGCGCGGCCCGGAAGACCTCGCCATGCGCGTCGTCGAGCTCGTGGCGCCGATCGGACACGGACAGCGCGGTCTCATCGTGGCTCCGCCCAAGTCGGGCAAGACGACGCTGATCGAGCAGCTGGCGACCGGGATCTCGGAGAATCATCCCGACGTGGACCTGCTGGTCGTGCTCATCGACGAGCGGCCCGAAGAAGTCACGCATCTCAAGCGCACTATTCGCGCTGAGGTCGTCGCCTCCACATCGGACGAG
>CAZXLQ010000356.1:0-4466 GCA_964641945.1 uncultured Clostridia bacterium
TCGACCTCGTCGAGCAGCGCGATGGCGCGGTCCCGTCCAGCAACCCCGGTCTTCTTCAGCGTCGCACGCGTTTCGGTCAGGGTCCTGCGATAGTCAGCCGCAAACTCGGCTGCATCCGGACCGGTCGAATAATCGATCGGTTCCCGCTTGAGGGTTTCGACACTCTCTTCGAGATACGTCACGAAATCCCGCACGGCCTCGGCAGCGTGTTTTCCGTCGGGCCACGCGCCGAGATACCGCCCGCGCGTCCGGTTGAACGCCATGATGCTGCACGACACGTCGCCCTCGCATTCGCCGCCGAGCGGCGCCTCGGCCGCCGCCCACGCAAGGTCGTCGCCGGCCTTCGTGTCGGCGTACCTGTCGGCGATCTTCCAGAAGAGCTCGTCGTTCACCAGATACGCGCCCTGGATCTCGTCCAGGCGCATGGTTGAGCGCTCCATCTGGGTGATCCACGCCTTGTACGGCGCCTGGCCCCGCTGGTCGAATGGAATGGCGCCGGCGGCCTTCTCGACCATCTGGAGGTGGGCCAGCTCGAGCCGCCCCTTCGCTTCGCGGGATTCAGCAACTCCGGAGGCCCGGCCGAGGAAAGCGACGGCGTCCGCGAGATCGTTGAAGCCGAGATCCGTGCGCGACAGGCGATCGATGGCGATGCGCACATAGACGTCATCGACCGTTGCCGGATCGACGGCCTGCGTCAGGCCTCCGAAGACCCATCCTTCCTTATGGTTGGGCAGCGTGACGCGATACCAGTAGTCCTGCTGCTCGCCGACCTTCTCGGGTCGTTCAGAGCGACCGATTTCATCGAGGAGTATGCCGATCGAGAGGGTATCGAGCACCGCGGCCGTCGTGCTCGGGCCCGACCGCACGCGGACGGCCGAGGCCACGGTGATGCGCTTGAGACCGGGACTGCTCTGCGCCGCAACCGGCGCGACCGCAATACACGAGACGAGGTTGGCGAGAAGGACAAATCGAAAGAGTTTCATGGGTTGTTCAGTCCGTGATTGGTTGTCAATTCCAGTTCTAACTGGTTGCTCAGTGGCTCTGTGTCTCCGTGGCTCTGTGTGCGAAGCGTCTGAAGAGCTTCGCACACAGAGACGCGGAGACTCGGAGTCGCAGAGAATGCAGTTTCCTACATCGTCGTCATGACCACCCGGAACCCGCTGCGTGCGTTGCGGCCGTCCGCGGCCAACCCGACGCGAGCGGCCGACCGGCAATAGTCCGCGCGACCGTACCACGATCCGCCGCGAAGGACTCGCTGGGCGACGTCGCCGCCCGTCGTCCACGGACCGCCGTCCGCAGGCGCACCGTGATATCCGTCGTGCCAGACGTCCTCGCACCACTCCCAGACGTTGCCATGCATGTCCACGAGGCCGAAGCCGTTCGCCGACACCGCGCCGCCGGGAGGAGTGGTTTCTTTTCGATAGGCTCCCTTTGGAGCCGACCCGAAAGGAAAACTGCCGTCGTAGTTGACGAATTCGGTCGTGATGGTGGGGCCGAAGTGGAACGGCGTTGCGGTGCCGGCACGGCACGCGTACTCCCATTCAGCCTCGGTCGGAAGGCGGTAACGACGACCCGTGTGACGGGACAGCCGCTGGCAGAACTCATGGCAGTCGCCCCACGAGACCTTCTCGACCGGCCGGCTCGGTCCCTTGAAATGCGACGGATCCAGCTCGAGCGGAAGTCGAACCTGCGGCATTGCTGCGACCGCGCGCCACTGCTCCTGCGTAATTGGAAGGCGGCCGATGAAGAAGGGGCGGAGCTTCACATCGTGCGCCGGCGACTCTTTCGACTCTTTTCCGTCGGTCGACTCGCCCGAGCCCATGCGGAACGACCCGCCCGGGATCGAGACCATCTCGAGTATGACCGGACCGCCGAGCCCTTCGTCGAAGATTTCCACCGAGCACGAGTCGCGGCCGGCCTCGCGGCCGGCCTCCGTCAGCGTTACGACGGGAAACTCGGCCGTTCGCGTCGGTAGAACCGGAGCCGCGGGCGGCACCGCGGCAGTATGAAACTCCGTCCGGGGCGGTGCCGGCGGCTGCCAGTCCGAGGGCAAGGGCGCCGACGCACGCACGTTCGTCTGCGAGTCCGGCAATGCTTCGCCGAACGACGACGGCGGCTGGAACATCGTTCTGGGCGAATACGGCTGATCGGCCGGAGGCCGTCGCGTTTCGTCCGGAGGCCGTGGCGAGGGTTCCGGCTTTTGAATGGCGTGGGGCGACTTGGCGAAAAAGGTAGTGTCGCCAGACTCGGTTCCGGGTAGTCCCGACGTTTTCCGCGCATCGCGGAACGCGCGTCGCAACTCGGCGGCGGACGACGGACGGTCCTCGGGACTGTTTGCCATCGAGGCGTCGAGCAGGCTCGAGATCTCCGGTGGAATCATGGGATTGACCACGCTCGCCGGTCGGAGCGGATCGCGTCGGCCGCTTACTAGCGCCATTGCCCGTGAAATGGCGTCGGGCGGCTTCACGTAGGTCGCCAGGTGGTAGAGCGTCGCGGCCGCGGAGTAGATGTCGCTGCGAGGCTCCGTTCCCGAACCCTCGATCTGCTCGAGCGGAGCATAGGCGAGCGTGAAGCCGACGACGGAACTGCCGGCCGAGAGCTGGGATTTGCCCTGGCTGCTCGCCGTGCCCTTCGCGAGACCGAAATCGAGGAGGATGAGCTCGCCGCGCTCCGTCAATTTCATGTTCTGCGGCTTTATGTCGCGGTGCAGAACGGTTGGCGATCTCGTGTGGAGGTAGTCGAGCGCGTCGAGCAGTTGGTCGGCCCAGCGCAGCACGACCGACACCGGAAACGGGCCGCCATTCGCTTCGCAGAGCTTCGAAAGATCTTCGCCGGGAATGTACTGCATGACGAGGAACTGGCCTTCGCCCTCGTTGAAATGGTCGCTGACGACGGGCAGCGCGGGGTGGCGAAGCGACGCAAGCAGGTGGGCTTCGCGCTCGAACGCCTTTCGAAAGGCGTCGCCCTCGACGAGCGTTTCCTTCAACGCGACGGTGCTCCGAAGTCGCATGTCCGTAGCCTGGTAAACCGCACCCATCCCACCCTGACCAAGCGGCCGGAGAATTCGATATCGATTCTGGAGGATGGTGCCGGCTTCGAGCATGAGACGGGGCCGAACTGGCCAGTGGCCATTATGCACGACGGAACCCGGCGAAGCATGCGGGATTGACCACCGGTCCAAAGTCCGTAAAGTCATGCCGCATAAAGGCCGAAAAGGCTCTCATGGCCGGTGCCCAGCCGGCTCGATGCTTGTGAGAGTTCTGTGACGATGGGCGCATAGGGTGGACTCACCAGCCCCTCGCGATCGCGAGTGCGCACCTGAGAGGAGGACAGCAGCCATGCTGTGGTGGAGACTGCAGAAGCTCAAGTCACGCGACAAGTGGGCCCGATTCGACGCGGCGAAGCGCATCGGCCAGCTCGGCGACAAGGGCGGCGTCACTCCGCTCATCAGCGTCCTGGCGAACGATGAGAGCAAGGACGTCCGGAAGGCGGCGATGCACTCGCTCGGATTGCTCGGCGACGCCAGGGCGGTGCGACCGCTGCTGGCCGTGCTCAGGTCAAAGGACTCGGAGTTGCGCGATGCCGCTTCGCAGGCGCTCGCGAAGCTCGGACAACCTGCGGTCGTTCCGCTGATGACGGCGTTGCGAGATCCGGACAATGAAGTCAAGCAGGCTGCGGCGCAGGCACTCGGTCACGTCGGCGGAGCTGCCGTCACGCCGATCTCGAAGGTGATCGAGGACGACGACGATCAGGTTCGCCGGTGGGCCGTGCACGCACTCGGCCTGATCGGCGATGCCCGGTCCATCGAGGTGTTGGTGTCGGCGCTGAAGGACGAGGAGAGGAGCGGGAGGCAGTGGGTCGTGCGGGCGCTCGGGCGAATCCGGTCGAACCGGACCATCGAGCCGCTCGTGGCAGCGCTTACGGACATCGACTTTGACGTGCGGCTGGCGGCGGCCCACGAGCTCGGCGAGAACAAGACGCTTCAGGCGGTCGAGCCGCTCGTTGCGTCGCTGTCCGACAACGTGAACGTGGTCCGCGACGCGGCGGCCGAGGCGCTGGGGAAGATCGGGGATGGGCGGGCGGTTTCGGCCCTGATTGCGCTGCTCGGGACCGAGCAGCAGGCGGTCGGGGTGAGTGCGTTGCTGAAGATGATGGAGCGGCCGAACATGAAGATCGGCATCGATGCGCTCCGGCAGATGTCGAGCCTGCCGCCGACGATGGAGTACCGGGTGTGCACGACCGACGCGTCTGGATCGGTGCATGTGAAGGAAGGCGTGGTGGACTGCACGACGCTGAAGGCAGCCGCGGCCAAGGCGCTGACCCGGAGGGGGATGGTGGCGTAGGGGGAGCCACGAGGGGTTCCGATTTCTGGCTTTGCGCCTTTGCGAGTTCTCTGCGTCTCTGCGAGAAACGCGTCCGTACGACAGTGTTTCCCGCAGAGGCGCAAAGGTCCCGCAAAGGCGCAG
>CAZXLQ010000357.1:0-4463 GCA_964641945.1 uncultured Clostridia bacterium
GGCTATTGCCTTCGACCGCTCCGCGGTCGACATCACAGAGCCGCGGAGCCACGGAGATCGCGCGTTCGACCGCGGCGAGTTGGTGACTCTGTGGCGTTTCGGTACCAGATTTGACCCTGATGCACATGGGGAGTACGCTTCGCGTAACTTTTTCGCGGTTCTCCGTAGACGTTCTTGCAAAGCTTTCGATCGCTCTCGAGGGGGAAGGAATCCTGAGCGCACGGCCGAGGCGTATTCCCCACGACAATGTCCGAAACGCCGATGAATCAGCAAGCGGCAACTGCTGGTGAGGGTGATGTTGCTCCGGACGACTCGAAGTCCAGACGACGCGCCACTTCACCCCTGGTCTTGCCGGGCAGTCTCGCGGTCACGGTCCCGGCCGCGGTCGACGACCGGTCGCTTCGGCGCGAATTGCTGCTGGGAGACCTGGCCCGTCGCACGCTGAGCGATCTCGATCCCCGGGCGCTGGCGCGCGTCGCCGTCGAGACCATCGGGCGAGGGCTCGGCCTGGACGTCTGTGCACTCCTCGCGATGCGTGGAAATCGGCTGATGTCGCGCGAAAGCAGGATGTTCCAGACCGAGGGCTCGAAGGTCTCCGTCGATTTTTCAATCGACGGCGCGAACGAGATCTTCAGCGCCATCCGGCTCGAGGGAGAGGTTGTCGTCGCCGACGTTGCCGGCGAGGTCGCGGCGGATACACCGCTCGCGCATCTGGCGGAAGCGTTGTCGGCGCGCGCGCTGCTCGCCGTTCCCATTGTCTTCAGCTCGCGGATGCGCGCGCTGCTCGTCATGGCCATGCAGACGGCGACAAGGGAATGGACGCTCGATGACCGTCACCTCGCCCGCGAAGCATCGACGATCGTCAGCATCGCGCAGCGGCAGGCCGAACTGCTCGATGAAGCGCGACGTGTCGGTGAGCGCGAGTTGCTCATCCGTCAGATTGGCCGCGCGCTTCGCAGCTCGCTCGGCCTCGACCACGTGTTGCGAACGGCAGCCGAACGCGTCGGAGAGGCCGTCCAGGCAGATGGACTGGTCGTCTGGAGATGCGAGCACAGCGTCGATCTCACGCCGCTCTGGCGGTTTGCCGGTGGAAGCGACGACCAGGGTCTCGTCGAGCGAGCCGCAAGCGAATCGGTGCCGGTCACGGTTGCAGACTCGATACTCGACGAACTTTTGGCCCGGCACACCGCGCAGATCGTCGAAGACGGCTGGATGACGTCCGTCTCGATCGATGCGGCATCGCACACGGCGGACCGGCGGGTGGTCGTGTGCCCAATCGTCGTCCGCGGCGAGATCTGGGGATTGCTCGAGATCGACCGACGTTCGGCCGGGTGGGTCTGGCGTGAAGGCGAGCTTGCGTTCGTCAGCGAAGTCGCGGAGCAGCTCGCGACCGCGGTACATCAGGCCCAGCTGTTCGACCAGGTGTTGCGCAGCCAGCACGAATGGGAGACCACTTTCGATGGCCTCGCGGACGCGGTCATCATCTACGACGACGAGCGAAACGTCCGGCGGACGAACCTCGCTACGTCCACTCTGCTCAACCGCACGCTCGGAGACCTCGTCGGTCAACCATGTTGTTCGCTCGGTCTCTGTACTGACAAGGACGGATGCGCCGTCGCGCGGGCGATGGAGCTTCGCGAGCGCGTGGTGCTCGAGATCCTCTCGCAGCGAACGTACCACGTGCTACACGTGACCGTGGATCCGATCGTCAACGAGCATGGAGACATCATCGGCGTCGTGCAGCTCATCCGCGACCTCGACGACCTGCGCCGGACCGAGGCGGAGCTCCGGCGGCAGCAGCACTTCCTCGTCAACCTCGTCGAGTCGGCCCACGACGCGATCTTCGTCATCGACCTCGCAGGACGTCTCGTCTGGTCGAACTCGCATCTGTCGACGCTGTCGGGGCGGCTCATCTCCGAGCTTCTGGGCCAGTCCTACGCATCGTTCGTTTCCGAGGACCAGCAGGAGGAGTTCGACCTTCACTTCAAGGCGACGACGACCGGAGAGACGCGGCGTTTCGAGGCGTCGATCTACAACGCAGCCACCGGTGACGAACGGCGGGTCGTCCTGACGTATTCGCCGATCAACGAGGACGGCAAGATCGTGAGTGTGCTCGGCGTGGCGCGCGACGTGACCGAAGAAAAGAGCATCGCCGAGCGCTCGCAGCAGGCCGACAAGCTCCGCGCGCTCGGGCAGCTCGCATCGGGTGTCGCCCACGACGTGAACAACGATCTCGCCGCCATCCTCGGCCGCGTGCAGCGGCTCATGCGCAATCCGGATTACAGCGAGATGCGGCAGGAGTTCGAGGTCATCGAGACCGCGGCACTGGACAGCGCACAGACGGTCCGGCGCATACAGAACTTCGCCAGACAACAGGGCCAGGCCGATTTCGAGCCGGTGGACCTCAACGGCCTCGTGCGCGATGCCATCGAGATCACGCGCACCCGCTGGCTCGACGACGCACATTCGCGAGGCATCAAATACACGGTCGAGTTCGAGGCGGCGAACCTGCCGCCCATCCTCGGCGACGGATCCCAGCTTCGCGAGGTCTTCGTCAACCTCATCATCAATGCCATCGATGCGATGCCGGATGGAGGCCCCCTTCGCGTTTCGTCGACTGACTCGGACGGCGAAGTCATCGTTCGGTTCGCCGACGAGGGCATGGGCATACCGCGCCGGATTCGCGAGCGGATCTTCGAGCCGTTCTTTTCGACAAAAGGCGCTTCGGGGACCGGCATGGGCCTTGCGGTGAGCTACGGCATCGTCACGCACCACAATGGACGTATCGATCTCGAGAGCGAGGTCGGAAAGGGAACGACGTTCACACTGACGTTCCCGATGACGGAAATGCCGGCCGGAATCGCGCCGGCACGGGCGGCCGGATTCGTCGGGCCGTTGAAGGTGCTCGTCATCGACGACGAAGACGTGGTGCGCGAGGTCCTGTCGGACCTGCTCGACGAGCAGGGCCACACGGTTTTCCAGACCGCAACCGGCGCGGAGGGGATCAGCATCCTCGAGCGTGACGGCCCGTTCGACGTGGTTTTCACCGACCTCTCGATGCCCGGAATGGACGGATGGGCGGTGGCGCGCCATGTGCGCGAGCGCTTCCGCGTGGTCAAGGTCGTACTCGTAACGGGCTACGGCGTGTCGGTTACGGCGCCGAACGACGAGACTGGCCTCGTCGACTCGATCATCGGCAAGCCGTTCGAATACGACGATATTGCGAACCTGCTCTGGAGGCTCTACCAGAAGTGAAGAAGCGCGCGCTCGAGCAGCGCCCGCATGGGCACGGTCGGCCGGCGGCCGATCCCGGAGGCTGCCGATAGTGGCTGCCGTAGTCGCCGTCCAGTCGGTCACGAAGCGCTTCCCCGGAATCGCGGCCGTTGACGGTGTCACGCTCGACATCGAGGACGGGCAGTTCGTAACCCTCCTCGGGCCGTCGGGTTGCGGAAAGACTACGCTGCTGCGCCTGATCGCGGGATTCGAGCGTCCGGACGAGGGGCGCGTGCTCTTCGGTGAAACGGACGTCACCGACGTCGCGCCCCACGAACGCGACGTACACACGGTCTTCCAGCAATACGCGCTGTTTCCACACCTGTCGGTCGCAGACAACGTCGCATTCGGGCTGAAGCGTGGCAAAGTGCGCCGCTCGCGTGACGAGATCATCCGGCTCGTCCGCGAGGCGCTCGAGCTCGTTCGCCTGACGGGATTCGAGGATCGGATGCCAGCCCAGCTATCGGGAGGCCAGCAGCAGCGCGTGGCGATCGCCCGTGCGGTGGCGCCTGGCCCGCGAATCCTCCTTCTCGACGAGCCGCTCGGCGCGCTCGACCGCAAACTGCGCGAGGCGATGCAACTCGAGTTGAAGCAGCTCCAGCGCAGGCTCGGTATCAGTTTCGTCTTCGTGACTCACGATCAGGACGAGGCGCTCGCGATGTCGGACGTAGTCGTCGTGATGAAGGACGGGCGCATCGAGCAGATGGGCACGCCGTCCGAGATCTACGAGCATCCGCGGACGAGATTCATCGCCGAGTTCGTCGGCGTCACCAACGTGCTCGAGGGCAGCGTCGAGTCCATCGACGGCTCGACGGCGTCGATCCGGACGCCGGCGGGGCTCGTTCCGCTGTCGGCTCGCGCCAACGGAGGGCCTGCGCTCTCGACGGGCGACCGCGTGACCGTGGCCGTGCGGCCGGAGAAGATCCGGTTTGCCGACCTGGACGGCGCGGGCGTCATTGCGGGCCGGGTCGAAGACGCGCGGTACCTTGGCGACGTGACGCATTGGCGCGTTCGGCTCGTCGATGGCTCGGCGTGGACCGTCTTTGCGCAGAACGATGGAACTCCCGAAGCCCTCGCGCCGGGAACGGAGGTCGGGCTCGTGTGGGACACGGGGCACGGCGTCCGGCTGGAGCCATGACGACGTGCGTGTTCGGAGGCACTGACGACCTCCGCGAGATCGGTAGCGCTAG
>CAZXLQ010000358.1:0-4431 GCA_964641945.1 uncultured Clostridia bacterium
AAGGCGCTCGCCGAGATGGGCCGGATCGCTCCTTCGGCGATGGCCATCGCGAACGTCGACCAGCTTCCGGTCGGAGCCGCCAGGGCCTTCGCGTACCCCGGGCCGACCGATGCGTGCCTTCTCGTACGCCTCGACTCAACGACCTTCGTCGCCTTCAGCCAGGAGTGCACGCATCTTTCGTGCGCGGTCGTCCCCGAGCCCGACAAGCACCGGTTCTTCTGCCCTTGCCATAACGGCTCGTTCGACATCGCGACCGGGGTTCCAACAAGCGGGCCGCCGCGTCGTCCCTTGCCGCGGATCGTGCTCGAAGAGCGCGGGGGCACGATCTACGCGACCGGCGTGGAGCTGCGAACCGTATGAGACCGGCATTCACCAGAGAGCAGAAGATGACGATCGTCTATGGCGTGACGTGCGTTGTGGTGCTCATCGACGTCCTTCAGCTCTGGCTGCTCACCGCGACGATGAATGCATACCTCGGCGGAGACATCGGTGTCGTATGGCCAGCCGCGGCCGCCAGTGTCGTGTGTCTGGGACTCAACCTGGGGCTTTTGCGCTACGTCTCCGCCCTGGATCGCGTCCGCGCCGGCACGAGCAAGTGAAAGTGTCGACAAGTGGAGACGGTCATGGATCTGTCACAACCTTGGCTACGGAGCACGAGATCAGAACCGGGAGCGACAGCGACCGGGTGGTCCCGAGCACCACAGTCTTCCAATGTCCACGTCAACCCGGTCGCTATCGCTCCCGGTTCTGATTCGAGCTTCGCCGCTCGTAGCAACGGAGTTCACGTCGTGCCCGATGCTGAGTCGACTCCTCTTCGAGAGACAGAATAATGCAGTCCGATCCGACGCCGACGTCGTTTCTATTCTCGCTGCGAGGCCGGCTTCTTTTCCTGATCTGCCTGGCGACGCTGCCTGCGCTGCTGCTCACGTTCTTCGTGGCCAGGAACGAGCGCGCGGCAGCGGTCGCGCGAACGGAGCAGGACGCGCTGCATCTCGCGCGCCTCGCCAGTCGCGAGCACGCGCATCAGATTCGCGGGGCGCGAGCACTGCTCGCGTGGCTTGGATCGAAACTCGCCAGCGAAGGACTTCAGTCTCCGATCGTCACCGATCCGTCGTTCCTGCCTGCCCTGCTCGCCGGCCACCCGCAGCTGGCGAACATCGGCGTCCTGTCCGCCGACGGCGAGCCGCTGACCAGTGCGTTTCCGCTCAAGAACCGACAAAGTTGGAAGGACAACCCCGCGTTTCTGGCTGCGCTGCAATCCGACACGGTCGAGACCGGCACGTACACCATCTCGCCGATATTTGAGCGACCGACGCTCAATCACGCCTTCGCCGTGCGCGATCCAGAACATCACGTGATCGCCGTCCTGTTCAACGGACTGGATCTCGATTGGCTTACGGAGATGGCACGGCAAGCCGAGACGCCCGAAGACCTCTCTTTCTACATCGCGGATCGGGAGGGTCACGTGCTCGCGAACGGCAGATCTTCGACTGCAGGTCCGACGGCTGTCGGAACGTCCGGGTTCGCCGATCTCTCGAGGGCTTCGAACTCGGAGACCGACTTCGTGAAAGGGACGGACGCGAGCGGAGTCGTGCGCTACGTCGTGACCGTTCCGCTCGCCGAGATGCCCGGGCTTCTCGTCGCCGTCAGCCTGCCGTACGAAGAGGTCGTGGCCGGGGCGAACACGATCTTCTATCGCACGCTCGCCGGGCTTGGCATCCTCACGCTCCTGAACGTTGTCGCCGCGTTCATTGCGGCGGAAGTGGGGATCCTGCGCAGCGTTCGTTCGCTGGCACACGTGGCCAGGCGATTCGGGGCCGGAGACCTCTCCGCGCGCGCCGACGTGCCGCGTGGCCATAACGAGTTCGCGTCGCTGGTGACCGAGTTCAACACGATGGCTGACACGGTGGCGGTCCGCCATCGCGAGGCGCTCGATGCCCAGGCGCGACTAAGGGCGCTCGCCAGCCGTCTGCAGGTGGCGAGAGAGACGGAAGCCACACGAATCTCGCGCGAACTCCACGACGAGATCGGACAGCTGCTCACATCGCTCAAGATTGATCTGTCGAGACTGCAGACGATTTGTCCTCGTGGGGAGCCCGAGAACGAGTGCTATGCATCGCTGCGGGAAAACACGATGGCGATGAGTCAGCAGATCGACGCCGCCGTGGGATTCGTGAGACGGATATCGGCCGAGCTCCGACCTGGAGTCCTCGACAAGTTGGGCCTGGTCGCGGCGCTCGAGTGGCAGTCCAGTGAGATTCAGAAGCGGACCGGTCTCGTCGTGAACGTGGAGTCCGACGTCGACGATGGATCGCTCGGCGAGCTCCTTTCGGTGACGCTGTTCCGGATTGCGCAGGAGGCCCTGACGAACGTGGTACGCCACGCGCAGGCGCGTTCGGTCGAGATTGGCCTTGCCACCTCAGATGGAAACATCGTCCTAACGGTGCGCGACGACGGGGTGGGCATCACGTCCAGTGCGGTCGAGAGCGGTGAATCGCTTGGGATCATCGGCATGTTCGAACGTACGATGCTGATCTCCGGTCAGCTCTCGATCGAGGGAGCCCCCGGGCACGGGACCACGGTGACGGTGACCGCCCCGCTCACTCAGGCAAATGAGGGTGTCGATGCGAATACTGCTGGCTGACGACCATGCGATCGTCCGTTCAGGGCTGCGCAGGATTCTCGCCGACGCCTTCGAGAACGCGACGATCGGCGAGGTGGGATCCTGCAGAGAGGTTCGAGAGAAGGTGCGGGAGGAGGATTGGTCACTTCTGATCCTCGACATCGCACTCGAAGATCGGAACAGCCTCGACCTGGTCCCGGAACTGAGGGAGATCCGCCCCGACATGCCGATCGTCGTCTTGAGCATGTACGGAGAGATGCAGTTCGTTGTCCGTGCGCTCCGCGCCGGTGTGTCCGCATACTTGACCAAGGACCGCGCTCCGGAAGAGCTCATCCAGGCGATTCAGAGTGTCCTCCAGGGCAAGCGCTACCTGAGTGAGAGCGTTGCGCAGGATCTCGCTGATCACGTCGCCACGAAAGGCTCTGGTTCCGAGGCACCACACGAGCTCCTGTCGTCGAGGGAATACGAGGTCTTCCTCCTTCTCGCCTCTGCTCGTTCCGTGACGGACATCGCGGCCCAGCTCGCCCTGAGCGCAAAGACGATCAGCACTTACCGGACACGCATCCTCGAGAAGATGGGCATGAACTCGAACCTCGAGCTTATCCGGTACGCGATGCAGCACGGACTGGTGCAATAGGCCGTGTAGGACAAACACCGACACGCAGAGTCCGGTCGTCCTACAGAACTTTCGGACAACGACCGATACCGCGATTTCCGTTCACTCACTACTCTCGGAGTATGAGTCTCGCGGTTTCAGATCGGCCGGATGGACAACCGGGCGCCGTCCAGGAGGACAGGCATTCGCCCGTCCGCGCCTATCTGAGGTCGCAGCTCGCCGCGATGCATCCGGCGTACTTCGCGCTTGCGATGGCCACGGGGATCGTGGCGATCGCAAGCCATCTGTTCGGACTGCGCGAGTTCGCCGTTGGGCTCGCGTGGATCAACCTGTTCGCGTTTCCAATACTCTGCGTCCTGTTCATCGCGCGCTTCGCGGTCTTTCCCGAGCGCGTGGTTGCGGACCTGAAGGATCACGGGCGAGCGCCGGGCTATTTCACGATAGTCGCCGCGACAGGCGTCATGGGCGCTCAGACCGCGTTGCTTCACGATCAGATCTTCGTCGCCCAGATATTCTGGTGGGCTTGCGTTGTCCTGTGGGCCGCCTGCACGTACACGGTGTTTGCCGTGCTGACGGTCAGCGAGCACAAGCCGTCGCTCGAGAAAGGCATCAACGGCGGCTGGCTGGTGGCGGTCGTCGCCACGCAGTCGGTCTGCGTGCTGGGCTGCACGCTCGGCGGCGCCGTCCTCGTCGATCGCGAGGCCGCCCTCTTCGCGCTCATGGCCTTCTGGCTCGGAGGTGGAATGCTCTACCTCTGGATCATCGGGCTGATCTTCTACCGGTACATGTTCTTCAGCTTTTCGCCCGAGGACCTGATGCCGCCCTATTGGATCAACATGGGAGCGGTCGCCATTTCCACGCTGGCTGGCGCGCTGCTCGCGGGTCAGGCCGAGACCTCGGCGTTGCTCGGCCCGATGCGGCCGTTCATCCTCGGATTGACCGTGATGTTCTGGGCGACGGCGACCTGGTGGATCCCGATGCTGCTCGTGCTCGGCATCTGGAGACATCGCGTCAGGAAGGTCCGTCTCTCCTACGACCCGTTGTACTGGGGACTTGTGTTCCCGGTCGGAATGTACTCGGTTTGCACCTTCAGGCTCGCGGAAGCGCTGGATGCGACATTTCTGTTGAGGATCGCGCAGGCCAGTGTCATCGCCGCCACCGCCGTCTGGCTCCTGACCTTTCTCGGTCTTGC
>CAZXLQ010000359.1:0-4414 GCA_964641945.1 uncultured Clostridia bacterium
AATGCCAGCCTCCGTCCCTGGGACGGTCGAGCGATTCCGATCACTTCTGTCCTTCCGCAACGACGAGTCCGATTCCAGGCACCGTCCGTGGGACGCTCGCTACCGGTCGCGGCTCAAGGAACGGGAAGCTGTCTGATCCCCGGCCGTAAGTCGCCGGCGTCCCGACAGGACCGGCCGGGAAGTCTCGATTCGTGCTACCGTTTCCGCCGTGAATATCACCTCCTTGTTTCGCGCCGCGATGGTTCCGGCGCTCGTTCTCACCCTGGTCGCAGGCGTCGCCGCGCAGTCGAGCGCGGAAGACACGGAGCTGCAGACGATCGCGGCCATCGCGGCTCCCGTCGAGAGGCTCGCCCGATTGCGCGAGTTCAGCACGAAGCACCCCGAGTCGCCGCTGACCGTCGCCGTTCATTTCCTGTCGGTGGCCGCGCTGCTGGAATCGAAAGGCACTTCCCCCGAGATCGTCGACGAGTCACGGAAACTCGTTGCGAAGGCCGATCTGAACGACCAGGAACTATTCGAGTTCGTCGTCCAGGTCATCTTCCGGGTCACGGAAGAGCTCGTGCAGCGCAACGAACAGCTCGACGCCGCCCGGGCGCTTCTCCGGCAGTTCTCCGATCGGCTCTCCCCCGATGCGGCGTTCGACCAGCTGAGATCGATCCTGGCCATTCTCGACGCATCCGTGCTGTCGACGCAGGGCAAGTCGGCCGAAGCCGTCGCCGCGCTCAAGAACGCGGTCGAAAAGGCCCCCGACAGCCAGATGGCACTCGTCGCCCTGGCCGAGGAGCACCGTAAGCTCGGACAAACCGACGAGGCGATCGACGCGCTGATCCGCGCCGAAACCGCGTTCGAGGGCAAACCGTCCGACGGCAAGCTGCTCAGGGAGCTCTACCGGAAACGGCACGGTTCACTCAATGGTCTCGACGCGCGGCTGAGCGCATCGAGTGCCGCGTCTATCAAGCGGGTGGCTATCGACGCCAGACGGGTCGAAAGACCGTCGCCGGCGTGGAAGCTCACGGACCTTGCCGGTGCAGAGATCTCTTCCGCATCGCTCAAGGGCCAGATCGTACTGCTCGACTTCTGGGCGACCTGGTGCCCGCCGTGTCGGGTCGAGCTACCCGAAATCCAGGCACTTCACGAGGCCTACGGCAGCAAGGGAGTCCGAGTCGTCGCCGTCAACTGCGAAGGTATTCCGGACCGCGTGGCGTGGGAGAAGCTCGTTCGGACGTTCGTTCTCGAAAAGAAGATGACGATGACGGTGGTCAACGACCTGGATTACGCCGCGAATCAGGCATTCGACATCGAGGCCTTTCCAACTGTCGTGATCATCGATCGCGCCGGCACCATCCGATTCGTGAACCAGGGCTACTCCTCGGCCGTCGCGACCATTCTTCGCGCACAGATCGAATCACTCCTCGCGGAACCGGTCGCTCCAGCCAGATAGCCGGAGAATCACCGATCCTGTCAGATCCTGTCAGGAAATGCCTTCACAGCTTTCCGGGCAACTCTGGTATGCTGGCCCGGTCTGCCCGGGACCTCGATTGCGAACGTCCGGTCGCGTCCGTGACGGGCCGGCGGATTGCCATTGGGTCTATAGTCATTGAAGGGTATCTCGCCGCGCCGAAACGAGTTTTCCATTTGGCACGGGGCAGGAGGAACGGGCCGGGACCACCGTCTGATGGCTGATCGCAGGGACACCGACGATCTGTTGGGCATGATCGACCGCGTTCACGCGGGGGTTGTCCGTCTTCGTGACGAAAATGCGAGACTCAGGAGGGTGGTCGAAGCCGACGATACCTGCACGCAGGTCGATGTCGCCGAAGTTGCCTTCAGGGAACCCGAGGTATCCGTGCCGGTGGTGTCAGCGCCCGAGATGGCAGATACCGCTCCGCCGGGGTCGCCCGATCAATCACAGGTCTCGGATGAGCTCGAATCACAGGTAGTTTCGACCGGAGAGCCGGACCGCCCGGTGCTTCCGGCCTTTACGACACTGCCGCCTCCGCGTGCACCCGAGTCGCCGCGTCGGCCGATCGATGCGCCCCGTTCTCGTCCGGTCTCGGCTCCAATCGCCGCCGGACGATCGACTGCGCCCGGCACGACACCGCCCGCAGATTCGACAAGGCGCGGCCCAGAAGAGCTCGTGCGGGTTTTCCGGTCACTATTCCGGGGACGTGACGACGTCTATGCCATTCCTCGCCTCGCCGCCGACGGCACGCCGGGATACGCCGAGGCGCGAGTTCGCGCGTCGGACGGCAGGGAAGACCGGCTCCCGCTGACGGACGGAGTCGTTCGAAACCACCTCGGAGGCCGGCGCACGATCGGCATCTACCCGCTGCTACCGGACGGCACCTGCTGGTTTCTCGCGTTGGAACTCGTGGGCGCAGGATGGCGACCGCGCGCCGCCGCACTCCTCTCGGCGTGCCGCGACGCGCGAATCGACGTCGCCATCGAGAGAGTCTCGACAGGCATTGGTGCTCGAGCCTGGATATTCTTCGACGCTCCCGCTCCGGCGCCGCGCGCCCGGGCCCTCGCGTTCCGCATCGTCGGCCTCGCGCGACGGCACGGTATGAGCGATCCCGAGAGCGTCCGCGTCTACCCTGACCTCGATGCACCGTCTGAAGGGGATCTCGGCTCCGCCATCGCGCTCCCACTGGACCGCGACCCGGTCAGCGAAGAGCACTCTTCCTTCGTCGACGACCGATTCCAGCCGTTTCCGGACCAGTGGACGGTCCTCGCGGCGTTGCGTCGACTCTCCCTGGACGAACTCGATCCATCGACGCCCGGACCTGATGGCGATTCGCCGGCCGGGCCGGCACCGTCCGGCGGCGGTTCGGAACCGGAACGCCGGCTCGCCAATCCGGCCGGCGGCGCACGAATACAGCGATCGAATATCCTCCTGATCGACGCGACGGGTATCGAGGGCTCCGCGCGCGCGGAGCTGGTGCGTCTTGCCGAGATCTTTGCGCCGCCCGGCGAACCTACCGGGGACGACGCGAGCGCGCTTCCCTTCCGCCCGTCCGAGCCGGATGCGACCGGCAGGATCGCGCTCGCGCGTGGCGCGTACGACGAACTGATCGCGTTACTCGAGCGCAGCGGCATCGAGCCGGATATCCACGACGAGCGTGTCGACGGACCGCCGCTGACCATTCGATTCCAGGGTGAGACGCGCCCGCAGATCGATGCCGCGGTTGCGGCGGCGCTCCGCCGCGATTCGTGCGTCGTGACAGCCGGATCGACCGCCGACCTCTATACCCTGGTTGCGCAGATGATCGCCGGACGCGGACGCGCAACGCTCGTGCTCGTCCGGCGCCGGCGCGACCTCGACGCCTGGCAGGATGCGCTCGCTCGCCGGCTCGACATGGCGACATCGGACGTCGGTCTCGTCGGCGATGGCAAGGACCGCCGGACCGGACTCGTCGACGTAGCCGTGGCCGCAAGCGCCGTTCGCGGCAGCGACGTCAAGCCCTGGGTCCTCGAGTACGGTCACGTGATCGTCGACTCCTGCCAGCGGATCGGAAACGCGACCCTCACGCGCCTGCTCGGCCAGCTGCGTCCGCGATTCCTTCTCGGAATCACTACAAAGTCAGCCGCGGCCGGCAGCCTCGACCTTCCGGCCGCGGTGCAGTTTTCGCCGCACGCCATCGAAGTCGCTTCGACGGCACGCAACGGCGCCCAGGCCGTCATCGTACGGGCGACCGGATTTCAGACCGAGGCCAGCGACGTCGACACCGAGCATCGGCAGCTCATTGCCGCACTCGCCGTCGACGATGCGCGCAACGAACTAATCGCCCGTGACGTAGCGGGCCTCGCCCTGTCGGGACTTCGCCCGCTCGTTCTGACCGAACGGACCGATCACGCGCGCGAGCTCGCCGAACGGCTCGAGCGCCTGGTGCCGGCGTCGGGCCGGCTCGCAAGTGAAGCCGGCAGGCGCCAGCGCGCCCTCACGCTCGCCCGCCTCAAGGACCTGCCGGACTCCGAACCGTGGGCGCTCGTCGCATCTACGCGATTCGCCATCGACGGTCTCGGCACCAACCGCATCGGCGCGCTCGTCCTGGCCATGCCGTATCCGTTCCGCGGCGATTTCGAGCGCGTGCTCGGGCACATCTGGCGGCGATACGGCACACGCGGCGCTATCAAGGTCTACGACTTCGTCGACGAAGCCATCCCTGCGCTCGTCCGCATGTACTGGCGGCGACGCGCCGGTTACGTCTCGCTCGGCGCGGTCATCGAGTCCGAGCCCGAGATGCCCGCGCTCCGTGCCATCGCGGCGCGCCGCGGACCTGCGGGGTAGCTGCCTCAGTGCTCTTGGTGCCTCTGTGCTCTCTCTGAGCGTGTGTGAGCTCGAGCGTGCGGTGGCGGACACAATCGGATCGAGCGTGCGGTACGTCCACTGGGCGGGAGACGCAAGGCCGGCCGC
>CAZXLQ010000360.1:0-4405 GCA_964641945.1 uncultured Clostridia bacterium
CCCCATCGGACAGCGGACAGGCAACGCGCGCGCGATCGAGCGTACCCGCCGAGACGAAACGGAGGTCAGACTCATGCGCGGCGCCGTGCGATCCGACGCCTCGTATCCGCGATGAACGCGATCACACGATTGCGTCTGTCGACGACGAGTCTTCCGAATGCCTGAACAAGTGGATCTTGCGGGTGCGGGCTGATCAACCGGCGATGGAGCGTCAGTGCTTCGATTGGAGTCAAGCGATCGAGTACGGCGAGCAACTCGCGCTCCTTGCGGTCGTTGTGCCCACGATGCGTCTCGCCAGCCTCGAGCGGTTGAACGATGACACCCAGGATCTCGCCCTCGATTGGAATCGGAGCCGAAGTCGCGGCCGAGGGTGATGGCGCCGCGCCCGACACGGGCTCCCAGATCGAGCTACGAGGCGAGCCGTCCCGCATCCGGCTCACCGCTAGCTTGCCTTCAATCGTCGTCTGGCAAGCCGAGGGATTCGTATCGCTTACAATCGATCGTGTTGGCTTCATGGCCGCGCCGATCGACCACCGATGCGGACGGTTGCGTCGGCTCTCGCTCCGATAGATTCCACGCAACCGGGTGTCGTTCGCACGATAGCCCGCGCATGCCCCCGCATGGCGACCCAGAGCTCGTGGCCGAATCAACGCCGTCCCCAGACGAAGTTCTCGTCGCGAACAAGCCCGTCGAGCCCACGCCGATCACCGATGCCGAGCCGGTACCGATCGACGCCGAGCGCGCCGGGCAGGTGTTGTGGAGCAAGTTCGAAGAGGCGGCCAGGTTCGCGGAGCCGGCGCTCGACCTGAGCGAGCTCGCGAACTACGCGCATCTCGCTCAAGGTGCACCACCGGGGTCGAAGGCCGACGCGGACGACGAACGGGCGCTGGTGCGGCGCCACCGTGATGCATATGTTGCTCTGCAAGCTCGCATCGCGCGCGCGACGCAGGTCGAGGAAGAATTCCTCGCCGGCAGTCTTTCGCGGGACCAGCTGGTGCGGTTCGTCGCCGAGATCTCCCGGCTCCACGCATCACTCGCGCCGCTCGAATCGGAGCACGGAGGTTTCGCGCAACAGGTTCAAAGCGTGCGGAGCGCCGCTGCACGCGTGAAGGCGCACCTCGAACGAACGCTCGCTGCAAATCCACCGCTGCCGGAGCCTGCGCCTTCACTGCCCGCTCCCGTGGAGCGCGCAGAGCGTGTGCCGCCCAAGCGGCCAGGCGGTCCTCTCTACGAGCAGTTCGCCGAGGAGGTTCGGACCCGCCGGAATCATCCCGGACGCAAGGAGGGTGGATCAGAGGCCGTGCTCCGCGCGAAGCCGGCCTCGCAACCCGCGCCGCCGCTCGACGAGAAGGAGGTACGAGAGCGCGAGACCGCCCGCATGAACGCAATCGAGGACGCTCGTGCACGCGGCGAGCTGTTCGCGGCGGCCCACATCGCCCGCGCGCAAAAATACGTGGTCGCCACATCCAAGAAGAAGGATCCCGAAGGCGCGATCGCGGCCGCGCAGATCGGATGTCAAGGAGCGGCATTCCATCTACGTGCAGTCAAGGAAGGGAGCACGCACGGACGCGCGACGGGTCCCGTCAGCAACGCCTTCGTCGACGCCTGGGCCACGTGCGGATTCCTGCTCGACGAGATCGCCGATCTCGATCCCGAGCGAACGAAGGCCGGAGAGTTGCAGGCCGCGCTCGCGATGCTCCAGCCGCCGCCCGGCTGGAAGCCTCCCTCGAAGCAAATCCAGCAACGAATCGCGCTCCTCCAGAAGCCCGAGGAGGATCGCGACTACCTCCTGGCGGTAACCGTTCCGCTCGACCAAGCACGCGAAGTGTTGGCGGCCGTGGCCACCGATCAACGCGATCGGCAGACCGGGGTCAGCCCACACGGCGGCGAGTCGGACGTCGGAAAACCGGCGCGCTTCGCGAATGCCGTCAAGCCCGCCGTGCCCCACCTCGAACGCGTCGCAGCGGCGATCGGTCGCGGGACGTTCGACGCCGACCGAGCACGGCTTCGACCGTCCATCGACGCGTACCTCGCGGCCGCCGAGCGCTTCGTGCGGTCTGGAATGGCGCAGGAGCCCTTCGCGCGCGAGGCGTCCGAGCACGTACACGCGCTGTCGCTGCCGATCGCGACCTGGGCCGGCAGGCAGGCGCCGATCGTCGCACCACTCGTGGTCGTCGAAGGTGACCGGGACGCGAGTGCGAATCTCGTGACGAGCATCGACGCAGCGTTCAGGCACGTCTTCAGCGCACGGGCCGTGGCCGTGCGAGAGCTCGCCGCTCGCCCGGCGCCGCCGGTGAAGGTTCCGTGGCAGGAGTCGCTGTTCTCCTCCATCGTGGAGCTCGGATTGACGGCGCTAATCGGTGGCCTCACCGGCGGCATGGGCGCGGCCGTCGCGCAGGGCGTGACAGGCACGATCGCTAGGACGATGGTCGCGGATGGAGCCAAGGCCGTCCTCCGGGATCTCGTGAAGAACGCCACTACCAAGGCGAAGTCAGGAAACGCGGATCCACGACGACGCTTCTTCGAAAGCCAACAGCACGCGCTGAATGACCAGCAGCTTCTCACGATGACGGTGACGCAGGGGCTCATCGAAGAGGTGAAGACCCAGCCGGATGCTCGCAGCATCCTTCACAGCATGAAACAGTCCTTCTCGTACAGATCCGATGAGCTCGGCAAGGAGCAGAAACGACAATGCGTCCAGGACTGGGCAATCTACCTGGCGGGCGCCGTCCACGACACGGACGAAGTCGGTGGCGTCGACATGACCGGCGTCGGCCGCGGCTTGCCGGACGGTGCGGTCGAAGAGACTGACGTGAGGATGCCGAGCGGCGTCCTCGAGATCGACGTCGAGCTCTCGACAGGCAAGCCGCGAATCGTACGCGCGCTCGCGGGAGGGATGCGGCAGGACGATCTGGACGAACTGACGACCACGAAGGACGGCAAGAAGCAGCCCATGCGTATCCGCGACGTCCGGATGCCGACGCAGTTTCGCATCTACAACCGCTTTGGCGGGCGGAGAGTCAACGAAGGTCAAGAGCACATCGCCCACGAGTTACCCCTCGGCGAATTCACGGACGCGGCACACCTCGTGATCTCGCGTAACGAGATGGGGTCACTATGGCTGCGCGACGCGAGCCGCGCGGGACGCGCGTACATCACGCGCAAGTACGGCGGCGATCCCGGTTCCGATGCCGATGTTCTGCGCGCAGCCGCGCGGTTCATCTCCGAGCTCGATCACGACAACAGCGAGCGTCTCGCATTGCACCACGTGGAGGCGTCGTGATTCGCGTCATCTCGCTGGTGGTCGCGATCGCGCTCGTGATCGCAGCGGTCGTTGTCGTCGTCGCCGTGCGTCGGAGCGATCTCCATCCCCTCACCATCCCGATGGCGAGCATCGAAGATCTGTACGCACTCGACCGAGATTCGGCGATCGTCGTGTGGTCGGCCAAAGGGAAAACCCGGCTCACTCGCAGTGACACGACCGGCAAGCCGATCTGGACGCACGAATTCAACGAGGCCCACTACAGTGAGACGTGGCAGGTGACGCTCCTCAAGACCGTGCTGGTGTTCGACTGGGGGAAGTCCGGTGACAGCCCATTCACGGTGATCTCCTTCGATGGAAAGCGCTGGGACCAAGTGAGGAAAACCACGCGCGACGACGAGCACCACTATTCCGACTACTTCTACGAGACCCGCAACCACATCCTGCGCGTGCTCTTCTCGTCCGAGACGGGCCGCATGATCAGCTACGACAAGCGAACCGGCGCGATCGCTTGGGAGCGCGAGTGGACGTTTGACACCATCAATGCACACGTGCGTGGTGACGGCCTGATCGATGGTCGTGGTGTCTTCGTCGATGCGCGCGATGGCAAGGAGGTCGCGCTCGGATCGGGAGGATGCAGCGCGGGTCAAACCTACGTGCGGGTCGAAGACCAACGCATGTATCTCTACCGAGAGGAAGGGCTGGTTCCAACCGTGCTCGCATTCCCGTTCCCGCACTTCGCGTACAGGTGCGGGATGTTGCGTGACCATCTCGTGGTGATCGGGTTCGACGGGCCGGTAGACGGCACCCATGACTCCTATGCGGCGATCATCGAGGGTGACGTCGTGAAGCACACGTTCCATCTGGGGCGAGGCGTCGAGTCGCCCGAGGTCTCGGGCTACACGGCCCGCTTCGTCCCGTACCGACAATCGGCAGGGTTTTCGACCGTCGACCTCGAGACCGGTGCGGTGGTGCTCCACCCCGACCATCAAATCGACGCGTATCCGGAAGTGCCGGAACAATACAGTACGCAAGCGGCACAGGTCGGGCCTCGACGATACGGCGGTCGCACCTGGGTCTTCAACGGGCCGGGTGGGCTCAGGAGCTTCGATGGCGAGACCGGCAGATTCGGGACCACGAAGC
>CAZXLQ010000361.1:0-4402 GCA_964641945.1 uncultured Clostridia bacterium
CCTCGGAGAGATCAGTACCGCGAGCGATAGCGAGCGGGTCGATCGTCCAATGCGGGGCGGCCGACGGAGCGACCCGGTCGCTATCGCACGCGGTACTGGTCCTGGCGTGCACGGCCCCCGTTGCCTCGCTCTTCGCGATGGTCCACAATCGGCCCCCATGAGCGACAACCGCGTCAACGACGCATCGATCGCCGACGCCATCGAGCGAATCGCCGCCGGTGACCTCGCCGCCCCTCCCGAAGTCGTTGACGCCGCCGCAAGCGACGAAGACCGCGCACTCTCGCTCACGATCGACCGTCTGGCGCGCCAACTGCGCCGCGTCGTGTTCGGACTGCGACGCGCGGCAGGCTCCGTCGAAATCGTGGCCACCGACGTCCTTCGCGGTACGCGAGGCCTGTCGCAAAGCGTTCACGACGAGGGCTCGTCGGTAGAAGAAACCTCGTCCTCGATTGCACAGATCAACGTCTCGTTGCGCCGTGTCGAGGAGAGCCTCAACGCGCTGTCCTCGCTGGCGCAGGCGACATCGACCTCGGCGCTCGAGATGGCGACGTCGATCGACGAGGTCTCGGTCAACGCCGACTCGCTTTCGCACGAGGTCGAAGAGCTCGCGTCCGCAATCGAGGAGATGGCCGTCTCGATCCAGGCCGTCGCCGGCAACACCGGCGCCCTTTCGGAATCCGCCGCGAGCACCGTGGCCGCGGCCGCCGCGATCGATCGCTCGACGCAGCGCATCGACCAGTCCGCAAATGAAGCGGCAACGCTGTCGGACGAAGTCCGCGACTTCGCCGAACGCGGCTCGGGCGTCGTCGGCGAGACTGCCGCCACCATGGGCGCGCTCAAGCAGGCCATCGACCTCGCAACCGAATCCATAGCGTCGCTCGGCAACCGCTCCGAGCAGGTCGGCGCCATTGTGACCGTCATCGACGAGATCGCGGAGCGCACTAACCTGCTGGCGCTCAACGCAGCGATCCTCGCGGCCCAGGCCGGACCGCACGGCCGCGGCTTCAGGATCGTCGCCGACGAGATCAAGGAGCTTTCCGAGCGCACCGCCGCATCGACAGCCGAAATCTCGGAACTCATCGCGTCCGTGCGATCCGACGTTCTCGCCGCCACGGATCGCGTCGCCGCCGGGGACCGGCTCGCCGCCACGGGTGTCGGCCAGGCGCAGGCGGCCGCCGAAGCGCTCGACGTCATAAGCCGGAGCGCGGCGCGCGCCTCGACCGAAATCCGCGCCATAGCCGGAGCGACATCCGAGCAGACGAAGGAAACCCACACAGTGCTCGAGGCCGCCGAGCTCGTCCGGCAGCGCGCGCGGGAGATCGAACGTGCGACCGCGGAACAGGCCAGCACGTCGCAGCACATCGGCGAGCGCGCCGTGCACATGTCGCAGCTCACCGAGCACGTTCGCCGCGCGACGGTCGAACAGGCCGAGGCGTCGAAGCACATCGCCCACGCGATGGAAGAGCTAACCGAGGTCGTCGGACAGATCCAGACTGCCGTCGGCGAGCAGTCGATCGGCACCGGCCACGTCCTGCGCGCCATCGAGGTCATCAAGGAGGTCGTCGCGCGCAACCAGGCATCGATCGCGACGATCAACAGCGCCGTCGACGCGCTCGGCCGCGAAGCGACGCTACTCAGGAAGGAAGTCGAACACTTCCGCCTTCCCGAGCCGAAGCGCGGAGGCCACCTTCGCGTAGCCTTCCGCGAGGCCGAGGTCGTTCTCGACCCTGTGCGTGCCACGACGGTGACGTCGGCCGACGTTCTCACGAACGTCTTCGAGACGCTCGTCGAGTCGGGCGAGGGTTCGGAGATCCGGCCGTCGCTTGCCGAGCGTTGGGAGGTTTCACCGGACGGCCGTGTCTACACGTTTTTCCTGCGGCGCACCGCGCGGTTTCACAACGGCCGGTCGGTCGACGCCGAGGACGTTCGATTCAGCTTCGAGCGTCTGCTGCGCCAGGGGGAAAAGACGGGTGCGTGGATCTTCGCCCCGGTCGAGGGCGCCGACGAGTTCGTACGCGGCCAGGCCGGCTCGGTCTCGGGCATCCAGGTCGTCGACCGGCACGCGATCCGTGTGACGCTCAAGCGCCCGCTCGCGTTTTTCCTGTCGACGCTCTGCGTGGACTACTCGGCGATCGTGCCGCGGGAAGAGGTCGAACGGACCGACCAGCCGTTCGCCGATCGCCCCATCGGCAGCGGACCATTCCGCGTCGTCGAGCACGATCCGCAGCGGCGAGTGGAGCTCGAGCGCTTCGACGGTTACGACGGCGGCGGTCGCCCGTACGTCGACCGCATCACCTACGAGGTAGGCGTCGCTGCGCCCGAGATCGAGGGGCGGTTCCTTTCGGGCGAGCTGTCGTACATCAAGAACCCGTCGCATGCACTCATCGCCAGGCTCGAGGACGATCCGAGCTGGAGGGGAATCGTTCTTCGGGCGGTGCAACTCCACACGGAACGCCTCATATTCGACTGCGGGTTTCCGCCCTTCGACAATCGGGATGTACGCCGTGCCTTCTGTCACGCCATCGACAAGGAGCGTTACGTCCGCGAAGTGCACGGCGACGCGGGCGTGATCGCGGCGGGACCAATTCCACCGGGGCTCGTCGGGTATTCCGAGACGCTTTCGGGGCTCGAATACGACCCGGACCGGGCGCGTGCGGCGTTGGCTCGGGCGGGGCTCGGCGGCGGGCTATCGACGAGCCTCTGGTGCACGCGCGGCTTCGTGCCGGATTCGGCGACGGTGCGGATCCGGGAGGATCTGGCAGCTGTCGGGGTCGAGCTCGACGTGCGGATGGTCGAGCCGGCCGAGTTCACGCGCGCTCGCGAGCGCGGGCTGATTCCGATCGCGTGGCGCGCCTGGTTCGCCGACTATGCCGACGCGGACAACTTCACGTACGTGCTCTTCCATTCGTCGAACGAGGGGATCTTCTCGTCGAACTACCGGAACCCGGACGTCGATCAGCTGGCGGAGCGTGCAAGGGCGGTGATGGATCGCGAGGAGCGCGACCGTATCTATCAGCAGCTCTCACAGGCGATCATCGACGACGCCCCGTGCGCGTTCCTGATGCACCGCCGCATCGTCGTCGCGCATCAGCCCGAGGTCGAGGGCCTGCGGTTGCACCTGCTGACGCCGGTCATACGTCCGGAAGACCTCTGGATGAACGAGTGACAATCCGGAACCACGAGAGGTAGCGAGGGGCCTCTGCGGTCTCGAGAACGACAAAGGGCACGGACGGCGTCCGTGCCCTTCAGCCTGCATCCGCTGGCGGGTCGACTACTGAAGCTCGACGTAGTCTCCGATGTTCACTTCCTGGGTGACGCGCGTGATGTAGCCAGTGGCGGCCTTGTCCTCGACGCGGATGATCACCATCTCGCCTACGACCTTGCGGGGCAGGCCCTTGCGGCCGTCGACAACCTCGGCCTCGCGCTTCTTGCCGCGAAGAGTCGAGAAGTCCGCGCCGCGGTAGCGGTCGTCGCGGTATTCGTCGACGCGATTCGGGAAGTCATCGTCGTAGCGCAGCACGCGGTGACCGCGGCCAACCGGACCTTCCGGAATGCCCGGGTCGCGATAGATCGTGTAGTACTGACCGAGCTTCACGCCCTTGTCATCGCCGATGTCGATGTACGCGACGTCGCGTTCGGTCATGAAGTTGCGGTTCCATCGCGAGAGGATGATCTGACCCGAGAGTTTTCCGCTCGGCAGGTCCCATCGGTTCAACGGAGCGTATTCCCGCGGCGCGGCGGCCACGTAGCCGGAGTAGGCCCGAACGAGATCGCCGAGGCGGATCGGATCGCAGCTGGTCTCGACGCGGGCCGTCGACACGTTGCGCTGGACCGAGATGATCCGCAGCATGCCGACCTCCTCGATGTACCAGCCGAGGTCCTTGCCGGTGAACGGATTCTCGTATTTGCCGCGCGGACGCACGACGTAAAGGCTCTCGCCGACCGAGGCGCCGTGTTTGGCGCCGTAGTTCAGGTAGACGACGTTCGAGGTCGTGTACCAGTTGATCTCGGTCTCTTTCTCGCCACCGACGACCATGAATTCGGGCGAGACCTCGCGCTTCGAAATAACACCGGCACAGTAAAGGTCGGTGCGATGGACGATCGGAGCCCGGTTGGGCTCGATCGGCATTCCGGAGCCTTGCTGAGCGCGAACACCACTGAGCGGGAGCAGGGAGACGAGCATTGGGAGCAGGAGCAGTGTGGCGAATCGGCGCAAACGTGGCATAGCCAGTTCCTCCAACGGATATACGGGGGTGCTGCTTGGGTCTGGAGACTGCCCCGAACGTAGCAAACCCTTCTGGGCAAGTCAATTACAAAATCCGAAGGCAGAACGCCTCCTCTCTTGTCAGTGTGTGCCTTTGCGCCTTTGCGAGACCTTGGCGCCTTTGCGAGAAACGAGACC
>CAZXLQ010000362.1:0-4370 GCA_964641945.1 uncultured Clostridia bacterium
CACTGTCGATTCTCCCTGGTTCCTGCTTGTCGGGAGCAATCCAAAGCGGCGCTGCACGCCGCACTCCAAGGCGCTTCGCGCAATGGACAGACTGGCGCTTACCGGATCGTGAATCGCACTGCGACCGTGACCCACGAGTCCACGGCAACCCCACTTGCATTGCGCGCCGGCTCGAACGAGATCGACGATACGGCTGCGATCGCGCGTTCGTTTAGTCCGTGCGGAAGTCCGGCAACGACTTGCGGGCTCCGTACGCGGCCGTCGGCTCCGAGCTGGACGCGCACCCTCACGACACCCTCGGTGTGGTTCTGACGCGCCTCTTCGGTGTATGCGGGACGCGGTGAATTGAGTATCCGGGCCTTCACGGCAACGGGTTCGGCCCTGTCGCGACGTCCGCCCGTGGGGTCGTCACTCCCTCCTCCCGGGCCACCCTTCTCGCCTGGGCCCTTCCCTGGCCCACGTCCGGGTCCCCAGCCGCCGTGCTCGCCTGTGCCTGCACCGCCATCGCGGCCTGGCCCGTCGGAAGGTTCGGTCGGCTCGCCACGCGGATCGCCGAAAACGCCGGTTTCGAGCGGCAAGGGCGGCGCCATGATCGGAGGAGGTACCGGCAGCGGATTCGGTGCAATTGGCGTCGGCTTTGTCGTCGCAGGCACGATCGGATTATCGAGCGAGGACGGCGGGATTACTCCCTTCGAGACCGGACGCGGATCGTTGTCACCACCTCCTCCGCCGCCGGCTCTCGATCTGTTCGGCGCCGGCACGGGGTCCGATGCGACGTCGACCATCGACCAGATTGGCAACGGCTCGTCGTCCGGCGAGCTCGCTACTACGATTTCGGGACGGCCAAATACGCACAGGTACAGAAGCACGCCGAGCGCGAATCCGCCAAGACTGGCGGTCGGAAGGCCGAGGCGCACGGCCCAGAGTACGCGTCGCGCATTCCGGTCCACGGCGTCGTCGGTGTAAAGCGATCGAAGGAACGCCGCGGGGTCCGTGCGAAGCTCGTGGGCGGCGCTCCTGAGTTGCCGCCCGAGCCTCGTGGCGAGCGTCTCGTCTGGCAGTTCAGTCAGAACGAATGTGTGCGTCGGATTGGCGTCGTGCATGCAGACCAGAACGGCGAGTCTTCCTGACTCTCGCATCCGGCCCTCCAGAATTTACACAATGCCTCTGAGCAACCGCGCGTCCTTGAACCCCGGGCGACGCGTTGGCCCTTACCCCGAATCGAGTCGGCTGGACACGGGCAGTTGTGTCGTGGCCGTGCGTTTCCCGTCCAGTGCTGGGACCGCACTCGGCCTGCGGCCGTCAGGGACCGCTCTCCCCACCGCACGTCCCAGAACCGCGAACGCAGTGAGCGGCCGGCCCTGCATCTCCCGCATGGCGGCTGCACCGCACTCCCGATCCGCCTGCATCCGCCGCCATCGACGTGCGAGCTAATCACGGCCGGCCGCTCACTGCGTTCGCGGTTCCGGGTCGGCCTGCAGCCGACGGGGACCGCTCGGTAGGCCCGTCGCTTCTCTCCGGGTTCTGGGCCCACCGGGGCTCCGCTCGGAGGACGGTGGATTCTCGCGATTCGATCGGGCTTGACGCACGGGCCTCGCACGGCCAGAGTAGCGGGTCCGAATGCAACGCCACGACGACGCACATCTCGATGAAGGCCACTCCGACGACGCTTACGAGCGCCTCTTCGTCGCCGGAGTGTTTGCCCTGATGGCCGTGGCCCTGTTCGTCTACATCTGGAAGTTCGGGCGTAACGTTCCGTTCTGGGACGATTGGGAGCTCGTCCCGGTCCTGACCGGGAACACCCCGATCTCGCTCTCCTGGCTCTGGACGCCGCACAACGAACACTCGATTCCGATCGTCCGCCTCGTGGTCTATTCGGTGTGGCGTCTGACGGGAGATCTTCGCGTCGTGATGGTGCTCACGAGCCTGATGCTCTGTGCCGCCTGCTGGGCCTTCGTCGAGTCGTGTCGTCGCCTGAGAGGTCACGCCGCCTTCACCGACGCAGTGTTCCCCCTCGCCCTGCTTGGATGGGGACTCTTCGAGAATCACATCTTC
This sequence comes from uncultured Clostridia bacterium, assembly GCA_964641945.1. Classification (GTDB taxonomy): domain Bacteria; phylum Acidobacteriota; class Blastocatellia; order UBA7656; family JADIYM01; genus JADIYM01. The sequence continues at coordinate 2,056 of CAZXLQ010000362.1, forward strand.
ACGATTCAGTTCTTCTTCGTCGGCGCTGCTGTCCTCACCGTCGTAATCGTCCTCGTCGGCAGCTCCGACTGGCAGGGCCGCCACGCGCGCGTTGGCGCCATCGCCGTCAGTCTCGTATTGCTACCGATGTTCGGCGCCCTCGGCCTCGCGATGCTACCGTGCATGCTGGCGTGGGTCGCCGTTATCGGCGTGTCGTCTGTCCGGCAGCCCGGTTCGTGCAGCCGTCGCGAAGGACTGGTCCTGCTGCTGTCGTGCGGCCTGGCCATGGCGATCGCCGTGGCGTATGTAATCGGATTTCCTGAGAACTCGACCGGGACACCTGGACCGTCTCTCGCAGGGGTGTTGCGCACCTCGACCGAGATCCTGAGCACGGCGATCGGTCAGGCCGGTCAGAAGCTCTGGCCGTACTCGGCGGTCGGAACGATCGCCGTTGTCGCCGGCGCCGCTGCGCTGGCGGTTCGCGCGGCGTGGATGACTCCCGGGGAGCGTCCGCGCGCCTTCGTCTTGCTGGCGGGAATCGGCGCGCTCGTTTCGCTCGTGGTCGCGATCGCATTCGGCCGTAGTGGACTCGGCCAGGGTCAGGGATTCTCGAACCGGTATGCGCTGTTCTCGGCGACGCTCCTCTGCATCGGCCTCGTGAGTTTTTCGTTGTATGCGCGCGGCGGGCTCGGCCGGTTCGTCAGGACCGGAATCCTGCTCGCGCTCACGGCCGCATTCGTGACAAACACCTGGGCAGGTTTTCTCTATGGCGTGGACCGGGCCGACCGGGCCGACGCACTCACGGAGGCGATCGACGCGGGGGCTCCACCTGACGTCGCCGCGGCTCGCCACGCCGAACGGCTGTATCCGATCCCATCGATTCTCTCCGCCCGCCTCGAGATGCTTCGCGCTGCGCGAGCGGGCCCGTACGATCGAGAGCAGGCCTTTCCGGTCGATTCACCGTGTCGAGCGGCCGACGTGCACGTCGTGAAGCTGGGCGAGCACGAGACCTACGTCGACAACGGCACGTTCAGGGCGGTTGGGAGCGATCCGTTCGTCGTGTATTCAATTCCCGAAGCCGCGTACGTCTGCGGCGTCACCATACAATTCGTGGTCACGAACGCATCCACCGATGCGCCGAAAATGCAGGTCTTCTGGGCCAGATCGCCGGATGAGTTCCAGGAGGGCCGCCGGTCCGCGCACGTCGCCGTCGATCGAACCACCGAGGTCCAGGAGGCTACGATCTGGATCTACGACGACATCGATCGTTTTCGAATCGATCCCGATCAGCAGCCGTGCACATTCGAGCTCCGTTCGCTGACGTTTCTGGTGCGTGACATGCCTCGATGATCGAGAACCCTGTGCACCGGATATCCGTGCTCGTATTGGCTCGCAACGAGGCGGAGAACCTCGAATCGCTGCTGCCGGAGGTTTCCCGGGTTCTCAGCGCGGCGGGCCACGACTACGACATCACCGTCGTCGACGCTGCCTCGAGGGACGGTACCGAAGCCGTGGCGCGGCGCCACGGCGCGTCGGTGATTCAACAGAGCGCCCCGGGCTATGCCAACGCATTGCGCCAGGGCATCGCCGCGTGCGCGGGCGACGCGATTCTAACGATCGACGCCGATATGTCTCACCGGCCGTCATTCATCCTCGATCTCCTCGATCGTCGCGACGATGCCGAGATTCTGATCGCCTCGCGATACGTCGCCGGTGGAAGCGCCGACATGCCGGCCAGCCGGATTGTGCTCAGTCGCGTTCTCAATGTCCTATTCGGACGACTGCTCGGCATCGACGTCCGCGACATGTCGAGCGGCTTCCGACTCTATGATCGCCGCATTGCGCAGTCGCTCGACGCGCGAGGCGAGCACTTCGACGTGTTGCCTGAGCTGGTGGCCCTCGCACTGGAAGCGGGCCACCGCGTTGTCGAGGTACCGTTCCACTACCACCCGAGAGATGCCGGCGTATCCAAGGCCCGGGTCATTGCTTTCGGTCCGTCGTACGTAAGGACACTCGGGCGGTGCATCGTGGCTCGTTGGAGCAGTGGGCGCAACAGGCGCGGGAGGGACTCGAGTGAGGTCCGCGGTCCTCTCATGTGAGGTGCAGTGGCCGCAATGTCAGACTCAGAACCGCGAGCGGTAGCGAGCCGGCCCGCGGACAGAGGTCCGCGAGGATACTTCCTGTCTGCCCGCACGAGAGAGGGAGCCATGCTTCCGTCCGTCCGCAGGCCGCTCGCTACCGCTCGCGGTTCTGATGCTCGGCAGCGCTCCACGTCAGATTCAGAACCGCGAGCGGTAGCGAGTCGGCCTGCGGACAGAGGTCCGCGACGATAGTTC
>CAZXLQ010000363.1:0-4355 GCA_964641945.1 uncultured Clostridia bacterium
GATCGGACCTCTCGGATGGTCGCTCGAGACCTTCGATTCACGGCCCGGCCGACGTGTCGACCGAGCTTAGGCAGTGTACTCCGACGGGCCGACAGCGTGCTACCGGAAGGGCGCGCGCCGGTTTCGAACTATCTGCTCCTCCTGCGACTCTGCGTCTTACCTCTGCGCCTCTGCGAGAAACTACCTGTGAGTGGGACCCAGTTTGAACGTTCAGTTTCTCGCAAAGGCGCTAAGGAAGACGCGAATACGCGAAAGACCACCGAAAATGGGAAGGACCGAGTCGACTAGAGACGACGTCAGACTGACCCTCTACCCTTCGGAGTGCGTCCTTTGCGCTTGATTCAGCCGGAGTTATCATACGCGCAGTCACTTCCGCACCTCTCGATTCGGAATCCCGTACCGCCCGCTCTCACGGAGATGGAACATGCGCTTTTCATTTGGCAGCGACAACAATGTCGAGAAGTCCCTCAAGCAGGCGGAGAAATACGCCCAGCAAGGCAAACTCGCCAACGCGATCGACGAGTACCAGAAGGTGCTCGAGGCCAATCCACACGATGAGAACGTCCTGAACACGGTCGGCGACCTGTGCGTGCGGGCCGGACGACCTGAGGAGGCGAGTCGATATTTCGTGCAGGTGGCGGAGCGGTACGAAACCGAGGGGGCCATGCAGCGGGCCATCGCCGTCTACAAGAAGATCGTCAAGCTCGAGGGAGTCGCTCCCGATCTGACGATCAAGCTCGCCGACATGCTTCGCAAGGTCGGGCACATCAGCGATGCGCGGGTCCAGTACATGGCGGCGGTCGAGAGCTTCAAGCGGACCGGCGACAAGGCCAAGGCCCTCACGATTCAGCAGAAGATCGCCGACCTCGATCCCGAGAACGTGACTCTTCGACTGGAGCTTGCCGAGGCCTATCTCGCGAGCGGAATGCAGCGCGAGGCCTACAATGCGTTCATCCAGGCTGGCCAGGAACTGCAACGTCGCGGCCGGGCGGACGAAGGTTTCGAGGCGTTCCGCAAGGCGCTCGAGGTTCGGCCTGATTCGAAGATTGCCATCAACGCGCTGGCCGAGGGCTATGTTCAGCAGGGACGGCTCGTCGACGCACTCAGGATGATCGATGGCCTTCTGACGAAAAACCCCGAGGATCCGGACCTTCTCGCAATCCTCGGCCGAACCTACCTGAACGCGGGAATGCTGGACGAGGCCGAGGAGACGTTCGGGAAGCTGCTACGCGTAGACGCTACCCGAGTCGACGCCATGCTCGAAGTCAGCAGGGCGTGTATCGAGGCGAAGCTGATGGACCGGGCGTTGGCGATCGTCGACCGCTCGGTGGATTCGCTGCTCGCGACCGGAGCGAAGAAGAAGCTGACGGCCGTACTGAAGGAGATCCTTCGGCGCGACCGGAACAACGTTGGCGCGCTGCGCCGTCTCGCTGACATCTACACGCGAGTCGACGAACGGCGAAACCTCGTCGCCACGCTCAATTCTCTCGTCGAGGTCTCGAATCGACAGGGCCTGAAAGACATCGCCACCGAGGCGCTCAAGCGACTGATGGAGGTCGAGCCCGACGTCGTGGCGAAGGACCCGGCCGCCGCGGATGCCGCGCCGCCACCGGCGCCCGCCGCCGAATCCAGTTTCCCAGAGGGATTCGAGTCGGGACCGATGTTGATGGAGTGGGCGCGCAAGACGCCGTCCGTCGAGGAGCCGGCCTCGGCGTCGTCCGCCAATCGTGCCACGCCAGCGGCGGAATCGGCCGGCGCGCTGTCGGAGTACAGCATGGAGCTGGCAGACGATCTCGTCGCCGAGCATCCCGAATTCCGGGCCGCGAGGATAAAGCTCCTCGAGGAACTCGTCGCAGGGCAGCCCAAGTACGTGATAGGCCGCACCAAGCTCAAGAAGCTCTATGCCGAAGCCGGAATGAAGGACAAGGCGGCCGTGCAGTGCATCGAGCTCGCCCGGCTCCACGAGGAACTTGGTGAGACCGAGCGGGCCAAGGAGTTCATCGCCGAGGCGTATGACCTTCATCCGTCGGTGCAGGATCTTTCGGCACAGGTCGTCGGGGCTCCGCCCGCCTCTGAGGATCGCGTCGACCTCGACGAAATGTTCACGCTCGCCGAGTTCAACAAGTACTTCGATCGTGAGTGGCGGCGGGCGATTCGCGACGAGAAGCCGTTGGCGCTGGTTAAGCTCGAGATCGACGCGTTCAACGACTACCTCGATACGTACGGACTGCTCAGCGGCGATTATTGCCTCGAGAGAGTCGCCGGAACGCTCGAGGGCGACCTGCTGCGGCCGGGCGACCTGATCTCGAGTGTCGGAGGCGGCGTTTTTCTCGTCCTGCTCCCCGATACTCCGGAGAATGCCGTGTCGATCGTCGCCGACCGCCTGCGGGCCCGAATCGAGGCGATGAAGATTCGACACGAGGCGTCGCCGGTCAGCGACGTGGTGACCGTGAGCCTCGGCGCGGCAGCTGCCGTGCCCGATCCGAAGTTCTCGTCGGATACACTCATCGTGGCGGCGGACGACGCGTTATTGCAGGCTAAAGTGGATGGAGGAAACCGGGTTGTGACCGCTCCGCTGATCATGGACTGACGGCGGTCTCTCCCCGGGGTCGCGCATCGTGCCGCTCTTTGGGTACACTCAGGCACCCTGACCGAAATGTACTGAAGGAAGCCGTGTGTCGAAGCGGCCTGGAATCGAGTCCCTGAATGCGCCAATGTGCCTCGTGTCTGAAGCGGTACGACAGTCCGGCGGACGTGTGTCCGGACTGCGGTACTCGCCTGATCTCGTTCAACCCGCTGCTCGGATCGACGATCGAGGGGAAGTTCCGAATCGACGTTCAGCTTGGGCGTGGAGCCATGGGAACGGTGTATCGGGCGACGCAGTTGAACCTGGAGCGGCCCGTGGCCATGAAGGTCATGCGCAGCGACATTCTCTCGAACCCGGTCGCGATCGAGCGGTTCAAGCGGGAAGCTCTCGCAATCGCGCGGCTCAAGCATCCGCGGATCGTGTCGATCTACGACTATGGCGTGGCTCCCGAAGTCGGCGCATACATCGTGATGGAATACCTCGAGGGCCGGCCGCTCAACGCCGAGGTCAAGGCGACGGGCAGGCTGCCGCTCGATCAGGGCATTCGGTGGATGCGACAGGTGTGTTCGGCGGTCGCGGTCGCGCATTCGGCCGGAGTGATTCATCGCGACCTCAAGCCGCACAACATCTTCCTCGAATCGACGCAGGACGGACCGTTCGTCAAGGTTCTGGACTTCGGACTCGCAAAACTCCAGCGCGGCACCGAAGAGGGAGTAGGTTCGCTGACTAAGAGCGGGACGCTCGTTGGTTCGCCTCCATACATGTCTCCGGAGCAGTGCGAAGACCTTCCGCTCGACGCGCAATCCGACATCTACTCGCTCGGTTGCGTTTTCTACGAGATGGTGGCGGGTCGCCCGCCGTTTCTCGGCAGTTCTCCGATCGACACGCTGGTCAAGCACATGAACGAAGTGCCGGCGCCTCCGAGCGAATACAACCCGGATGTTCCGTCCGCCGTTGACGCCGTCCTGCTCAAGGCACTGTCGAAGCACAAGCACGACCGGTACGCGTCGGCTACGGAATTCGGCCAGGCGCTAGCCGGAGTCGAGGTCGGCGTCGATCCCGACCGGTAGTCGAGAGAAACCGGGACGGCGTTCGACGTTGCGTGGACGTCGGGACGACCGAGTCCCACAAGGGGAGTCCACTGCTTGACCGAACCGTCCATTCGTTACGAGATCGCCGTACGCGAACCGCACCGGCATCTCTACGACGTCGCACTGATTGCCGGCGGCTTCTTTCCCGATTCCGTCGAGGTCCGCATGCCGGTCTGGTCGCCGGGCTCATACCTCATCCGCGAATATGCGCGGAACGTGCAGGACGTCTCGGTGAGTGGCCCGGACGGCCGCGCCCTGCGGTTCGAAAAAGTCTCTAAGAACGCGTGGCGGATCGATGGCGCCGGCCGCGGCTTCGCGTTCAGGTTCCGGCTATATGCAAACGAGCCGAATGTGCAGTCGCCGAATCTCGACGACACACACGGCTTCATTCATACACCGGCAGTCTGTCCGTGGATCGAAGGCTTCAGCGATCGACCATGTGACGTCGTACTCGACCTTCCGGCCGGTTGGCGGATTGCGACCGGGCTCGAGCCCGTCGAGGGGACGTCGGACACGTTCCGCGCGAACGACTACGACGAGTTGCTCGACTGCCCGATCGAATGCGGAGACTTCGTCGACCTGCGATTCACCGCGAGGCGCCGCCCTCACCGGATCGTCATTTCGGGGGGAGGCGGCCTCGACGAGAAGGCGCTCCTGAGAGAGACCCGGAAAATCGT
>CAZXLQ010000364.1:0-4336 GCA_964641945.1 uncultured Clostridia bacterium
GTCCCCGTCGGCCGCAGGCCGACCCGGAACCGCGAACGCAGTGAGCGGCCGGCCGGGCGGACCCACCACCGGACGGGAAACGCACGGCCACGACACAACTGCCCGTATCCAACCGACTCGATTCCGGGTATAGGCCAGCGCTGCGCTCGGGGTGCCGGGACAAACGGATGTCGTTGACACGGCCTGTCAAATCCGAGACGGGCTGTCCGTAAGGGCCGTTATCAGACGCATAGTCACGCAGTCCGACACCGGTGCGAAAGTCCGTGGTAGGATCGCCCACGTGAATCCGCTCTCACCAGGCGAGCCAGCGCCACCGTCGGATGACCCGGCTGCCGTAGTCGCAGCAGTCCGACAAGCTGCTCTCGTTTTCTACGTCGATGGTATCTGGAAACCGTTTCCGCTCGACTCACCCGAAAGCCGGATCACGAAGCCCGCTGCCGACACGCACGTTCAGTTCAATCATCTCCCGGGCCGGCCGCCGCACGCTGAATACCGTGGACCCCTTGGACGGTGGTGGGTCCGGATCGATGCGCGAAGCGGGATGCCCGTCGAAGACCCGCAGTTCGTTCCAGCCCGAGGCGCTCTGTCCACTTCATACGTCAACTGACGCGTTGCGTTATACGCTCCTTGGTCTGACGACGGGCCGCCTAATGCGAGCGGCAGCGAAACCGGAAGCGTCCTTCGACGTATGAGGGGGACGTGCGTCAACCTCGTCATTCCTCGCCGCGTGACGGACGGCGGTTTTCAGCGGGCCCGTCGCCGGAGTTCTCTTTCAATCTAACGGACCGCCAATGAGTAACGAGATCTCGGCATCTGGATCGGATTCGCTGGGGAGGTTCGCTCCGCACGCGACGTTTCTCCTCATTCTCGTCGCGCTCATCGACTCGCAGCTCATCGGCGCCATTGCGCCTGGTGTGGCCGAGGGGCTGGGTGTCCGGCCGTCCATCGTTGCGTGGGGCGTCACCGTTTACGCGATTGCCGCGGCGGGAGTGGCGCTCTGGCTCGCTTTCTGGCACCAGCTCCGCGACTCGACGAAATGGCTGCCTCGATCGGCGCTGCTTTTCGGCATCGGCAGCCTCATCACTGCTACTGCACCACATATCGGCATCTTCTTTGTCGGGCGAGCCGTCGCGGGCTTCGCCGGCGGCATGATCTCGGCACTGGCCATCGCGGCGCTGGCGAACTCAGCCAGCTACGACCGGCGCGGCCGGCGTATGAGTTGGGTCGCCGTGGCGTACTTTCTGGCCCCCGTTTTCGGCGTACCAGTCGGCGCATTGCTCGCTGGCGGATACGGCTGGCGTCCGGTGTTTGCCGTGTCGGCGGTCCTTTCGGTCGGCGCGGCCATTCTCGTAGCGCTCCTTCCTCTCCCGTCGGTCATCTCGGACGAGTCGCGCGACCGACACGCGCCGGTCGATGACCGCCGCAGCGGTGTCGCGGGACTCTGGCAACTGGCGAGCCGAACCCGAAGCACGCGCCTGGGCATAATCAGCGCTTTTTTCGTTTCGGGCGGACTCGTCGGATTCACGTCATTTCTGGGGATCTGGCTGACGAAAGGCTTCGGCGCAAGTCCGCGCGCAGTATCGCTCGTCTACCTTGCCGCAGGACTGGGTGCCGTCGGTGGCGGCGCACTCGGCGGACTGCTTGCAGACCGGATCGGCAAACGGCGAGTCGCCGTTACCAGCAGCAGGCTGATGGCGCTGGCACTCGTCGTAGTCCCGGCGATTGCATGGGGCACGCCACTCTTTGTGCTCATCGCAGTGACCGCGCTTTTCGCAGCGCTGCGCGTCGCGCCGCTTCAGGCACTCGTAACCGAAATCGTCTCTCGTGACGACAGGGCCGTCTACATCGCGCTGCGCAATGCCGCGTCCCAGCTCGGCATCGCCACGGCGGTGGCAATTTCCCAACCAGCGTTCGATCGATTTGGAATGGTCGGCGTCGGTGCCGTCTGCTGTGTCGCCACGATTCTCGCGTGGATCGGCATCGCCAGAATTGACGATCCGCATGACCACGGCCGCATCGTCACCTCGAGACGCCGACTCGTTACCGTTGCGCGCGCTGCGACCGTCGCGGTTCTGCTCGTCACGCTCGGACTGCCGTGGATGCTCAGTATTCTGGTCACGAAAGCCGTGACGCGCACCGATGAACGCAACCGGCCCGACACGCCGGCTACGCTCGGGGCCACGTTCGAGGACGTTTCGTTTCCTTCGCTCGACGGAAATACCGTATCGGGCTGGTGGCTGCCGGGCTCGGGCCGGCAAACGACCATCGTAATGACACACGGCATGTTCCGGTCGCGCTGGGAACTGCTGCCGCGGGCGGTCGACTTCTGGAAGCTCGGTTACGAGGTGCTCGTCTACGACATGCGACGCCACGGACGGAGCGGTGGCGAGTTCGTGAGTCTCGGTTTCGACGAGCGTCACGATGTCGAGGCCGCGATGGCTTTTGCGAAGTCCCGGGCACCCGACAATCGGATCGTGCTCTTCGGTGTGTCGATGGGCGGCGCTGCAACACTCATGGCGGCGGCGGAAACCGACGGTGTGGCTGCGGTCGTCGCCGACAGTTCGTTCCTTTCGCTGGAGCATACGGTGGACCACCATCTGGCTCTCGCCGGAATACCGACAATTCCCTTCGCACCGATGCTGACCTGGATGACAGCACTTCGACTTGGATTCCGTCCGGGACAATTCGACGTCCGGATCGCCGTTACGCACATCAAGGTCCCGATCCTCTTTATCGGCGGCACGAAAGACGTCCGAATGCCGGTCGAGACGGTGCTCGAGCCGCTATCGGCGGCCTCCGCCAGTCCGTTATCCCGAAAGCTGGTCGTTGATGGCGCTACCCACGGTCACGCGTATCCGACCGCGCCAGAGGCTTATGTGAACACCGTCGACGAGTTCCTCCGGTCCGTTCCGTAAGCAGTTGGGTGAAACCCGATCCCTGCGTTGGCGTATCAGCCGCAGACGCAACCAAACCCTTTGGAGGAGACCCTGCATGAAACTCCGCACGACGCTCAAAACCGTCGGCGTCGCGATCGCCGCGGTGATTGTGGCTGCAGTCTCGACGGCCGGCGCGAGCGCTGCGCCCGCCGGCAAGAAGTTCACGTGGTCCACGACCTCGCCCGTCGCGCTCGAAGCCACGGCCCAGGTAATTCGCGCAACCGAGACGTTCCAGTTCGGCCCGCCCATCTTTGCCATCGCCAAGAAGGCCGTCGACGCCGACCCGAACTACGCGTTCGGCTACTATCTCTGCGCGACTTACGCTGCGTCGCCCGCCGAGGCCAAGCCATTCCAGGAAAAGGCCGTCGAACTGGCGAAGAACGCATCGGACGGTGAGCGGCGCTACATGGAAGCCGTCTTTCTCGTCCGGTCCCAGCAGGCCGACAAGGCGCTTCCGATCCTTCAGGATCTCCACAAGACGTACCCCGACGAGCGGCTCGTGATGATGATGCTCGGACAGGTCAGCCTGAACACCGGCGACCTCGCGGCTGCGAAACACCTCTTCGAAATGGCCGTGAAGGCCGACAACACGACGCCGCGGGCAATGTCGTTCCTCGGCAACGTGAACATTCTGCAGGGTGACTACGCCGGGGCGCGCAAGCACTACCAGCAGGCGCTCAAGGCCAGCACGGCCAACATCGCGCCGTTTGGCCCATACACGGGGCTCGCATACTCCTACATCTACGAGGGGAAATACGACGACGCCATCGCAACGCTCAAGCAGTGGAAAGACAACTACGTGAAGGCCGGCAACAACGCGAACTTCCCGGAAGTGTTCATCTGGAATGCGATCGGTCGCGTGTATCTCGAGAGCGGACGTCCCGCCGATGCCATTCCGTACTATGAAGGTGGATACAAGTCAGTCGAAGCGAGCAGCCTCGAGGCGATCGAGAAGCAGATCTGGCTCGGCCGCGTTCATCACGGCAAGGGTCGCGCCCTCGCGAAGCTGGGAAAGACCCAGGAGGCCTGGGCGGAAGCCGAGCTCATCAAGAAGATGATCGACGAGGGCGGCGAGCGCGGGAAGGAATTCGTCCCCGCGTACCACTACATTGCGGGATACCTGAAGCTCGAGGCCGGTGACTATGCCGCGGCGATCGAGCACATGAAGCAGTCGGATCTCACCGATCCGTTCCACATGCTCATCCTGGCTCGTGCTTACGACAAGGCGGGAGACAAGGAAAACGCCATCAAGTCGTACGAGGCGATCACGAAGACGAAAGTCGCTAACCTGGAGCGGGCGCTGTCGGTTCCGGAAGCAACGCGACGGTTGAAGGCGCTCAAGGCGGCGTAGGCGCTGTTACGGGGCAATGCGCGAAGCGCTTTGGAGTGCGGCGTGGAGC
>CAZXLQ010000365.1:0-4296 GCA_964641945.1 uncultured Clostridia bacterium
AGTCATGTCTCGCCCCACCCGACGTACCCCGTGGCTTCTTCAGCACCCTGCTAGTGGACCAAGTCGCCGACGGCCGAAAGGGGAACGCGGACCTCATTGCGTATTTCTACATTCGAGCGGCGAAGGTGAGTTCCGCGATTGGCATGCTCGCTACCAACACGATAGCGCAGGGAGATACGCGCGAAGTCGGATTGGATTGGATGCTTGGAGATGGCGAATGGGTGATTCACCGAGCCGTCAAAAGCCGACCGTGGCCAGGGACGGCTGGCGTGGAAGTTGCCCAGCTTTGGATGCGGCTGGGACAATGGCGGTCTCAGGCGATCCTCGACGGCGAGCCGTGCGCAGCGATCACGCCCTACCTTTCGCAGGCAAGTCGGGTTTCCGGTCGGCCGATGCCGCTGGCCGAGAATGCCGGTCAGTCGTTTACTGGCTCCTTCGTTCTCGGGATGGGCTTCATCCTCGACCACGACGTGGCACGGTCCTTGGTGAATCGTGATCCTCGGAACGCGGAAGTGATTGAACCGTACCTGACCGGAGAAGACCTTAACGACCATCCGAATCAGGCGGCAGCGCGTTCAATCATCAACTTCCGCGACTGGGCCAGCGAAGTGGCGTCGAGCTACTCCGATTGCTGGGCGATCATTGAGTCCGCCGTGCGGCCCGAGCGGCAACGCAAGGACGCAGAGGGAGCGTACGTCTTGCGGCGTCCGTTGCCGGAGCGCTACTGGATGTATGCGGACCGGCGCCCCGGTCTCTACGCAGCTACTAAGGGGAAAAGCCGTGTGTTGGCGATCACATCGGTTAGCCGGCTAGTGCAGCCAGCCTTCGTGTCTACCGATCAAGTGTTCTCACACATGACTTACGTGTTTCCTTACGACGACTTCCATTTTGGAGTCCTATCAAGTGCCTTCCATTGGCACTGGGCTGTCGCCTACGCGACCACTATGCGGAACGCTGTCCGCTACACCCCCACCGACTGCTTCGAAACATTCCCGCAGCCGGCCCACTCCAAGGCCGCAGAGGCGGCCGGTAAGGCGATCGATGACCACCGCCGGCCCCTGATGGTCACGAACAACGAGGGCCTGACGAAGATCTACAACCGCGTCCACAACCCGAACGACGATTCGCCTGGCATCCCGAGGCTGCGCGAGTTGCATTGCGAGCTCGACTACGCGGTCCGGGATGCGTATGGCTGGCAGGATGTAGCCGAGCTACGGGACCTGGACCACGGCTTCCACGAGACAAGCCAGGGCGTTCGCTACACTATCGGTCCCGCGGCCCGCACCGAGGTCCTGGACCGCCTCCTCGAGCTGAACCACCAGCGCTACGCCGAGGAGGTGGCCGCCGGCCTGCACGACAAGAAGAAGGGCGGCAAGGCAAAGGCGCGACAGAATCTGTCGGGTTCTGCCCCTACCGTGCCGCTCGAACTGGAGGAGAGCGAATGACTGAAGAAGCATTCGGCATCGAGAAAGAGTTCATGTCCGCCATCCTGCGGGAGGTGAGGGACGGCAAAGCCCAGTTGCCCGAGTTCCAGCGGGGCTGGGTCTGGCCGGTCGAAAACATCCAGAGCCTGTTGGCCAGCATCTCGCTCGCCTATCCCGTGGGCACGATCATGATGCTCCGCACCGGCGGGCAGGGCGTGCGCTTCAAGCAGCGACCGGTCCAGGGCGCCACGCCGGCCGCCACCGCGGCGGCAGACCGGCTCATTCTCGATGGCCAGCAGCGGCTCACGTCGCTCTACCAGTCGCTCATGCTCGATACGCCGGTTCAGGCGCAGGACTCTCGCAAGAAGGCGATGTCTGGCTGGTTCTACATCGACATGTTGCGATCTCTCGACCCGAACCAGGACCGCGAAGAGACGATTCGCTTCCTCCCCGCCGATCGCAGGGTGAAGAGCTTCCGCAGCGAAGTCCTCGAGGATTACTCGACCCCAGAGAGCGAGTACGCGGCCCATCTTTTTCCACTCAACCGCGTTTTCGATGCGGACGAGTGGCAGATGGGATTCCAGGAGCACTGGGACTATGACAAAGAGAAGATGCAGCTCTGGAACCGGTTCAATCGGGAGGTGGTGAAGCGCTTCGAGCAATATCAGCTGCCGGTTATCGAGCTTGGCCGCGACACGCAGCGCCAGGCGGTCTGCCAGGTCTTCGAGAAAGTGAACACCGGCGGTGTCACCCTGACCGTCTTCGAGCTGCTAACGGCCACGTTCGCCCCCGACGAGTTCGACCTGCGCAAGGACTGGGAAGAACGCGAGCGCCGGTTCAAGACCGCGGACAAGAAGGTGCTGCACGAGGTCGCCAACACGGACTTCCTGCAGTCGATCTCGCTGCTGGCGACGCGGGAGGCACGCGAACAGGCGGTGAGGGCGGGCCAGGATGACGAGAAGGCCCCGCGCATCGGCTGTCGCCGCCAGGAGATGCTCGCGCTCAGCCTCCCGTCGTACCAGCGGTTCGCACCCCTCGTGGTCGATGGCCTCGCCCGGGCGGCGAAGTTCCTGCACACTCAGCACTTCTTCGACACGAAGTTCCTGCCCTACGGCAGCCAGCTCGTACCCATGGCGGCCATCTTCGCCGTCCTCGGCAAAGAGTCCGAGACGGCCGGCGCCCAGGAGAAGATCGCGCGCTGGTTCTGGTGTGGCGTCATGGGTGAGCTGTACGGCGGGACGACGGAGACGCGCTTCTCCCGCGATCTGCCGGAGGTCGTCCAGTGGGTCCGCGGCGGACCCGAGCCGCGGACGGTCACCGAGGCACTGTTCGCCTCCGGTCGCCTCCTCACGCTCCGCACGCGCATCAGCGCAGCGTACAAGGGTCTGTACGCGTTGCTCCTCCGCGAAGGCGCGAACGACTGGCGCACTGGCAAGGACGGCACGATCGCCAACTACTTCGACGAAGCGACCGATATCCATCACATCTTCCCCAAAGCCTGGTGCCAACAGACGGGAATCCCGGCGGCACGGTACGACTCGATCATCAACAAGACGCCCCTTTCGGCGCACACAAACCGCGTCATCGGCGGCCGGGCCCCATCGGAATACCTCACGCGTGTGGCGAACGGCGCGGGGATTAGCGACGCCCAACTCGATGCCTACGTCGGGACTCATCTGATCGATCCTCCAACGCTGCGAGCGGACGCATTCGCACAGTTCTTCGAGAAACGGGCCCAGGCGCTCCTGGCGCACATCGAGCGAGCCATGGGGAAGTCGGTAGCCACGGAAGCAGTCGCTGACGAGCCCGAAGAACCGTTGACCTACGACGACCTGGAAACGGAAGAGCTGGAGCCTGAGCATGACGCTGCCTGATCCCGCCGTTGGGATTTTGCCAGTCCCGCCAAGCCCTACGCCGACTCCGTCTGAGCTGCGCGCCGAGCTCGAAGAACTGATCGTCCGCGACCTCGTCGGACCAATCTGGGGCGAGGACGAGCGCATTCCCGGCGACGAGCGTGTCAGCGAGTGGTACGCGCTGGGCATGCTCGCGCCCCGCAACACCGTGGGCACGGACCGGGAGCGCGACAACAGCGCCGAGGGCACCGGCGGCGAAGAGGAATCGGGGGATGACGAGCCCGAGGAGCGGATCGCCGCCAAGATGCTGCTACCGTCGTCGTTCGGCCTCTCGTTTGCAGCGGCGCCCGGGACGGAACGCGTCCTAGTCACAGCGTCATGGGGCCGCTACGAGAAGGTCACGGACGAAGAGAAGCCGGACAAGGACGGCAAGCCATCCCGCTGGTGGCAGCGCGAGCCGGTAAGCGGCAGCTTCGAACTCACGCTCAAGGACGGCCTCATCGCTCCGGTGGTCCCCGTGCCGGACTACCCGGACGTTGTCGTCCGGGGCACGTGCGTGGATCGAGCCTACGCACGCTACGTGACGCTCTTCCTCGTGAACGACCAGGAACGGCCATCGAGCAACCAGAACGTCGATGAGGTCTGGCTTTTTCAGCCGGAGCTCGCGGTCGAGGGTGTCGATGGCGAGTCCCCATTTATCGGCCGCAGGGAAGCGCTGCCCGGCGCGCGCATGACCAAGCCGCCGGAGGAAGCGACCCTCGAGCTGCTCTACCGTGACTCCGTCGAGTTCGCGACCGGGCACGGCGTCAGCGTGCACGCCACGCCTTCCACCATCCATCGAGGTCGCGCCCAGCGCGTCCAGACGGTGATCGTTCCTCGGGCGGAAGTGGCCCGAACTGAGGCTCCGACCGACGAGGACATCCCGGCTCTCGCGGCGGTGGAACTCGACATGAAGGTGCTCGCCAGCCTCGATGGGGCATCGCTTGTCGCCAGCCTGCGACCGCTCGCCAACGCGTATG
>CAZXLQ010000366.1:0-4276 GCA_964641945.1 uncultured Clostridia bacterium
GGGCCATCCACGCCGACGATCGACCCGCTCGCGGTTCT
Source organism: uncultured Clostridia bacterium (assembly GCA_964641945.1). Classification (GTDB taxonomy): domain Bacteria; phylum Acidobacteriota; class Blastocatellia; order UBA7656; family JADIYM01; genus JADIYM01. Next base: position 39 of record CAZXLQ010000366.1, read on the forward strand.
GAAACTTGCGTCGCTCGCGTTCGATCGCCCGCGGTGTGAAGGCGCACCAAGACGGCGTTCGCGGCATCGAAGCGCCGGTCGTACGGGCCGAAACAATCAGTCCTTTCGGCCGTAGATGATTTCTTAGTCTTTTTCTGGCGGAGACGGACATGAATCGAGTTGTGACGCAATTTGCTGTGATACTTGCGCTTACGTGCGCATGCGGGCTCGCCCGGGCCCAGGAAGCGCCAAAGCCGTCCGGGGCGCTCGGCGATCTGACCTCGATCGATGCCGCGAACGGCGTTCTGACGATCAAGACTGCCGGTGGCGCGGCGCAGAAGGCGGTCCTGTCAAAGACGACCGATTTTCTTCTGGTCGAGCCGGGCAAGAAATCCCTCGAGGGCGCCGAAAAGATCTCGCTCGCGGACCTGAAGGTCGGAGATCGAGTGTGGGCGAGAGGCGCTACGAACCCCGATGGCAGCGTGACGACGCGCCAGGTGCTCGTCATGAACGCCGAGGCAATTGCACAGCGCAACGCCCGCGACGCGGCCGACTGGCAGAAACGCGGCGTGATCGGCGAAGTGAAGTCCGTCGACACGGCGGCGCGCACGGTGCTCGTCGAGTCGTATCGCGGAGAGCCTCTGACCGTCGCCGTCACCGACGCTACGGTCCTTCGTCGCCTCAACCACGGAACGACGGATCTGGCCGACTCGGACTCGATTTCACTTGCCGACGTGCACCCCGGCAATCAGATCGCCACCCGCGGCGATCGCGACCCGGCTACGGGCCGGATCGATGCCGTCACGGTGCTGACCGGAACGTTCCCCCGCCCGATCCGGGGCCGCGTGATGGCCGTGGATCCCGCGAGTTCGGCGCTGACGGTCGGAACGCGCGAGGGCATGGTTCAGCTATCGTCGAGTCCGGAGTCGCTCTTCAGACGCCTCGACATCACGCCCGCAGCTGCGCAGCCGCAGCCCGCCGGCGGCGATGCAAATGGCGCGCGGCGCGGTCCCGGCGGATTCGCGTTTGCTCTGGGCGACCGCGCCGAGCTGGACAAGCGGACCAAGCCGATCGAGTTCAAGGACGTCGCCGTTGGCGACTTCTGCTTCGTGGTCGTGGAACCTGGTGCGACTGCGTCTGCGGCCGCCGTCCGCATCTTCGTGAAATTCTCGCTACCGAGAGCCGGGCAGGCCGGTCCGTCCGGGCCAACGTGGCCCTCGGACTTCGGCGGCAGCGATCTTCCTTTCTGATGGTGAGGCGTTGCCGTACGGAGAGCACAGAGACACGGAGGGCACAGGAACCCGCGAATCAGTCCCTGTGCACTCCGTGTCTCTGTGCTCTCAGTATGGCAACGCCATTCCGCGCGGCTGATATGACGGACAGTGAACAATGACACGAATCATCGGAACTACACTCGCAGTGGTGATGACACTCGCCCTTCTCGCGCCAGCGGCAGTCCATGGACAGTCGCGGCCGGCGATCATCACGGGCAGCGTCACGGACGAAACGAAGGCGGCAGTTGCGGCCGTGCGCGTCGAGCTCGTCGACGCCGCCGGGGCGACGCAGGCCACGGATGAAACGGACGAACAGGGCCGCTTCGCTCTTCGCAACGTCGCGCCGGGCACCTACACGGTGCGCGTGGTGGCCGAGGGCTTCGAGACGACAACGTCCGAGCCGCTGACCGTCGGCGCCGGGCCTGTCGCTCCACTCGCTCTCGTGCTCAAGGTGGCTGGAGTCGCCGAAGCCGTAGACGTTGCCGCCGACACCGGCGTCTCTGTCGATTCGGCCTCCAACGCCGATGCGATCGTGCTCAAAGAAAAAGACCTCGAGGCCCTTCCGGACGATCCGGACGAGCTCGCGCAGGCCCTGCAGGACCTCGCCGGTCCCGGCGCCGGACCTGGCGGCGGACAGTTCTACATCGACGGATTCTCCGGCGGTCGTCTGCCTCCGAAGTCATCGATCCGCGAAGTCCGCATCAACTCGAATCCGTTCTCCGCCGAGTTCGACCGCATCGGCTTCGGCCGCATCGAGATCTTCACCAAGCCGGGTGCGGACCGCTTCCGCGGCTCGATCTCCGTGAACTTCGGCGACGAATCGCTAAACGCGAGGAACTTCTTCGCCCCGACCCGCGGTGCCGAACAGGAGCGCCGCTACGGCGGCAACATCAGCGGCCCGATCGGCAAGAAGATGTCCTTCTTCCTCGACATCGAGCGGCGCGAGGAGGACGACAACGAAACCATCGCCGCGATCGTGCTCGACGGAGCCGGCAATCCTGCAGTCTTCCAGTCGACGTTCCTTCAGCCCGAGCGACGATTCTCGATCTCGCCTCGTGTCGACCTGCAGGCCGGCGAAAACCACACGCTGATCTTCCGCTACGACTTCGCCGACGACAGCCGCGATGGACAGGGCGTTGGTGGATTCGCGCTGCCGAGCCGCGCGGTGACGTCGACCTTTCGCGACCAGACGCTGAGCTTCACCGACACGTTCATCGTGTCGCCAACGGTCATCGCGGAGACGCGACTCCAACTCGGGCGCCGTAACTCCAGGAGCGAGGCGGTCTCCGGATTCGCGCCGGCGCTCAACGTGTCGGATTCGTTCTTCGAGAACTCGTCGGCCGGCAAGTCCGAACGCACCGAGCGCCGCTTCGAGGTCAGCCAGACCTTCAACATCATCCGTGGCAATCACACGATCCGGACCGGAGTGCGCGTCCGCGGCATCGGCATCGATGACCTCGGCACGTCGAACTACGGCGGTACGTACACGTTCGCCGGCGACGTCGAGCGGGGTGCCGACGGTTTGCCGATTCCCGGTGGCGATTCCATAACGAGTCTCGAGCAGTATCAGCGCGTGCTCGCCGGTGTGCCGGGTTACGTGCCGTCCCAGTTCACGATCTCTGGCGGCGAGCCGTTCGCGTCGACGACGCAGTTCGACGTCGGGGCTTTCGTGCAGGACGACTGGCGCGTCCGCCAGAACTTCACCGTGTCGACGGGGCTTCGCTACGAGAAGCAGACGAACGCCGGCGATTCGCTGAACTTCGCGCCTCGCATCGGCGTGGCATATTCGTTCACGGACTCGGCGGGAGTTGCGGCAACGGTGATCCGCGCGGGATTCGGTGTGTTCTTCGAGCGTATCGGCGAGGGGCTTTCGCTCGACGAGATCCGATTCGACGGCGAGCGCCAGGTGCAGATCATCGTGCCGAGGCCGCTGTTCTTCCCGAACATACCGTCGACCGACGAACTGCAGTCGTTCCGGCGGCCGTCGAGCGTGCGCCAGCTCGAGGCGCTCGCGAACCCTTACCAGATCCAGGGAACGCTGAGTATCGAGCGTCAGCTGCCGTACGGGATCACCGGGAGCTTCGTCTATCTCTGGAGCCGCGGCGTGCATCAGCTCCGCACGCGCAACATCAACGCCCCGGTGCTGACGAACGGAATCCTCGGGCTTCGGCCGTTCGGCTTCGAGGCGGGCGACATCTTCCAGGTCGAGGCGACCGGATTCACGCGGCGCGATCAGCTGCGCGTGTCGGTCAACAAGCGTGGCGGGAGGATGACTTTCTTCGCGACGTATGCGCTTGGATGGTCGCGAGGCGACACGGACGGTTCAGGCTCGCAGCCGGCATATTCGTACGACCTGTCGACCGAATACGGACGCGCGAGCGACGATTCGCGCCACTCGGTTTTTGCGGGGACGTTCATCCAGGGACCCTGGGGACTGAACATCAGCCCGTTCGTCGTATACCGGTCGAGCCGGCCCTACAACATCACGATCGGCCGGGACCTGAACGGCGATTCGGTGTTCACGGACCGTCCGGCGATCGGTTCGATCGGTGATACGGACCTGGTTTCGACTCCGGTGGGTGCGGTCGACGTTACGCCGCGGGTAGGGGCGGAACTAATCGAGAGAAACGCGGTCTCGGGAGAGACGTTCGCGCGGTTGAACCTGAGCGTGTCGAAGACGTTCGGGTTCGGGCCGTCCAATAACGAGGCCGCGCAGCAGCCGGCCGGGACGCCGGGAGTTGGCGGCTTGCCGACTGTTCCTGGTGGCGGTGGACCCGCTGGAGGTGGACGAGGAGGCGGACCGGGTGGTGGCGGACACGGTGGCGGGCCGGGCGGTGGCGGACCTGGCGGTGGCGGACGCGGAGGATTCGGAGGCATGGGTGGAATGGGCGGCGGTGGCGGTGGAAGCGACAAGCGGTATTCGCTGTCGGTCAGCGTCCGGATGCAGAACGCCCTGAACCATCCGAGCTTCGGGAATCCGACCGG
>CAZXLQ010000367.1:0-4276 GCA_964641945.1 uncultured Clostridia bacterium
TCGGGATAACGAAGAGCGACGCATCCGCCGCCGGTCTGATGTCAAGCCGGCTGCTTACGTGCCCGCGGGCGCACTCTTACGTCGAGAGCTCGCGGCCGCGGACGGGAAATTTCTCGGAGACCCAGCGGGTGTAGAGCTCGAGGTGGCGGCGGGCTTCGTCGATGTGCGAGAAGCGCGCGGCTGTTTCGAGCGCGCTCTCGCGCATTCGCCCGTATCGCGCCGGGTCGTCGATGAGCTCGAGGATCGCCCTCGCCGCGGCTTCAGGTTCGCCCGGCGGCACGAGCACCGAATTCTCGCCGTCGCGTGCGTATTCCGTCAGACCACCGATGTTCGTCAGCACCGGCACCGTCCCGCAGGCCATCGCCTCGAGTCCCGGACGCCCGAATCCCTGCCATAGCGACGCGTCGAGCACCACGTCGGCCGACGACATCAGCGCCGCCACCTTGTTCTGGTCGTAGATGCGGCCCGCGACGGTGACGTCGAAGGGCAGCTCCGGCAACTGGTCGCGCTCGGCGCCGTAGAACACGAGCTCGACGTCCGGCCGTGCCTCGTGAATCCTCCGGAAAGCCTCGACCGTGTCGGCGAATCCGCGACGGCCGCCCTCGGGACCGACCGCGGCCACCGACAACACGCGTGGTCGCGACGGCGGGCGCTCGCCACGCGGGTAGAAAACGCCGAGGTCGAGGCCGAGCGGCACGATCTCGCACCGCGGACCGTGCCGGTCGACCATGTCGGCAAGCCAACGCGACTTCACGATGTGATGTTCGGTCTGCGCGTATGAGTGGATGACGTTGTTGCGATGCAGCCAGTCCGACTCCGGATAGAACCACGACTCGTAGTCCTGGATGAAGTAGACCGATGCGAACTCATGGCGCTCGCGAAGCGCACGCATGTACCGGTGTGCGGTGACCCAGAATGTCGCCACCACGACGTCGCTCTCGGGGAAATCCTCGACGAGATGCCGCTTGTCGCGGTAGACGAGCGGCTGAAGCCAGAGGTTCAGCCGCTCGGGCGTGTCCTCGCGGGCCTCGGTCGCGATGCGAACGTCGTGGCCGGCGAGCAGCATCTCTCTCGCGAGTTGCACGATCGAGATGATCCCGCCGGCGAGCGGGAGGCTCGCGACGAGAAACGTGATCCGCAGCTTGTCGCGACCGAGCGACGGCAGCGTGCGGATCGTGTCCGCCGTCGGCATCGCTAGCGCCCGGTCCTCGAACCTGACGAGCGGCGTCTCGAGCCGTTTCTGCAGGTACGAGTCGAACTCGTGTTTGCCGAGAATCGGCGAGCGTCGAGCGAGCAGCGCGCCCGCCGCCGCAACGCGCGAGCCGTCGGCGGCGGCGTGAAGCGTCGCGCTGGTCGAAAGCCGCGCCCGACGCGCGACGATTCCGGCGCGGTCCCCGGCGTCGTCGGGCGACAACGCGAACCGCAACAGCCGGTCGCGCGTCGGCTGCAGCGGGTCGCGACGCGAGTAGCGTCCCCAGTCCCGGTCGAACGGCACCGACCATCGCGCGTCGAAGATCGCACGGTTGTGTTCGTAGTAGCGGTTCTTCTTCGCTTCGTCGTACGACGCCCAGCCCTTGTGGTAGATGAACGCATCGTCGGCCGCGACGACGCGGAGGCCCGCCTCGGTCAGCCGCATGCAGAGGTCCGACTCTTCGCAGTATGCGTTCAGGTACACCGGGTCGAACGTGCCGAACATCTCGAGTGCCGCGCGGCGCACGAGCAAACACATGCCGACCGCGGTCGTGATGTCGGGGTAGTCGCGCGGCGAGCCGTCGGCAATCGCCTTCGCCATCGTGAGCAGGTTGAGGCCTGGAGCGAACCGCACCGAAGTGTTGCCCGATTCGTTCGTGAGCGGATTGACGATCGCAATCGCAGGATCGCTCTCTGCGCACGCGACCATCCGCTCCAGCCAGCCCGGCGCGACGACCGTGTCCGAGTTGAGCAGGACGACGTAGTCCGCCGAGCAGAGCGCGAAGCCGCGGTTGCAGTTCGCGACGAAGCCGAGGTTCTGTTCGTTCCGGACGAGCTCGAACCGTGCGTCGCCGTCGACGAGCTCCTCGAGCTTCGCAAACGTCGCGTCGCTCGAACGGTCGTCGAGCAGGATCGCGCGAAACGGCATCGTCGTGAAGGTCCGGATCGAGCGGACGCAGTCGCGAACGAGGCTGAAGTTCTCGAAGATCGGGATGAGTATGTCGACGGTCGGCTCGCGATCGCGCGATGCGACCGGAATCGCGCCGTCAACTGGAAGCGCGGCGACGATCTCGGCCCGGATCGCCCGCCACCACCGGTCCAGGTTCACGAGCGCCCAGATCATTCGCGACATGTCGACGTCGAGGTCGGCGTGGGCGATGAGGATGGCCTCCATTGCCTCTCGCGTGAAGAGCCCGTCCTCGACGAGCGCAGAGTCGAGCATCACGTCGCGAACGTAGTCGTGCAGCCGCCCGCGGAACCACGCGGCGATCGGCACTCCGAAGCCGTGCTTCTCGCGGTCGACGATGTCGTCGGGCAACATTCCGCGGACGGCCTCGCGCAGCACGAGCTTGCCGTGCTCGCGCCCGACCTTGAAACGGTTGGGGAGGCGGAAGGCGAACTCCACGATGCGGTGGTCGAGCAGGGGCACGCGGCCCTCGAGGCTGTGGGCCATCGTCGCCTTGTCGAGTTTCGTCATCAGGTCGTGGCCGAGCCACAACCGCGTGTCGACGTAGAGCGCGCGCTGGAGAGCCGTGTGCGTCGCCGTGGACGGCAACAGGTCGGATTCGACGCGCGCGAGAGCTCCGCGGAAGACCTCGAGCGACGGACGCCGGTCCGGTCCGAGCATGCACCACAGGAACTCGGGCTGGACCGTGTACGGGAATCCGCTGACCGCGCTCGACAGGTCGCGCACCGGAGCCGGCATGGCGGTGCCGACTCGCGCCTCGAGCTCGCGCCGCACGTGGGCAAGCGCACCGTTGCGGGCTGCCCGTGCGCCTCGCGGCGGCGGTGTGCCGCCGAACACGAACTGCCTGTAGTACTCGTAACCGCCGAACACCTCGTCGGCGCCCTCGCCGGTGAGCACGACCTTGACCTCACGGGCCGCGTGCTCCGACAGCACGTCGGTCGGCAGCATTGCGGCGTCGGCGACCGGCTCGTCGACGCGCCCGAGGTATGCGTCGATCTTCGAGAGGAAGGCGTCTTCCTCGAAGGCGATCGTCGTGTGCTCGGCACCGATGTGCTTCGCCACACGCTCGGCCTCGTTCGTCTCGTCGTACCACCCGGCGCCCGGGAAGCCGATCGAAAACGTGCGGACCGCGTGACTGGAGTGCTTCGCGATGAGTGCAGCTACGAGCGACGAATCCAGCCCGCCCGAGAGGAAGCAACCGATCGGGACGTCGGCGATCATCTGCCGGTGCACCGCGTCGTCGAGAAGCTCAGCGAGCTCGTGTGCGGCGTCCGCCATCGTCAGGTCGTCGCGCTCACCACCCTCCGGGAAGTCCCAGTACCGCGAGACGCGCGTCGCACCGGTGTCGGCCGACCACTCGAGGATGTGCGCGGCTGGGAGTCGCTCGGCGCCGCCGACGAGCGTTCGCGACGTCGGCGGGTACTGGTAGAAGAGGTACGTCCAGACGGCTTCCTCGTCGAGCTTCGGCAGGAGCAGCCCGGAGTGTGCGAGGGACCGCAACTCGGACGAGAAGGCGAGCGCCGGCGCGCGTGACGAGTAGTAGAGCGGCTTGACGCCGAGGCGGTCTCGGACGAGGAAGGCTTTGCGCACGTTCGCGTCCCAGATGCAGAAGGCGAAGATGCCGTTGAGGCGTTCGGCGAGCCCGCGCATTCCCCACTGCTCGTAGCCGTGGACCATCACTTCGGTGTCGGAGCGGGTCGTGAAGCGGTGGCCGGCAGCGACGAGCTCGGCGCGCAGCTCGAGGAAGTTGTAGCACTCGCCGTTGTAGACGACCCAGACCGTGCCGTCCTCGTTCGAAATGGGCTGGTGGCCGCCGGCGGTGTCGATGATCGAGAGGCGGCGCATGCCGATGGCGATGCGGTCCTCGATGCGGGTGCCGCGGTCGTCAGGGCCTCGGTGCGTGAGGGCGTCGACCATGGTGTCGAGGCGGGATTCGCGGTCGACGGCAAGCGAGGAAGAAGTGGAGTTGAGGAGCAGGCCGGCTATCCCGCACATGCGATAAGTCCTCGGTCTTCCTTGGCGCCTCTGCGAGTCCTCTGCGTCTCTGCGAGAAACTCGTTCTCGAGGCGGAGTTTCTCGCAGAGACGCAGAGGTCTCGCAAAGGCGCAAGGGAAGACC
>CAZXLQ010000368.1:0-4260 GCA_964641945.1 uncultured Clostridia bacterium
GAGATGCAAAGCCGGCCGCTCACTGCGTTCGCGGTTCTGGGACGTGCGGTCGCGAGAGCGGTCCGTCAAACGGCTCCGCTCCCCTGCTACAATCGCCTCACATGAAGCATTTCATCGTCGGCACCGCCGGCCACATCGATCACGGCAAAACCTCGCTCGTCCGGGCCCTGACCGGCATCGACGCCGATCGGCTCAAGGAAGAGAAGCAGCGCGGGATCACCATCGACATCGGCTTCGCGAACCTCGTCCTCGACGACATCGAAATCGGGTTCGTCGACGTGCCTGGCCACGAGCGATTCGTGAAGAACATGCTCGCCGGAGCGCACGGCATCGACCTCGTCGTGCTCGTGATCGCCGCCGACGAAGCCGTCATGCCCCAGACGCGCGAACACTTCGACATCTGCCGGCTTCTTGGCGTGCGCGCGGGCGTCATCGCACTGACCAAGTCCGACCTGGTTGACGCGGAACTGCTCGGACTGGCGCGTGCAGAGGTCGAGGATTTCGTCTCCGGCTCGTTTCTCGACGGAGCGCCCATCGTGCCGGTCAGCTCTACGACTGGCGCGGGCCTCGACGAGCTACGGTCGGTCCTGCACGACCTGTCTCAGCGCGTGCCGGACAGGGCCTCGGACCGGCCGTTCCGCCTGCCGATCGATCGCGCCTTCACCATCCGCGGATTCGGAACGGTCCTGACTGGCACTCTCATTTCCGGCGAAGTCGCCGTCGGCGACGCACTAGAGGTCCTGCCTGCCGGCCTGAAGGTAAAGGTACGAGGTCTGCAGGTCCATGGCGTTACGACGGAACGTGCGACGACCGGGCAGCGGACGGCGGTGAACCTGCAGGGTGTCGAGCTCGACGACGTCGAGCGTGGCCAGGTCCTCGCGCCGGTCGGACGGTTCCGGTCGACGTCCATGCTCGACGTGAGGGTCCGCCTGCTCGAGGGCGCGTCGCGTGCTCTCGAACATCGCGCGCGCGTTCGATTCCATCACGGTACGGTCGAGGCGATTGCCCGGGTCGTCTTGCTCGGACGGCACGCGATCGAGCCGGGTGGTGAGGCCCTCGCCCAGATCCGCCTCGAGACGCCGATCCTTGCATTGCCCGGTGACAGGTTCATACTGCGTAGCTACTCGCCGCAAACGACCATCGGCGGAGGCGTCATTCTCGATGCCGCAGCCGTCAAACATCGGCAGTCGGATACCGATGCCGCTGCGTGGCTCGAGCGGTTCGAGTCAGGCGACGCGCGTGAGCGAGTCGCGCAATGGCTGGTCAAGGCGGGCGTCCGCGCGCTGTCGCTGCCAGAGCTCGTCGCCGTGTCGGGTCTGTCTGACGACGAGGCGATGTCGCACACTTCCGCGCTCGTCGCTTCGGGGAGGTTGCGGGCCGTCGGCGACGCACCGCTCCGGTTCGTCGACGCGGACGTCGCGTCGAAGTTCGAGGTAGCGACGCTCGAAGCGGTAAAGGCTTTCCACAAACGCGAGCCGATCGCACCTGGATTGCCGCTCGAGGAACTTAGGTCGTCGCTTTTTGCGCTGAGTCCGATCGAGGTCTTTCGCGCGGTCACGACCGGGCTCGTCGAATCGGGGAAGCTCGTTCGCGATCGTGACGTCGTGCGGCTTGCGTCGCGCGCCGGCTCGATGTCGGCCCAGGACGAGGCGGAGAAGGCGTCGTTCGAGACGATAGTGCGCGAGGCGGGGCTCGAAGCGCCGTCCCACGCGGAGATTGCCGCGAAGACGGGGCTCGTCGAGGCAAAGGCAAAGAAGTTCGGAGATCTTCTCGTAAGGGAAGGTCGCGTCGTCCGGCTCGGCGACCTGCTGTTTCACGTCGAATCGCTGGAGAACCTGAAGAACAAGGTCCGCGATCGTCGGAACGTCGAGCCCCGGCTCGACATCGCCGCCTTTCGAGACCTCTCTGGCGGATTGTCGCGCAAGTACTCGATTCCATTGCTCGAGTGGCTCGATCGCGAGCGCGTGACCCGACGAGTTGGCGAGAGCAGAGAGATCCTCTAGTCGATCGGGCCACGTAGAGGCGTTCGAAAGGGATTGAGACCTAATGGTGTCCACCGGCGTCCTACAAAACGCCGGTTTGACACCACCCGGGGTGGCTACTACACTTCGACTGGCGCGCGGGCGCAGACAGACAGGAGCGAAATACCGAAATGCCGAACATCGGAATGCCCGAGTTGCTGATCATTCTCGTGATCGTGGTCCTTCTTTTCGGCACGCGAAAGCTGCCGGAGCTCGGGAAGGGACTGGGATCAGGAATTCGCAACTTCAAGAACTCGATGAAGGACGGCGAGAAGCAGTCCGAGCTCGAAGCGCGCCAGGCCGAGCAGTTGACTGACGGAGCCGAGCGCTCCGCCACGGCCGTAAAGACGCCGACGTCAGCCAACTCGAACCCGTAGGCGCCGAGCTCCGGAATGCTGTGCGACCGGACGTGTCTGCCGGATCGCGTTAATTGGCTTTCTCGAGTGCGTCGACTAGGGGTTGCCGTCCGGCGAATCCCTCCTCGACCTCGTGCCACCAGCCGAGATCGTCCTCGCCGAACTTCCAGCACAGGTAGACGATGCGTCCCTGGTACTCGTGAGGGAAGTCCACGAGTCCCGAGACGACGTCCTTCACGACGACGCCTGTTTCGTTGACTGCCTCGTAGGCCAGGGCGAAGGCCGACGCGTGTTCGAGATAGGCGGCGCCGTATGGCGTGCCGCCACCGTATTCAGCCGCGGCGCGGGCGCGATCGACGTGCCGGGTAAGCTTGATGAGCGTCTTGCGGTGGAGGCGCATGTCCTCGAAGAGCTCGCGTAGCTGCGGGAGAAGCGCCCTTGCCTCGAGGATGGTGAAAGTCTTGTCGTGCACGCGGCCGGATTGTAGGGCCATAGCGCGATTTTCGGTCAGGGGATTCTTCGATCGGCGAATTGCGGTCGGTTGGGACCGGCCTTATGCTGGCGGCCATGAGCGATTCGATAGACGGCCTGCTGCCGGACTCACTTGCAATTCACGCCGACCGGGCGGCGAACGAGACGGATGCCGTTGCGCCGCCGATATGGCAGACCTCGACGTTCTGGGCCGACTCCGACGAGAGTTTCCTCGAGAAGGCGACGACACCGGGATGTGATCATTACTACACGAGGACCGGCAATCCGAATCAGACGCAGGCGGCGATGGTCGTTGCGGCGCTCGAGGGCGCCGAGGCCGCACTGGTTGCCGGATCGGGGATGGGAGCGATCACGTCCACCATCCTGGCGTTCGCCGGCGCCGGCGACCACGTGGTCGCGCAGCAGAACCTCTATGCCGGCACCACGTCATTCCTTTCCGGGCTCGCGTCGAAACTCGGCATCGAAACCACATTCGTCGACCCGAGAGACACCGCCCGGATCGAGGCGGCGATCCGGCCGACCACGCGGCTCATCGTGCTCGAATCGCCCAGTAACCCGCTGCTTAGAATCACGGACATGCGGGCTGTATCGAATATCGCGCGATCCCGCGGCATCGTGACGGTGGCCGACAACACCTTCGCGACGCCGATCAACCAGCGCCCGATCGAGCTTGGCGTCGACCTCGTCATGCACAGCGCAACCAAGTATCTCGGCGGGCACTCAGACCTCATTGCCGGCGCAGTGGCGGGAACCAGGGAGTACGTCGACCGTGTGGCCGGTGTCATGTCCGAGACCGGAGCGATCCTCGGACCGTTCGAGGCCTGGCTGCTGCTGCGGGGGATGCGATCGCTGCCGGTCCGGATGGAGCGGCACAATCGCAACGGGCTGGCGGTCGCCGAGTTCCTGGCCGGTCGCGCCGAGGTGGCGGCGGTCCACTATCCGGGAATCGACGCGCATCCTCAGCGCGAGCTGGCTGGCGAGCAGATGTCGGGATTCGGTGGCATGGTGAGCGCCGAGTTCAGGGGAGGTCTCGCGGCTGCAGCGCGGTTTGTAAGCTCGGTGCGGCTTGCTAGGCGCGCCCCGAGCCTGGGCGGTGTCGAGACGCTGGTGACTCATCCGGCCGCGATGTGGGCCAAGACGCTGGAGCCGTCCGTGATGGAGGCAATGGGGATCGTGCCCGGACTCGTCCGGATGTCGATCGGGTTGGAGGATGCCAGGGACATCGTCGCGGACCTCGAGCAGGCGCTAGACTAACCGTGAACCCGGAACCCCGAATGCAGCGAGCGGCCGACTGTAGCCTCGGTGCGTGGTGAGTTGTACGTGCTGAGCTTACGTCGGTGGCGGCGGATGCAGGCGGACTGGGCGTGCCGTCCCCGTCGGCCGCAGGCCGA
>CAZXLQ010000369.1:0-4238 GCA_964641945.1 uncultured Clostridia bacterium
CCCGCGGATTGCCGGAATCGCACGCCTCCCGCGACCGCCGCCAGCAACGCGAAAACGAGGAAAGGTAACGCCGGAAGACCGGGCAGCAGTCCGAGCACGCCGAGCAGGCCAGCCGTCGCGAGCAGTGCCTTCGGCTGCGCGGAGAATTGATCGGCGATGTCGCCGCCGAGCGTGTCACCGTCCGGAACGCGCGTCACGACGAGCCCCGCCGTCGCCGACACGAGCAGAGACGGCAACTGCGCGGCGAGGCCGTCTCCGATCGTCAGGACGGCGTAGTGCGATGCCGCCTCCGACATCGACATGCCCTTCTGGAGCATTCCGACGCCGAGCCCGCCGACGATGTTCACGGCCACGATGGCGAGGCCGGCGATGGCGTCACCCTTGATGAACTTCATCGCGCCGTCGAGCGCGCCGTAGAGCTGCGACTCGCGCTCGAGCGAACGTCGCCGCTCCTGCGCGTCCTCGAGCGTGACGGACCCGGCGCGCAGATCGGCGTCGATGGCCATCTGCTTGCCCGGCAGCGCGTCGAGCGTGAAGCGCGCGGCGACTTCGGCGACGCGTTCGGCGCCTTTCGCAATGACGATGAACTGGACGATCGCGAGGACGAGGAACACGACGCAGCCGACGACGAGGTTGCCCGAGACGACGATCTTTCCGAAGGCCTCGACTATGCGGCCGGCGTCGCCGTCGAGCAGGACGAGTCGCGTCGTCGAGACGTTGAGCCCGAGCCGGAAGAGCGTGGCGAGCAGGAGGATCGACGGAAGCGCGGCGAGCCTGGAGGAATCGGCGACGCACAGGGCGACGAGGAGAAGTGCCAATGAAACGGCCAGGTTCAGTGCGATGAGAAAGTCGAGCACGGACGGCGGCAGCGGCACGATCATCATGACGAGCACGGCGACGACGAGGGCGGCGAGCGCGATCTCGCCGGTGGGGAGGCGGCGGCCGTGGGAGGACGAGAACAGTCGCTTCGTTGTATCGAACCAGCGGTCGAGCATGGGGATCTCCAGGACTGTGGGCTGCCCCATGATCGAAGCGAGGGGGAGAGAGTTGCGTGGTTGCCTGGATTTTTCTGTCCTCTGCGCCTTTGCGTCTGCCCTTTGCGTCTTTGCGAGAACCCGTCGTGAGGATGCGTTTCCCGCAAAGACGCAAAGGACTCGCAAAGGCGCAGAGGCTCGGAAGGGAGACTCTCCTTGCTCGCGCCCCTGTTGCCGAAACCGCTATACTTCCGCCCGTCCGCCCCAGGAATCGAACCCGCGACTGGTTCCTTCCCAACGCGGCAATCCGGTCCCCAACGACTCTCAGACATCACGAGCCACTCGAACCGGCGAATGCCCGTCAGCGTTTCCCCCCGCCTGTCGCGCCAAAAGCCTTCGTTCTTCACTCGACGACGTGCTCAGGAGGATTCCCGTGATCGCATTGAATCGCTGTTTCCGCGCCGCCGCTGCCACGGCCCGCGGGTGCGCGGCCATCGCAGCCGCCGCATGTGTGTATTGGATTGCCGCCCCCACGGTTCTGGCCACGACGTTACCGGCCGGGTTCAGTGAGACGAACGTCATCACCGGTCTCTCGGCCCCGAACTCGTTTGCCTTCACGCCCGACAACCGGATTCTGGTCTGCCAGCAGGGCGGTGCCCTCCGGATCTTCGACATCAACGGCGCCCCGGTCGGAACGGGGACGGCCTTGACGCTGTCCGTAACGAGCAACTCGGAGCGCGGCCTGCTCGGGATCGCCATCGATCCGGATTTCGCGACGAACGGGTTCATCTACCTCTACTACACGACGAGCGCCGGCAGTCTTAACCCGCCAGCTACGCCGAAGAATCGCGTGTCGCGATTCACGATGAGCGGCAACGCCGTCGTAGGCGGGTCGGAGGTCATCCTCCTCGACCTGATCCCGTCCGATGCAGGCAATCACAACGGCGGGCAGGTCCGCTTCGGTGCCGACGGAAAACTCTACATCTCGAGTGGTGACGGCGGAGCGACGTCGGGCAACAGCCAGAGCCTCACCACCCTGGCCGGAAAAATTCACCGGATCAACAAGGACGGCTCGATTCCGTCCGACAATCCGTTCTTCAACAACCCGGGACCCGGGGTCCGAAAAGAGATCTGGTGCTACGGACTGCGTAACCCCTGGCGATTCTGCGTGCAGCCCGGCACGAACGCGCTCTTCATCGCCGACGTCGGCCAGAATACTTGGGAAGAGGTGAACATCGGAGTCCCGGGGGCCAATTACGGATGGCCGACGGCCGAAGGCCAGTCGTCGAACTCCAACTTCACGAATCCGGTCTTCGTCTACAACCACAACGGAACCGGCGCGTCGATCACGGGCGGTGCGTTCTACACGGGAACGACGTTCCCGACCGAATATCAGAACGCATACTTCTATGGCGACTACGTCGACGGATTCATCCGGCGTCTCACCCTGAGTGAAACCAACGAAGTGCTGTCTGACGAGGCGTGGGGCACCGGCGCGAACGGCCCGGTCAACATCGAGTATCACGACAATGCGATCTGGTTCACGTCCATCAACTCGGGCCAGATCCGGCGGATCACGTATGCCGCGGGCGCTAACCGTTCGCCAATCGCGATGGCTTCGGCCACGCCGATTGCGGGTCTCGCGCCGTTCAACGTGACGTTCTCGAGCGCTGGATCGTCGGATCCCGACAACGATGCGCTGACCTACTTGTGGGACTTCGGCGACAGCACGTCGTCGACAATGCCGAATCCGACGCATCAGTACACGGGATCGCCGCGCACGGTCATCGCGCGGCTGACCGTGACAGACAACGGGTCGCCGAACCTGTCGGACACGAGTTTCGACATTCCGATCGTCATCGGGACATCGCCGCCAGTCGCGACGATCGTGTCACCAACGGCGAACTCGATGTACAACGCCGGGCAGACGATCAACTACTCCGGAACGGGAGTCGATCCTGAAGACGGAAGCCGCCCGGCAAGCGCCTTCACGTGGAAGGTCGTGTTCCACCACAACGATCACACGCATCCGTTCCTGGGGCCGATCACGGGCACGACGTCGGGGAGCTTCGTCATTCCCGACACCGGTGAAACCGCGGCGGACGTCTGGTACGAGATCATTCTCACCGTGCGTGACTCCGCTGGAGTGCCTGATACTACTTCGACGTTGATCTTCCCAAATGCGGGAACGATAGAAGTTCGCTCGGTCCCGAATAACCTGACCATTACACTTGATGGCCAGCCAAATAGCACCCCGCTGATCGTCAATTCGGTGGTTGGAATGAGGCGAGAGTTGGGCATCTCTCTTCCGCAGAGTCTTGGCGGCACTAATTATTCGACCTTCTCTGGATGGTCGGACGGTGGCACACAGACTCACCTGATAACCACGCAATCAGGCATCTCGACCTATGTAGTTGTTGCGGTGGCGGACAATGCACCGTCGCGCATTCCGGTCGGCGGCGACTGGGACGCGAACGGCGCGGGCTCGATCGGCCTCTACTTCCGGTCGACGGGCACGTACGCGCTCCGCAACACGAACGGTCCGGGTGCGGCCGACTTCTTCTTCGGCTACGGTCCTGCCAACCCAGGCTGGATACCGCTTGCCGGCGACTGGAACGGAAACAACTCTCGGACGGTGGGACTTTTCGAGCCCGGGTCGTCGACGTTCTTCCTGCGTAATTCGAATACCCCTGGCGGGGCGGACCTGATCCTTGGATTCGGCGGACCCGGCACCAACCTCACGCCGGTGTACGGCGA
Organism: uncultured Clostridia bacterium; assembly: GCA_964641945.1. Taxonomy (GTDB): domain Bacteria; phylum Acidobacteriota; class Blastocatellia; order UBA7656; family JADIYM01; genus JADIYM01. The sequence continues at coordinate 3,732 of CAZXLQ010000369.1, forward strand.
CTGGGACGGCGACGGCGACGAGACGGTCGGCCTGTATGATCCGAACACAGGCGCGTTTTTCCTTCGCAACGCCAACACGCCGGGTCCGGCGAATCTAGTCTTCACGTTCGGCGCCGGCGGCGCCGACGTCGTTCCCATCGTCGGCGACTGGGACGGTAACGGCACGACGACGGTCGGCATCTACATCCGGTCGAGCTCGACGTTTTTCCTGCGCAACTCGAACTCGAGCGGCGCGGCGGATCTCGCGTTCAATTTCGGGCCGGGCGGGCTTGGACTCGTGCCGATCTCGGGCAACTGGGACGGCGCGGGCGGCGAGTCGATCGGTCTGTACGACCTGACGAACGGCGCGTTCTTCCTGAGGAACACGAACGCGCCGGGTGGCGCGGATCTGACGTTCAACTTCGGTCCGACGGGGCCGTGAGACGGCACGCTTGAATCGATCCAGATTCCGAGAGCGCCGCAAGGCGTGAAAGACCTGAGCCCACGGCTTGCGCCGTGGGCTCAGGC
>CAZXLQ010000370.1:0-4169 GCA_964641945.1 uncultured Clostridia bacterium
CCGCTCTCCCGACCGCACGTCCCAGAACCGCGAACGCAGTGAGCGGCCGGCCTATCGTCTCCGCCAAGTGGTTGTACCGCACGCCCGATCCGATTGCGTCCGTCACCACAATCTCGAGCGCTCAGACGCTCAGCGCCGCGTTCGGTCGACCATCGCTGCGCTTCCGACCGTGTTCAGCAGAAACTGCGGGACGCGCCCAAGCCGTCAGCAGGGGCCTCGTGGCCCCGTTCTGACGGCGCGTCAACATGGCAGGCGGCGCGACAGCCCGTGCTGCCGCGCCGGAGGTGGCAGTCCTACATGATCGTAAGGGTCGGCGACGGCCTGTGGAGCAGGGCCAATGCCATCACGCAAGGTGCTGCCGGAAGAAACTACACCGCTGGCGGCGACGGGCGCCCTGCGCCTCATCGCCGGTTCGACTCAAGCTGCAGTGGCCTCCCCGTTGGCCACCCACAAGCCCAGGATTCCCGTCGGCCGCAACGCCCGGCCGCAATCGCCGTATCTGTGAATCCTTTTCAGCCCGTACCCGTCTCATTTCCGGGTGCACATCGGATCGACGACGAAAGGCACCATCGACATCGCCCGAGCCGCACCCGGATTCTCGCTCACGCCCCCGGGACGGCCATCAATCCCGGAATTCCACTCCGCACTCTCAACGTCACCCGCAGGAAACCCGTCTGGTTGCAGTCCGGATCCTAGCGGTTCGACTAGGCTGTCCGGCGCAATCCCTCGAGCCTCGAATGCCACTCGACCTCGTGGAGCGTGCGGCCGTTGCGCGCCAGCAATTCGCGCTCGAGATCGTTGACGCGGGCCTCGAGAACCGACACTCTCGCAAAGACCCGCTGCACGGTTCGCTCGAGTCTCTCCATTTCTTCACGGCCAGGATTCTCGTTCATTTTCGCCACTCTCCTTCATCAGCTCGCCAGAGCAGGTAGGACAAATGTCCAGTGTCCGCGCATCATGCGCCCCACCCGTAAGTCGTGTCAAGAAGAATTTTTCCGACCTACAATCCTGTTGATTTCAGGACGATTGTCCAGTACCCTGCAAGCCATGGCTGACCTCAATCCAACTCAACGAGCGATTCTGAACGCTATTGCGAAAGCGGCTGGAACCGGAATGCCGCCGACGGTGCGTGAGCTCGCCGAGCAGCTCGACATGAAGCGCTCGACCGTTCACTACCATCTTCAGGCCCTCCGGCGAGCCGGATACGTCGCCGGCGAGGGCCGTCACCGCGACATTGCGCTCACGGATGCCGCGCTCGACGCGTCCGGAAAATCCGGCCTTCGCGTCGTCGGTCGACCGGCGCCGGCCGGTAAGGTCGCCTCGACGGAGCCGGCCGGTATTCCGATCGTCGGGCGCGTGGCGGCCGGCACCCCGATTCTCGCGGCCGAGAACCACATCGGCGAGCTCTCCCTCGGTGCGATGTTCGATCGAAAGGGAACGCTCTTCGCCCTCGAGGTCACCGGCGACTCGATGATCGAGGACGGCATCCACGAGGGCGACTACGCAATCGTCAGGCAACAGCCGACGGCGACGCCCGGCGATACCGTCATCGCGATGATCGCCGATGGCGAGGAGGCCGAAGCGACGATCAAGCGTTATCGCGAGGATCGAGGCGCCGTCGTCCTCGAACCGGCCAACTCTTCCTATCGTCCGCTTCGGTTCGAAGGAAACGAGCGCGATCGCCTTCAGATTCTCGGCAAGCTCATCGGGCTCGTGCGGAAGATCTGATCATGCTTCCGCACGGGCGGCCGGGCCTCGATCGCCCGGCCGGATCGCTGTGCTAGACTGCGGTGGATGATCGAGACGCTCTACCTCATCAAGCCGCGTGGCTTCTGCGCGGGCGTCGTTCGCGCCATCGACATCGTTGAACGCGCGCTCTCGATTTATGGCCCGCCGGTCTACGTCCGCAAGGAGATCGTCCACAATCCGATCGTCGTCAACGACCTCCGCGAAATGGGCGCCGTGTTCGTCGAGTCGCTCGAAGAGGTCCCCTCCGACTCCGTCGTCATCTTCTCGGCTCACGGGGTCGCACCAGACGTCTACGACGACGCCTCACGACGCGGCCTCAACGTAATCGATGCAACGTGCCCGCTCGTTACCAAGGTCCACATCGAGGCGCGCCGCTTCGCGAAGGAGGGCCGCACGATCCTCCTCATCGGGCATGAAGGCCACGACGAGGTCATCGGCACCATGGGCGAGGCCCCGGAGCAGATGGTCCTCATCCAGGACAGCCAGGACCTCGACCAACTCGATGGCCTCGATCCGGCGAACGTTGCGTTCCTGACACAGACCACGCTGAGCGTCGACGACACGCGCGACGTCATCGATGCGGTTCGCGAGCGGTACCCCGAGATCAAGGCGCCTGCAAAGGACGACATCTGTTACGCGACGCAGAACCGTCAGGAAGCCGTGAAGGCCATCGCACCTCGCGTCGATCTGCTGCTCGTCGTCGGTGCCGCGAACAGTTCGAATTCGCTTCGCCTCGTGGAGGTTGCGAAGCAGAACGGAGTCCGGGCCCACCGGATCGACAGGGCTTCCGAGATCAATCCGGAGTGGCTCGACGGCATCCGTTCAGCCGCAATTACGGCCGGCGCGTCGACCCCGGAACGTCTCGTCCAGGAAGTCGCCGACGTCTTCCGCGAGCGCGGCGTTCGATCGGTCGAGGACTTCGAGATGGTGCAGGAGAACGTAGTCTTCCCGCTGCCCAAGGAGCTCGACGTCGAAACCGTCGCCGAGCCCTCCTGACAGGTCGGTCAGCTACATCGGCAGGTAGAAGAACGCAATGCCGAGGATGATGTAGACGGACAGGAGCTGCACGCCCTCCATCCAGTTCGACTCGCCGTCCTGCGAAATGAGCGCCATGATCGCCGTCGACATCACGATCGCGAGAACCTCGAGATTCGTGAACAGCAGATCCATCGGCTTCGGACCGATGATGTAGGAAAGGAACAGCAGCACGGGCGCGACGAACAGCGCGATCTGGATCGACGAGCCCACCGCGATGTTCACGGCGAGATCCATCTTGTTCTTCCCGGCCATCAGCACCGCCGTCGAATGCTCGGCCGCGTTGCCGATGATCGCGACGAGGATGACGCCGACGAAGACTTCCGTCATTCCGAGCGACTTGGCCGCCGCGCCGACCGCGCCGACGAGAAACTCCGCCATGAGTGCTACGAGCGACGTTGCGACGAGCAGCACGACGATCGACTTTCCACGCGACCAACCGTGCGTTCCCAGCGCGTGCTCCGCCTCGGGGCTCGATTCGCCGACGTACAGATGCTTGTGCGTCTTCAGCGTGAAAAGGAGGCTCAGAACGTACGTGACCGCGAGGACGATCGCGATCTCGAGACTCAGTTCGAGCTCGTCGTGCAGGACCGCTTCCGACGCGGTTCCCTGGACGAGGAAATGGAACACGGCCGGGACGACGAGACCGATCGTGCTGAGCACGAGGAGCGTCGAGCCGAGACTCGCCGCCGTGCGATTGAACTTCTGCGATTGATGCTTGAAGCCGCCGTAGAGCATCGCAAGACCGAGAACGAGCAGGATGTTGCCTATGATCGAGCCCGTGATCGACGCCTTCACGACATCGTAGAGTCCCGCGCGCAACGCCATGACGGCGATGATGAGCTCGGCGGCGTTGCCGAACGTCGCATTGAGCAAGCCGCCGACACCCTCGCCGAGTGTCTCCGCAAGGTGCTCGGTCGCCTTCCCCATGAGTCCGGCGAGGGGAATGATCGCGATGCACGACACCACGAAGATCGTGAGCGGGCTTGCGTGCACGACGAACTCGAGCACGACCGCGATCGGGACGAAGACGAGCAGCAGGTTGAGAATGTTCTCGGCGGCGAAGAGCTTCTTGATCACGGTGCGGTCTCCTGATTGGCGAGTTCCGGCATTATCCGAATGTGGGCCATGCCGGGCAAGGCGCGGTTGACCGCGGGCTTCTCGGTGACTCCTTGTCTCCGTGTCTCTGTGTGCGAAGCTCTGCCGGCACGTTAGGAGCTACGCACACAGAGTCACGGAGTCACCGAGCCACGGAGGCCGGATCAGCCTGCAGCACCCATGCGCACCCGCGCCGCCGTGAGTGCGACCACTTCGAGCGCCCCCGCCTCGAGCAACGCCGTGGCGCAAGCAGAAAGCGTCGCCCCGGTCGTGAAGACGTCGTCGAG
>CAZXLQ010000371.1:0-4123 GCA_964641945.1 uncultured Clostridia bacterium
CGCAGTTCCGGGTCGGCCTGCGGCCGACGAGGACCGCTCTCGCGACCGCACGTCCGATCGGCTTGCATCACCGACGTGCGAGCTGATCACGGCCGGCCGCTGACTGCGTTCGCAGTTCCGGGTCGGCCTGCGGCCGACGAGGACCGCTCTCGCGACCGCACGTCCGATCGGCTTGCATCACCGACGTGCGAGCTGATCACGGCCGGCCGCTGACTGCGTTCGCAGTTCCGGGTCGGCCTGCGGCCGACGAGGACCGCTCTCGCGACCGCACGTCCCAGAACCGCGAACGCAGTGAGCGGCCGGCCTTGCATCTCCCGCCCAGTAGCTGTACCGCACGCCGAGGATTTCAAGAATTTCAAGAATGGGGTTCCTCGAAAGAAATGGCTACGAAGCATAAGCTCTCTTATCAGACGCGATTTGTGCCAAGTACTCACTCGCTTCTAGAGGCCAGTAACCGTTCCCCCGATCATCGTCGCTCTTCTCCGGAGGCTCGTACCGAAGCGATGCTGCGGGGAACGCACGCGCGATCCTTGGTCGCCGAGCAACAAGTTCACGGGACAACGCGGTTTGCCCGCCTGTCCCGTGGAACGCTTGGTACAAAGACATCCAACGATCGCATTCTGCTTTCACACCGACCCTAACAAGGCAGTGTTCCAGACCATTGCAAAATGGCCAGCCAAGTTGTTGTCGACTCCCTACGGCTTGTAGTTGGACATGCCCGGCCCGGTCTTGTCATACACGTTGAAGAACTCGTCGGTCATAATCGTGGCCACGCCACCCTCGGGCCTTTCGACCAAGTCCTTCTCGAGGACTTTGATACGGAACTTCCAACCCGGCGGGAGTTTCTTGAACTGGCTTTGCCCTGCGGCAACGAATTGCTCGAAGGTGTATGCCGGTTTGAGGCCGACCTGGAACCCCTTCATGATCCATGTGTTGCCTTCCGCATCGTCGAGCAACAGGACTGTGGTTCCCTTGTTCCAACCGATGCCGCTGTCGCGTGCAATGGTTATGGGTTTGTACGGCGTTGATTCTGATACACCACTTGTATTGTCGCCCATGTCCAGTTGGGCTACCCACGGAACCTTGCGGCCATTGAACTCCCTTGTGACGCCATTCTGGATTTCAACCCAATCGGGCATCCAGAGTTTCGGGCCATTCAACGATGCGCCGAGGACGCCGTACTCCTTCTTGATCTTGTCAAAATCGAGACTCTCGGCCCACGCCTGCGGGGCGGTGTCCCTGGAAGCGGGAACGGCATTTGGATAAAGGCTCGTGTTGTAGCACGCGGCGACCAGCTTCCCGGTTTTCGCCTCGTGATCGGCAAGGAAGATTTCGACGAAACGCACTTTGTGCAAATTGTCGACACGTATGGATTTGGCACCGTCGCCGTCGCGAAGCACCTTGGGTTCCGCAGAGGAGGTCCCTTGCGCGAATGCCACCGACACAGCTGCGGCCATCAGGGCAGCCGCGATCAAGATTGCTCTCATGGACGTCATTGCTCTTCTCCTTGTGTTCCCGATTCCGGATCGGTAGTCATCGCACCAAAAGCCATGCGCATACAGTTCTCCTTCACTGTGCGGACTGTGCCCTGGGGAAGGTCCACGAGCCGTCAATGATCTCCCGCCTCGGCTGATACATACGTACAACGTAGCTCCACTCGGGAGTGATTGGCAGATTGTTGATGGCGTTGACGCCACCTCCGAAGTTGATAGTGATGCTCCCGTCTGCGTCCTTCTTCGCGGTCACGTTGTTGTAGGAATAAACGTCCTGGTCGTTCTTCTGCATGAACCCATCCTTGTTGTAGACGGTTATGGACCAGAAACCGTCAACCGGAACGTCCTTGACGGTGACTCGATATGGCGTCTTGCCGTCGTTCTTCGCAGGCACGACGTTGTCATAGACGGCGGCTTCTTCTGGGTTTCCGCCCCAACCGAAGGCCGTGCCCAGCAGGTGGCTGATTGGGCTGAGATTCGCCTTGTCGCCAAACATGCCCTTGGCACTGGATCGGGTCGCCGCAAGAACGTTGATTGCATCACGGACCCTTTTCAGAGATGCCTCATCCCAATCAGGAATTTCGAATGTGCCAATGCTTTTCTGCCGCACGGCGATCTTGTCCTGCAGTTTGTTGGCGGCATTAATGTCATTCGGGTCATTCGCATCGACGAACGTACGAAAGAGGACGATCGCGTAGCGCGTTCCAATTCCTTCCTTCGTGAACGTGAACTCGCCCGGACCATGCTCGACGGGACGCATCGAGTGATCCTGGTTGATGACCATCATCGACTGGAACCGACCTTCGGGATCCGGTTTTGTGATCGTAACCGGCTCGGTGAGGTCAAAGACCCCTACCGAATAGATGGTGTCGCGGTTCATGCGGATGACGTCCTGCTTGTCGATTGGCGTGGGACGGCGGATATGCAAGAACTTCCCGAAAGCGCCCTGCTTGACGTAGCGGCCGAGGGTAGTGTCAGTCTCCGCACGGACGAAGTTGTCCACGGTCACCAGTTCTGATGCGAAACCTGAAATGGATCCGAAAAGAAGAATTCCTGTAGCTGCGAGTGTCATTAGAACCAGGTAGCGTTTCATTGCCTGTTCTCTGCTTTAAGGTTCGTGTGCACCGTCACCCACGTGACGGGACGAATTTGGTGAATCCGACGGTGAGAGACCACATCATTGTCCCCCAGCGTGTCCTCGCGTTGTATTGAGGTTTACGAAGAATGTTGCGGACTGGACCCCGAGCATAGGCACCATTCCGAGCTGCAGGCTGGCCGGGATCGACACGAACGGCTGTCGTACGAGCACGGGTCCGACCTCTGCCGGCATAGTCTGTTCCCGCGCCACCACAGGGACGAGTACGCGCGGCGCGCCGACACTCGCGGCGATCATGCGCGCACGCGGTCTCTGATCCGATGCGAGTCGAGAAAGCTTGCTCATCGACAGAGTCCTCCTCTGGCCGGTGAGCGGAGCCAGACTGTTACGTGTCCTGAAAGGCAATTCTCCGACAAGCACCAACTGCTCGCTATTGGACCTTGGTCCAACGTGACCGAACGGCGCTCGCTAATCAGGGCTGCGTCGGAGCCAGCTCAGCTGAATTCTCCCACTCCCGACTGTATTCTCTCGAAGGCGGCGCAACCACGACGAAATTTCGGCATCCGTGCAGTTGGCCGTTCCCACACAGCCAATCCACATCGAGAGAGGTACGCAATGCGAATGGCAGGCCTGGTCCTCTTCATCGTCCTCGCCGCGGGTATCGCCTCCGCTCAGGAGCGCGGCAATCAGAACTATCAGCGCGACAGTGGCAACCAGATCTACAGCAATCGGAATCCGGGAGCGACGATTCCCTTCGCCGGAGATCTCCTGCTCTACGACCCCAAGGACACGCAACCCGCGCCCTACGTCGAAGCCTACGTCCTGATGAACGTAAAGCCGGACGCGTTCGTCGCCGTCTTCGGCATTGCCCAGGAAGCTCCGACCGCCGTCGAGAGCAACCGACGTGTCGACAAGATCGTCACGGATCTCACGACGGCCGCCCTTGCACTCGGCTTTCGCCGCGAAGACATCTACGTAGACTTCATCACCCAGAACCCCGTGTACGACTTCACGGTCGCCGGACGAACCTCCCGCGAATCGCTGACCGGCTTCCAGACCAAGAAGACGATCGCCCTGAGATACACGGACCGCGCCGTCTTTGAGCGACTGGTCGCAGCCGCGGCTCAAGCCGGTGTTTACGACCTCATCAAGGTCGACTACGTCGTCGCGGACATGGGCGCCGCGCGGATAAAGTTGCTCGAGGAAGCGTCCCGGCACGTGAACCGCAAGATCGCCGGCTACAACTTGCAACTCGGCGTAGCGCTTCGGACGAAGTCGGTCGCCGAAGAGCGTTACGCGGCGTTTTCGCCCGGCGACCTCTACAAGACGTACACGGCCTACGAAGCGGGCGAAGCCTCGACGGCTCGCGTCGTCGAGCGGCGCAAGTCGAGCACGTCATACTACGATCCGCTCACGAACGAGACCTTCGACGCCGTCATCAATCCAGCCGGCATCGAGCCAACAGTTCAGCTCACTCTTTTCCTCAAGGTTCGCTGTCAGTGGGTTCAACCCTGAGCGCCTGACCCTCGCGGCC
>CAZXLQ010000372.1:0-4119 GCA_964641945.1 uncultured Clostridia bacterium
TCGCAGAGGCGCAAAGGGAAGACGCATAGTCGCAAGAGGAACATCTTCATCGAAAGTGACCCACTACCGTCGAACGGCAAGGACACAGTACCGCTGCCGCAGCAGGAGCGGCGGGCAACCACGACCGTGTCGTGTCGTCCGTCCAAACGGCGACACGCTGTCGAGCGCCGCAGGTCGACCGTACGGCGTGCGGTACTGACCTCGGCGTTCGCACAGCGGCTTGCGGGAACCCCGGGACGCTCCTAGAATGCCCGTTCGCGAATCAATGGGTTCCCGGGAGGCGCTTCTTGGACGTTCAGCAGGAGACCGGTGGCAGTCCGCATGTCGCAGAATCCGCGACTGATGCGGGATTGTCGCCGAAGGGCGTCGTGGCGTTCGTCGTCGCGCTGCTCTTTCCGGGCGCCGGGCACTTCCTGTCCGGCCGCTTCCGGCGGGGAGCCCTTCTCGCGGTCGTTCTGATCGGCGGTTTTACGCTCGGCATCCTGCTGCATGGGCGGCTCGCGACCATCGACCTCGAGAACCGGCTTTCCTTCTTCTTCGTGTTCGCCGACGCCGGTTCTGGCTTGCTCTATCTCGGGTGTCTGCTCGCCCACGTCGGCATTGACGTGGCTGCCAAGAATCCGACTTACGAATACGGCACGAGCCTGCTCCACGTCGTCGGACTGTTGAACTACCTGGCGGCGCTCGACGCCTACGACGTGGCGGTCGGGAGGAAGCCCTAGCGTGCATCTTCTCGTGATGGCTATTTTTGCCGCTGTCGTCGCCACCGTGATGGCGGTGATCGATTCTGAGCGACACGACGCGCGTGCCAAGACGCTGTACGGTGTGAAGGTCTTTGCCGCGTTCATCTTCATCGGACTCGTCATCGGATGGGTGATGTACTTCATTCCGCTCTAGACGCGAACGGAGATCGTGGACGGCTGCGCGTACGGGGGATCGATGGGAAGAACGATCGCACTCGACGAACTGGCGTCGGAGGTGGAAGCACTCCGCGCCCGGGGTGAGAAGATCGTTCTCGCCAACGGATGCTTCGACGTGCTCCACGTCGGCCACGTGCGTTACCTGCAGGGCGCCCGTGCCGAGGGCGATATCCTTGTCGTCGCGGTCAACGGCGACGACGCGGTACGGCAGCTCAAGGGCGACGGGCGTCCGGTCATGCCGGCGACGGAACGGGCCGAAATTCTCGCTGCAATCGAGGGCGTTGACTTCGTGACGATCTTCGAGACGCTTACGGTCGAGCCGGTATTGCGCGCAATTCACCCGGACGTCCACGCCAAGGGAACCGACTACACTCCGGAAACCGTTCCCGAGCGGGCTATCGTTGCCGAATACGGCGGTCGTGTGGCGATCGTCGGCGACCCGAAGGACCATTCGACTAGCGAAGTCCTCGAGCGAATGAAGGGCTGACAGTGCACGTACTGATCGTCAAACTCAGTGCGATTGGCGATGTCGTTCACACGTTGCCGGCCGTCGCCGCGCTTCGTCGCGAGATGCCCGACGTTCGGATTTCGTGGGTCGTCGAGCGGGCTGCGGCCGCTATCCTGCGCGACTCGCCTGCAATCGATCGGCTCATCGAGATAGACACCCGATCCTGGCGCAAGAGCCTTCTTCGGATCGAGACTCAGAAAGAGCTTCGATCGCGACTCTCGAGTCTGCGTAGCGAACCGGTCGACGTGGCGATCGATTTCCAGGGACTCATCAAGAGCGGCTTCGTCTCTCTTGCCTCAGGTGCGCCGAGACGAATCGGATTCTCGAGCGAAGCGCTTCGCGAGCCGGCGAGTCGCGTGTTTCTGACCGAGCAGGTACCGGTGGACGACCGCGGGCATATCATCGAGAAGAACATCGAGCTCGTTCGAGCGCTCGGCGTCGAGGCGGCAGGCGACTATGTCTTTCCGATCGAGGTTCCTGATGCCGCGGTAGACGCGATGAATGCCCGGGCACCCGCGGAGGGCTACGCGATCCTGAATCCAGGGGGCGGGTGGCCGACCAAGCTCTGGCCGGCGGCTTCGTTCGGCAGGCTCGCCGATTCGATCCGAGCGTCGCAGGGGGTAGCGTCGCTCGTGACGTACGGACCCGGCGAGGACGAGCTTGCCGGCGAGGTGGCGGCCGCGAGCGCGAGTGGGAATGCGATTCCGTTTCGTTGCTCGCTCGTCGAGTTCGTCGCGCTTGCTCGAAAGGCAAGGGTCTTCGTAGGTGGAGACACCGGACCGCTGCATCTCGCCGCGGCAGCCGGCGCGCCGATCGTCGGACTCTACGGTCCCACGAGCCCCTTGCGGAACGGACCCTTCGATCCGCGCGACCGGACGATTGGGCGAAACGACATCGATTGCCGGACGGACTGTTACCGCCGTTCGTGTGACAAGTGGATCTGCATGGAGATTCCCGTGGAGGCGGTACAACGACTCGTCGACGCGAGGCTTCAAACGACGTGACCGCGGCCGACCTCAGACGACTGGCCCAACGGATGCGCGTACCCCTCGGGTTCGTACTTGCACCGTTGTTCCTCGTGTTTGCGAAGCCGACGCTCATCAGCCTTGTTTCAGGAGCGGTCATCGCGGCCGTCGGGCTCCTGATTCGGGCTTGGGCCAGCGGTCACCTGCGAAAAATGGCTGAGCTCACGACATCCGGACCGTATGCGCACACGCGCAACCCGCTTTACCTCGGGACGTTTCTGCTCGTTGCTGGCGTGGCGCTGGCAGGCGGGGTTTGGTGGCTGGCCATAGCGATCGCGGCGGCCTATCTCGCCGTTTACGTCCCGGTGATGGTCGCGGAGGTAGAGACGATGCGCACGCTGTTTCCTGATGCCTATGACGACTGGGCACGAGCCGTGCCGCTCTTCGCGCCCCGGCTCACGCCTGGATGCTCCGTGGAAGCCGGAAGGGTCCGGTTTGATGCCTCGTTGTACCTGCGCTATCGTGAGTATCGGGCAGCGATCGGGCTGCTGGCCGTCTTCGGAATCCTGGCGGCAAAGATGGTGGTGATGCCATGACGACGAGATCGAGAGGTCCGGTTGGACGATTGTTGTCGGTTGCGCTGGCCCTCGCTGTCGTTGCGACGGCTCCGGTGTTTGCGCGATCGGAAGGCTCCGACGCGACAACCAAAGCTCCGAAGTCACGTTCGTTCGGTCTGCGCCATCCGTTGCCGTTTCGCTATGGCGAGCGGTTGACCTACGACGTCAAGTTTTCGAGGTTTCCGATCTCGGCCAACGTCGGCGAATTGACGTTCATTGTCGGAGCGGCCAATGGAAGTGACGAGCACATCAAGTTCGAAGTGAATGCCGTCTCGCGCGGCGCACTGGCCAGCCTGTTTGGCGTGAAGATCAACGACACGTTCACGACGCTGGCTGATCGCAACGATCTGTTCATCTACTCGTCGATCAAGGTGCTTCACGAGAACGACGTCCGATCGTTCGAGGAAGCGCTCTTTGACCGCAACGCGGCAAAGGTCCGATTCAACGTTCGCAATCCGGCTGCGCAGGGCGATGTCGGCACGTCGATCGAGCAGCCCACCCGACCGTGGGTTCAGGACGTGGTTTCGGCGATTTATTTTGCCCGGACCCGGAAACTGAAAAACGCGGGCAGGGAAGTGCGATTTCCCATCAGCGATCGTGGCCAGACTTATGACGTGGGCGTCGCGTTGATCGGGAAGGAGAAGATTGAGGTCGAGGGTCGGAAGTACGACACGCTCCGGGTTGATGCACGGATCTTCGGCGGGCGATTCATTCGCCGGGACGGAGAACTTCACATCTGGTTCACGGACGACTCTAAGCGGATTCCGGTGAAGGCCGTGATGAAATCGCCGAAGGGGACGGCAACGTTCGTACTGACATCTGTTGTCGAGGGCGACCGCGAGATCACCGAGACGAAGAAGCGGCATAGCTCCATAGAGGTCGACGAGTAGCTAGGTCTCGAGGTACGGCGCTTCTGATGGGCCGTGAGATCCGGCCGCCGTTGACCCAGAACCCCGAGCGAAGCGAGGAGCGTGTCCCGTCTGAGTACTCGAGCCGGTCGTGGCGGATGCAGATGGATGGTGCGTGCCGTACAACCCCTTGGCGGGAGATGAAAGGCCGGCCGCTCACTGCGTTCGCGGTTCCGGGTCGGCCTGCGGCCGACGGGGACC